>JAFDHO010000096.1 GCA_019308745.1 Deltaproteobacteria bacterium
AGAGCCCCTTTTTTTGGAGGTGTTTCTTCACCTCTTTTAGTATCGATATATCCATCGCCTGCTCCGCTATGATCTTCTTCTGTCGATCAATGACTTTCTCCAGGGCCTTTTCTTCCTTGATCTCCTTGACCCTCCTTTGCACATCACTCTTCCCTTCAGGGGGCATCTGTCTTTCGAGGGCCCGGTTCAATTCTTCAAGGGTCGTCTTTATGTCAGCCTGGATGCCGCAGTCCACGGGAAAGTTCTTTCCGATCTCCCAGGGGTTTTCGTCTATATGGACGAATCGAACCCCTTCGGGTATGGCAAATTCGGGATTGTAGAAGGCCATGGCGAACATGGGGCATCCGATACCGATGAGGACGTCCGCTTCCCCCAGTAGCTTCTTTGCCGGCGGAGAGGTGGGGTCCAGGTCACCCAGGTACTGGGGGTGGTCCACAGGGAAGTTGACGTCGGACATCCACTGCTGGTAGACCCGAGCCCCTATTAGCTCTGCAAACCTGACTGCCTGTTCAAGGGCATCGCTTCTTGAAACGCCTGATTCTACCAGGATCAAGGGCTTCTGTGCTTTGAGGAGGATGTCCAGCGCTCCATCAACGGCATCCCTGTCAGGACGAAGGCGAGGAAAGACAAAGGTGTTGGGGCGGTATTGGAACTCGATCTCCTGTGCCAAGACGTTCTGGGGGATGGAGATGAGCACGGGTCCCGTGGGTGGTTGCATGGCCATCTTGAATGCCCTTTGAATGGTAACTTGGAGGTCTTCTGCATGGGTGATTTCCGTGCACCATTTGGTGTAGAGCTTTCCCATGCCCAGGATGTCGCCGGAGAGGTGTGGGTCGTATTGAAGGAGGCGCGTGTGCTGCTGGCCCACGGTGATGACGAGGGGTACGCCGCCTGCGTGGGCGTTATAGAGCATGGGTAGGGACGCTGCCAGTCCCGGTCCGGTGTGGAGGTTCAAGAAGCCAGGCCTTCCCGATGCCCTGGCATAGCCCTCTGCCATGGCAGCGGAGACGATCTCGTTCAGCCCGAGGATGTATTTTATAGCCGGCTCCCTTTCCAGGGCCTCCATGAAGAGGAATTTCCGCGGCACCGGGAATGCCGAAGACAAATTCGACCCCTTCCTTCCGAAGCAACCGCATCACTGCTCCGCTACCTTTCATAAGGGCCATGATAATTTCCTCCCGAAACAGTTACTTGTGTTTAGCAAGTCGACAAATGGACATCAATCCCCGGTGGATTGGTGCGGAGCAAAACCAATTCCGGTCCCGCACAAAGGCACCATTGAGGATCGAATAGGATAGCCACGTTAGTTAGTGAAAGCCTTGGTGCCCCATCATATGGTTTTGGCCCACACCCCTGCAAAAGGAAATTATTCTTGACATTCAAACAATTGTTTGAAATGAATGTTTGGAATTCCAGGGGGCATTATTTTGATCCCTTTATGCGCGATCCGAGGATTCCCATAAGTGCTCAATATAAGGAGAATGTAGGGCTCCTGATTGCAAAGGCAGCATGAAAGACAATAACGACACGAAGAACCGTATCTTGGAGGAGGCGGAGATCCTTTTTGCGGAAAAGGGTTTCAATGCGGTGAGCATAAGGGAGGTTACCGCAGCAGCCAGGTGCAACACGGGAGCGGTCAACTATCACTTCCAAAGCAAAAAGAAGCTCTACATGGAAGTCTTCCGGTCACGATGGATACCCAGGGAATTGAAGATGTACGAGCACCTCAAGGAGACCCTGGCAAAGGTCGAATCGCCATCTCCCGCCACCGTCATAAAGGCAGTGGCCGAGGCCTACCTGGAGGGCCCCCTTTCAGAGGAAGAGCTTCGCCGCCACAGGCAATTGATCATCAGGGAAATCAACAACCCCACTGAGGCCTTTGAGATGGTCGCGGATCAGACCTTGCGCCCCCTGTTTGCCTACCTTCAGGGGCGCCTCCATCCGTACCTGCCGGGTCACCTTGACGACGAAAGCCTTACCCTCGATATTATGAGCATATTTGGCGTGTTACTTTACTTCACCTATTCACGGCCCATGATTTCAAGGGTCACCGGCAGGAAGTATGATCCCGAGTTCAAGGCCAGGTTGGTGAACCAGGTGGTTCGTTTTTCCCTCGAAGGGCTGGGCGTGGACGGAAAGGAAGGAAAGTAATGGCAGAACAGGTTTTCACCAACTGCACCAACGCAGGTCCTGTTTCGGTCTACGTGAGGAACGGGGAGGTCGTGAGGATTCGCCCCCTGGTTGCCGAAGACAAGGACTTCAGGCCATGGAAGATCGAGGCCGGCGGGAGGACCTATTCTCCTCCAAAGAAGTTCAACCTTTCCCCCTATATCCACGCAGAGAGGGACAGACTGTATTCCGATGACAGGATCAAGTATCCGCTCAAGAGGGTTGATTTTGATCTCGGGAGCGATCGTCACACAGAGACAAGGGGCAGGTCCGCCTACGAGAGGATCAGCTGGGATGAGGCCCTGGAGACTATTGCCGGCGAAATACTCCGGGTCCAGGAGACCTATGGGCCTTCTGCGATCTCCGGGATGACATCCTCTCACCACAACTGGGGAATCGCGGGCTACAAGATGGGACCTTTCTCCAGGTTCTTTAACATGATCGGCTATACGCCCGTATTGGATAACCCGGATAGCTGGGAGGGATGGCACTGGGGGGCTCCCCATACCTATGGGTTCTTCTGGAGGCTCGGGATGCCCGAACAATACGATCTCCTGGAGGATGCACTGAAGAACGCCGAGATGATCGTCTTCTGGTCAAATGATCCCGATTCCACCAGGGGTACTTACACCGGTCAGGACTCGGCAATATGGCGCCTGTGGCTCAGGGGCAAAGGAGTCAAGATGGTGTTCATAGATCCCTATTACAACTACACGGCCGCCGCCATGGACGGGAAATGGATCCCCATCAGGATGGGCACGGGGACCGCCATGGCCATGGCAATAGCCTTTGTGTGGCTGACCGAGGGATCCTATGACAAGGAATACATAAAGAACCGCACCGTGGGCTTCGAGCCCTTCAGGAGGCACATCCTCGGGGAAGATGACGGCCAGCCAAAGACCCCTGAATGGGCATCCGGGGAGTGCGGGGTGCGCGCCAGGACCATAAGGGCCCTGGCCAGGGAATGGGCCTCGAAAAGGACCGTACTCTCGGGAGGTGCCAGGGGAGGGGAAGGGGGTGCCTGCAGGGAGGCCTACGCGACAGAGTGGGCAAGAATGATGGTGCTGCTTCAGGCAATGCAGGGGCTTGGAAAGCCCGGAGTGAGTATCTGGGGCACGACCATGGGAGCGCCGTCAAATGCAGACATATGGTTCCCCGGGTACGCGGACCCTGACGGCAGGATGGGGACATCCCGCGCAGCCAACACGCAGATAGAAAATCCCACCAAGCAACGTCTCTACAGGCTCATCCTGCCGGAGGCCATATTGAATCCACCCGTCAGCTGGCACGGGGAGGGGTTTTGCGGCCAGTCCCTGGAGCAGCAATTCACCCACTTCACCTATCCCATGGAGGGATACTCGGAGATAAAGATGTTCTACCGCTACGGTGGCTCCTTCATCGGCACCATGTGCGATACGAACAAGTGGGTCAGGATGTACCAGAGCCCGAAGCTGGAATTCGTGGTCAACCAGGATTGCTGGTGGTCCAGCGAGACCCGGTTTGCGGACATCATCCTTCCTGCCTGCACCCAGCTGGAACGGGAGGACGTCGGGGAGTGGGGAGCGGCCGGGGGCTACACGGTCCATGCCAGCAGCGGGTGCAACTTCAGGATCATCGTAAGGCAGCAAAAGTGCATAGAACCCCTCTGGGAGTCCAAGTCCGATTACGAGATATTCTCGCTCCTTGCCGAACGCCTGGGCAAAAAGGACCTCTATACCGAAGGTAAGACAGAGCTGGACTGGGTCAGGGCCTTCTTTGACATCTCGGACCTGCCAAAATACATCTCATGGGAAGAGTTCAACAGCAAGGGGTATTTCATAGCCAACATCCCGGAGGACTATAAATCGACTCCGTCTCTGAGGTGGTTCTACGAAGGAAGGGAGTGTGACACGCCCGACCTGGGCAATCCCAAAAGGAAGACAAACAAGGGCAACGAACTGGGAACTTACAGCGGCAAGATCGAGTTCGTCTCCAGGAGCCTTGAGAAGCACTTTCCCGATGATGACGAGAGACCACCTATGCCCCGTTACATACCAAGCTGGGAGGGGCACCACTCGGATCTTGCAAAGAAATACCCGCTGCAGCTCGTGTCTCCACATCCGAGGTTCTCCTTCCATACCCACTATGACAAGCACGCATCCTGGCTCAATGAAATACCGGTTCATCGTATCATGAAAGACGGCCACGCGTGGTGGCCCGCGCGCATCAACCCAACAGATGCCAGGGCACGGGGTATCGGGGAGGGGGACATTGTCAGGCTCTTCAATGACAGGGGGGCCGTACTGTGCATAGCAACCCTTACGGAAAGGGTCCGGCCGGGCATCGTCCACAGCTACGCATCCTCGGCAAAATATGACCCCCTTGACCCCGGCAAGCCCGACTCCATCGACAGGGGAGGATGCATCAACCTCCTGACCTCCTCGAGGATGCTTTCCAAGAACGCGCCGGGCATGGCTCCCAATTCCTGCCTCATTGAAATTGAGAAGTGGGAGGACTGAACTCTCTATGGCACGATACGCTATGGTTATCGATGTGAGTAGGTGTAACGGTTGCTATAATTGCTTCCTGGCCTGTCGGGACGAGTTTGCCGGTAATGACTATCTTCCTTGGTCGGTGGCGCAACCCGAGTCCGGGCACAGGTGGATCGACGTCAGGGAGGTGGAAAGGGGGATCTATCCAAAGGTCAAAGTGTCCTATATACCGAGGCCCTGCATGCATTGTGAGGAAGCGGGTTGTATTGGGCCAGAGGCTCAAGGCGCGGTCTTCAGACGCCCGGACGGCATCGTGATCATAGATCCGGCAAAGTCAAAGGGACTCAAGACCCTAAGCGATTCATGCCCTTATGGGGCCATCTATTGGAACGAAGAGAAGAACCTTCCCCAGAAGTGCACCTTTTGCGCTCACCTTCTGGACCTGGGATGGAAGGAGCCACGGTGTGTGGAAGCCTGCCCCACAGGGGCGCTCATATTCGGCGACCTGGAAGATCCTGAAAGCGGGATTTCACAAAGGTGGCCCTCAGGCGAGCTTGAGGATCTCCATCCGGAGTTCGGGGCCCGGCCCCTGGTGAGATATGTAGGTCTGCCCAAGACTTTCATAGCAGGGGAGGTCGTGCTTGGTGATCGAATGGAAGAATGTGCACAAGGGATAAAAGTTACCGTGATTTCGGGGTCTCAAGAATTGAGCATAGAGACGGACAATTTCGGCGATTTCGAGTTTGAGGGCCTCGAAGGGGACAAGGAGTACAGGCTCGTCATCGAGCAGGAGGGTTACGCGCGCAGAGAACTCCAGGTGAGCACAAGGGCGGATCTGAACCTGGGCGAGATCCCTCTCAAACCACTCGGATAGTTTGAGACTTCAGGGGAGCGCTTGATAATGGAATAGGGGAGCCGGCACAGCGGGCATATTCCACCCTCTGGACCGAGGCAACCCTGTTGCCGGTAAAGCAATAATACCTTGCAGCCCTTGGAAGAGGAGGATATGGGTATTTCTTGACGATCGTCTCTGAGGTGGCAAGAAACAAGGAGAATCAAAACAAAACCAGAAAGGAGACTTATATTATGGCCATCAAATTCTATGATCTATCACAACCCTTCGGAGCTCACACGCCCCTCTGGCCGTGGCCGGTGATGACGGACATATCCATACACAGGGTATCGTTCCCTGAAAGGGATCGGTTCCCGGGTGGAGTAAACAAGCTGACCACGGTCATAACGACCAAGTTCCATGCCTCAACCCATATGGACGCCCCCTCCCACGTGTTACAAGACGGATTGAATATCGACCAGATCCCCTTGGAGAGATGCTATGGGCCCGGTGTCATCGTCGATATGAGGCACAAGGGAAAGTGGGACATAATCACCGCGGAAGACCTGGAAAAGGCGGAACCCAAGATCCAAGAAGGCGACTTCGTGGTGGTGAACACGGGATGGCACAAGTATTTCAAGACCAAACCCTATGACTTCTTCAATTATTTCCCCGGTTTCTATGACAGCGCGGGCGAGTGGTTCGTGGAGAAAAAGGTAAAGGCCGTGGCGATAGATGGCGGAGCCATGGACAGCCCGCTGGCCCATCGACCCCTTGATAAGTATGCCCCCTGGTTATACCAGGAATACCTGGAGGAGACGGGGAAAGATGCAAACGAGGAGTTTCCCATCTATGAACCCTGCCACCTGGCCCTGGCCAAGGCGGGCATCCCGGGTATTGAAATAGCGGGCGGCCAGATAGACGAAGTCACCGGTCTCCGGTGTACCCTTGCGTGTTTTCCTATTCGATATGAGCAGGGAGAGGCATCCATCGTACGCCTCGTCGCTATCGTGGAAGAATGAGCGCGGTGGCAGGTACGTCGCCTCAAAACCATTTGGAGAAAGGGAGAGAAGATGAGTGCAGACGAGATACTGGGCAGGGCCCGTGAGGAGAGGAGGGCCATACTGACGGAGATCGAATCAAAAGAGGTCCTCAAGGGGGCGGGCATAAACTGTTTGGATACCAGGCTGGCGAGGGACAGGGCGGAAGCCGTCTCCTTGAGTGAAGATATCGGCTATCCCGTGGTCTTGAAGATATCATCCCCGGAGATCACCCACAAGAGTGATGCAGGCGGGGTGAAGATCAATCTGGGTAGTAACACCGAGGTGGAAAAGGCCTTCGATGAAATCATGGCCTCAGCAAGGGAGAAATTCCCGGACGCGGAAATAAAGGGGGTCTCTGTCCAGGCCATGGCCAGGCCCGGGATTGAGATCATTATGGGTATGACGAGGGACCCGCAGTTCGGTCCGGTTCTCATGTTCGGCCTCGGAGGTGTCTTCGTGGAGATCTTGAAGGATGTCACCTTCAGGATCGTCCCACTGGAGAAGAGAGACGCATCCGAGATGATCAGGGAGATCAAGGGGTTCAAGCTCCTGGAAGGTTACAGGGGACAGGACCCGGCTAACATAGAGAGCCTCGAAGACATGCTCCTCAAGCTTTCAGCCTTTGTTGACGGCAAGGAGGAGATCAAGGAGATCGACATGAACCCTGTCTTCGCGTACAAGGACGATGCCCTGGTGGTGGATGCCAGGATAATCCTTGACACGGAAGGCACATGAGGATGGCCTATGCCCTCTATTCAGAGATGAATGCAATGAAATGATTTGGGCAACAGCCTGTTAACTTTAAGGGACTATTGGACAGACAGGATGGGGTGACTTATGAAATACTTTTTTGAACCAAGATCGGTTGCGGTGGTGGGAGCAAGCACCAATCCAAAGAAGGACGGCAATATCATATTGAGAAACATCCTGGAAAGTGATTTCTCGGGGGAGGTCTATCCGATCAACCCCAATGCGACCGAGGTGTGTGGCGTAAAGGCCTACCCGTCCCTTCTGGATGTGCCCGGCGAAGTGGATCTGGTTATCATCATCATCCCTGCGAGGTTCAGTCCCCAGGTCATGGAGGACTGCGCAAAGAAGGGGGTGAAGGCCGTAATCATAGAGGCGATGGGATTCACCGAGATCGGAGAGCAAGGGAAGAAGCTCCAGGATAAGATAGTTGACATAGCAAGGGAGAACGGCATCAGGGTGATGGGCCCCAATTGCACAGGAATAGTCTCCAGGGACCTGGTCACGTCCTTCTTTCCCATAAAGGATGTGCCCAGGGGAAACGTCACCATGATAGGGCAGTCAGGCCTCCTGGCAGCCGGTATGGCCTCGGATATCATCGTCAACAAGACCCTCAACGTGAGAAAGATTTGTTCCATCGGGAACAAGTGTGATCTCAACGAGAACGACCTGCTGGAGTACTTTGCGGAGGATGACGAAACACGGGTCATCTCCATGTACCTGGAAAGCATCAGTGACGGGAACAGATTTGTAAAACTGGCAAGGCAGGTTACTCCCAGGAAGCCGGTCATCCTTCTCTACGGGGGCAGGACCGAGGCCGGGGCCCAGGCCGCAAAGAGCCACACTGGAAGCATCGCCAGCAACGCCAGGGTAGTGGACACGGCATTGAAACAATCGGGATGCATCAAGGCCGAAGATTTTGTGGAACTCAAGGAGTTCGCAAAGGTCTTTTCAACGCAGCCCATCCCAAAGGGGAACAGGGTGGCGGTGGTGACGGCCGCAGGGAGCGTGGGTGTGGTCGTTTCGGATCTCTGTGAAGAAAGAGGCCTGAAGCTCCCCGATCTGACCGGCGAGACAGTCAAGGATCTCAAGGAGGTCTTTCCCGAGTGGATGCCCCCCAAGAATCCCATAGACCTGTGGTTTTCCATCGAACAGATGGGGCTCACCAAGGCCCTCGAGAAATCCATGAGCGCGCCCCTTTCTGCTCCCAACATCGACGCATTGATCGTCATCCTGGCGGGATTCGAATACACCCTCGAGGTCATTGAAAAGAGACTTGTCCAACGGATTTCTCAGCAGTACGGCAAGCCGGTGATCGTATGCATGCTGGTTGGTTACAATGAGTATAAGAACCTTATCTTGGAAGAGCTGGGCAAGGACATGCCGGTCTTTACCTCACTTGCCTCGGGCATCAAGGCCCTGAGCAAGTTATGTGAGTATGGCATGAAAATCCACAACAGAGACGATTAAAGGGGGTGGGCATGGGATACGAAAACATCCTTTTGGAGAGGGACGGGACAATCGCCACGATTACCTTCAACCGGCCAGAGGCCTTGAACGCGCTCAATAACCAGACAAGGGCCGAATTCAAAGAGGCCATTGAAGAGGTCAAGGGAGACGACTCTGTCAAGGCAGTGGTCCTTACCGGTACGGGAAGGGCATTCATAGCGGGATCGGACATCAAAGAACTCAAGGGGACAACGCCCCTGCAGGCCCACGACATCAAAAGGCTCGGGGAGATGATCGAGGAGCTTGAAAAGCCCGTCATAGCCGCAGTCAACGGTTTTGCCCTGGGAGGGGGTTGCGAAATCGTCCTGGCATGCGACATTATCATAGCATCGGAGAAGGCCAAGTTTGGCCAGCCCGAGGTAAACATCGGCGTCATCCCGGGAGGGGGAGGGACCCAGAGACTCCAGAGGATGGTGGGAGTCCACAGGGCCAAGGAACTCATATTTACGGGGGATATCATAGATGCCGCAGAGGCTGAAAGAATCGGGCTGGTCAACAAGGTGGTGCCCGCGGAGGAATTGATGCCGCGGGTCAAGGAAATCGCCGGGAAGATATGCAACAAGAGCTCGGCCGCCATAAGGCTGGCCAAGGCCGCGATCAACAGGGGAATGCGGACAGACCTGGGAGCAGGGCTTGCTTACGAGCGGGAGCTCTATAGCTTATCCCTGACCACGGAAGACAAGGCCGAAGGCATAGAGGCGTTCATCGAAAAACGGGAGCCTCAGTACAAGGGAAAATAGGTGGCATTCAAAACAATACCACAAGATGAAACTTGGAAGTTTGACTTTAATTCCTAATATGGTTGAACCGGCGATTCTAGAAAAACCTCGGTAATCAAGTTTGATGGTCTCGTAAAAAGTCTCAAAACCGTCATGCCGGACTTGATCCGGCATCCAGAAGCCATTGAATTTACTGGATTCCGGCTTTCGCCGGAATGACAGAAAAGAGCACTTTCCGACTTTCTACGAATGCATCAAGTTTCAAGTTCCAAATGGTTCCAAATGGCTCAACCCTTTGATCAAAGCTTAAGCCTGCCGCAGCCTTTATTCGATTGTGCTTTGGTGCTTGGGATTTGATATTTTTGAACAGAAACAGCCGGGATTTCAGACCCGGGAAGGATCTTTTTACCAGATGAGGCAACAGACTCAAATCAAAGAAACAATCAGGGGGATTTGAAGATGGAGAAATACCTTACGGAAAAGGGGAACGAGGTTGCTGCACTGCCGGACCTCTTTACCTGGACAGAGGATGGGGTAAGGCTGATAAGCGCCAAGTGCAATTCCTGCGGCACCTATTTCTTTCCAGCGTATCACGCTCAACACAGGCCAGGCTGCTCCCGGGACGGCGTCGAAGAGGTTCTCTTGAGCAAGAAGGGGAAGCTGGCGAGCTACACCGTCCAGTATTACATGCCACCACCACCCTTCAAGACGGAGAAGGATATCACGCCCTATCCGATCGGTCTCGTGGAGTTCCCGGAAGGAATCCAGGTCGTGGGCATCATGGTCGGGTGTGAACTGGAGAAACTGTGCGCGGGGCTCGAGGTGGAGACAACCACCTTCACCCTTTACAGAAATGAGGAAGGTAAAGATGTGGTGACATGGGCCTACCGTGTTTTGGAAAACTAGACTACTAGAGAAGAGGGGTTTGATATGAGAGAGGTATCGATTATTGGCGTCGGGCTGCATCCCTGGGGGAAGTTCACCGACAAGACATTCGTGGAAGTTGGAGCCGTTGCGGTATCCAACGCCTTGAAAGACGCGGACATCGAGTGGAAGGACATAGAAACCATATGTTCCGGTATCTATATCTGGGGAGGAAATGCGGGGCATCTCTCCGGGCAGTACCTGGCCAGTGTCTTTGGGGAGACGGGCATCCCGGTGGTCAATGTGTACAACGCCTGCGCGACCGGGGCCTCGGCCCTGAGGCTCGCCTACCTGAGCATTGCGTCGGGACAGTACGATACCGCCCTTGCCGTGGGCGTGGATCTATCGCCGGAGGGTTTCTTGAGCGCCAAATCAGACAATCCCCGGCAGGACAGGGACGTCCTCAGGTGGCGGATGGTGGGTATGCCCAACCCCACCTACTGGGCCCTGGAGTGCCGCAAGAGGATGGAGAAGTACGGGACCACCGAGGAAGATCTGGCCCGGGTAAAGGTCCTGCTCAGCCAATACGGGGCGCTCAATCCCAATGCCCGATACAAGAAGACCTATACCTTGGATGCGGTCCTCAATTCCAAGATGGTCTGCGATCCACTTCGGCTCTTTGAGATCTGCGCAACAAGCGACGGGGCGGCAGCAGTCATTCTTTGCGCCTCGAACAAAGCGGCTCAATATACGTCAAAGGCCGTAACAATAGCAGCGTCGACAATGGGCAGTGCCATATATGGTGATCCGACGATCAGGATTTCTGCCCTGTCCGCGCCGGCAAAGGCAGAGGCGCCCATGCTCAGTGAGAGCTATTCTGCCTCCCAGCAGGCCTACAAGCTTGCGGGCATAGGTCCGGAGGACGTGGATGTGCTTGAATTGCCCGACAACAGCTCCTGGCATTATCTGCAGTACCTGGAGACATGCGGCTTCTGCGGAGAAGGGGAGGCTGAAAAGATGCTGAGGGACGGTGAGACCAGGATTGGAGGGAGAGTCGCCGTTTGCCCGAGCGGAGGGTTCTCTTCCTTTGGGGAGGCCATAGGCGCCCAGGCCCTCTGGCAGGTCGTTGAAGCGGCCATGCAGCTCCGGGGCGAGTGTGGCGAACGCCAGGTGAAGGATGCGAAGGTGGCCATGGCCCAGACGTACGGGCTGATGGGGAACAGCGGCACCACGATCATGAAGGTATAACAAATTGGGCAGTACTTATGCCGCGGACACTGTGCGTAGAAACGCATTAACGGGCAAACAGGTTTACTCTGTATCGGGAACAATCGCTATCTGGCAAGGAGAGTTCAATGGAGGCAAATCCGAACCAGAGATGCTGAGTTGATCACAGGGAGGGAATAAAATGAAGGATATTTTCAGGTTAGATGGTAAGGTGGCCGTGGTTATGGGAGGCGCCGGCGGGATCGGGAAGGCCCTGGCCACGGGAATTAGCCGGTACGGGGCTAAGGCAGTCATTGCCAGCAGAAACATGGAGGCATTGAAGAAGGCTGCGGAAGATATCGGCAAGGAGACAGGGGGCGAAATTACGCCTTTAACCGCCGATGTAACAGACGAAGGGAGCATGGAGAGGCTGGTTCAAGCAGTCCTAAAGAAACATGGTACCGTAGATATCCTGGTCAATGCCATGGGACTCAACATAAAGCGGGATGCCTTTGACTATCCCATGGAGGACTGGGACAAGATCTTCAACATCAATGTCAAGGGAACCATGATTGCCTGCAAGCACTTCGGAAGGGTGATGAAGGAGAAGAAGCAGGGCAAGATCATCAATGTCTCATCAGTCCGAGAAGTGAGAGGCTACACAGGGGGAAATGCAGGCTATTGCGCCACTAAGGGCGCCGTGGGCATGATCACCAAGACCCTTGCCCTTGAATGGGCCCCGTATAATATCCACGTCAATGCCATCGGTCCCAGCCTGATCATAACCCCGGGGACCATCCACATACAGCAAAATCCGGAGCTGGCTGAAAAATACAAGGCCGCAGTGCCCCTGGGCAAACTCGGCCAGCCCCAAGACTGTGTCGGGGCAACCATTTTCCTGGCATCCCCTGCCTCTGATTTCATCACAGGCCAAACGATATTCATAGACGGAGGCCTCACCGCCTCCTAATGGCCCCATGGGCCGCCATGCCCTCGGGTCGGCCAGGCTCCATGCTTCATCTCTATGCCTGTCCGTGAAGCCCGTGGTGGCCTTGTGTGCGTGTGAACTCTCATGGTTGGGAGAGGCAAAGGCCCCGTGTCTTGATAAATCTTTT
Source organism: Deltaproteobacteria bacterium (assembly GCA_019308745.1). Taxonomy (GTDB): domain Bacteria; phylum Desulfobacterota; class DSM-4660; order Desulfatiglandales; family HGW-15; genus JAFDHO01. The sequence continues at coordinate 12,676 of JAFDHO010000096.1, forward strand.
TGCTCTCCGGGGGAGAAGAGAGGTCTCCCGCTGACAGGAATGAAAGGCAACAGCTTCAAGGTGAGAGAAGGGGTCGCGGGAGCTACACCTTGATTCTTTGTTTTGCGACCTTCTCTCCGGTCAGGAAGTGTTTCCCCTGAAGGGCGAGTTCTGCCTCTTCTTCGAACTCCTTCGTCCAGAACCCCAGAGAATAGCCATACCAAGGCTTCACAGGGGATAGCTTTGGCAGGCCTTCCTCTTCCCAGATCTGCTTCGCCCTCTCCATGAATTCCTTCTTGGGAAGGGATGTTGGCGGGTAGTCCCACTTGGTGGTCGCGTCTACGAGCAATGCGGAGCCGCCTGAAGGCAGGGGATAAGAGGATCTCAGTTCAGTTGGTGGGGCAAGGGATGGGTCCAACTCGGCGATCATTCCCTTGACTACTCGGATATCCCTGTCAGGCTGCACTCTCCAGCTCAGGGCCCAATTGACAGAGTCCGCGCTGCGAGGATCAATGTCGTCATCCACTACGATGATGAACTTCCGGATGGGGGCCGATGTTAGGACACCGTTCAGAACCTGCCAGGCCTGGCTGGGGTGGGTCTTCTTTATGCTGACGACCACGAAGGGTGAGGCGCTGCAAGTTTCGCTTATGGCCACTTCCTGTACTGGAAGGCCGCAGTGTTTTCTGAGGAACCTGTACAGGTTCGCTTCTTCACCAGTTCTTCGCATGGTGCTGCTTTCACTCGGTGGGAACTGGCTGATAAAGACGTTGAAGATCGGTTTTTCCCGGTGAGTGATGCAGGTGACATTAAAATAAGGCCCCACCTCCTCGGAGGCCATGTAGCCGGTAAACTCGCCAAAGGGCCCTTCCCGCTCCATGGAATCCGTTGGCAGCTCGCCCTCAATCACGATTTCAGCCGTTGCCGGTACCTCGAGATCCACGGTCTTGCACTTCACCAGGGGAATGGGCTCCCCTGCAAGACCGCCACTGACCGCAAACTCGTCCACCTCGTAAGGGAATTTGACGGTCGCGGCATATCCTATCGCCGGGACAGGCCCTATGGCTATGGCAGCCTGGAGAGGCTTCCCCGCTTTTCGGCATTTTTCCCAGCTCGTGCGAAGGTCTTTTCCGGGAACGTTCAAGATACCTATCCTGGCGGGACTTTTGATCATGCCCCTGTAATTGCCAATGTTTCTTATTCCTGTTTCCGGGTCTTTGCAGATCCAGTTGGCCGCGGTGAGGTAAGGGGCATTGTCGAAACCGGGCGTTGATATAGGAACGGGGAATTCTTCCAGGCCGCCATGCTCCAAGAGGTTATCGCCGACATGGATTTCCTCCTGAACAGGGCCTTGCTCGACGATTTCGGGCTCCACAGGGTTGCGGCGAGCCTCGGCCCACTTCTCCACGATTTCTTCCGGCTTGCACATCATGCCCAGCGCATAGACGTCCCTCGATGCGGCGTGGCATCCCACCAGGACTGGAATGGCATATTTCCTTCCGCATACGTCCACGACATTTTCAAAGAAGAAGGCCTTCCGCTCCCTTTCCGGGAGCCCCCTGAACTGCCATCTCACGATGGGCATCAGCTCGGTGTCCTTGTTGACCTCTCTCTTTATCCGGTAGAGCAAATTGTTACGCTCAAGGGCTGAGATATGCTCCCGCAAGTCTTTGTAATAGGCCATGTTGAAGAATCCTCCAGATTGGTATAATAAGTCTATTTATGGAGCCAGGTGGTATTGACAAAAATGAAACTGAATAACTGGCAATTGAGCTGGTCAATTATCTCATGTCGCCATGACTGCATAGTCAACCCCTGTAGAACCAAGGGCGGACATAAAATGGCACTGCTAATGGCTTCAATGGTCTTGATTCCGTTCGGACTTCGTCCCGCGCCTTAGGTGCGGTGCCGGAATGATGGGATGGGGATTTCTATTACCAGGATTCCATACAATCCGGCCATTGGGTTTTTTCTTGTCGGTAAAGACAGTCGTTGTTGGAGAAAAATGGTATGGGTACTAATTAAGTGACAAAACGGGGTCTCGTCAAGCTCTAAATTATGAGTGGGCCCTTGTCTTTCTGAGAATATATTCAATAATTCGTAACACTTTAGCCTTTTGAAATGCCTCCTCAGATACGGAGAACGGGTGATGATGCCTTTTCTGGAGTGACTGGCGGCTTCCGGCTTGGAGAGCCTCCAGCTCGGAAAGGA
>JAFDHO010000329.1 GCA_019308745.1 Deltaproteobacteria bacterium
TATAGGAATCGACGTGCTAAATCGTATGGCTGGATTCACGTATGTATATCTTGGCGGTGAAAAGGCATATTTCCGTTCATATCCAACTCCGCAGAAAGAAAAGCTGTCTGCCAGAAATCTGAGAAAGGTTCTGCGTGATGACTTGGGAAGAGACATCCGTGACTCGGGAATCACACCCAGGCATATCATCGTACATAGAGACGGCCGGAGTTTTTCGACTGAAATAAAAGGTTTGCATGAGGCTATTCACAGTTTGAAGGATGAAGGCATGATAGGGCCAGATACACTAGTGGGCGTGGTTGAGATCCACAAGCAGAGTGCCTATCCACTACGAATGGCCGAGGGTACAGGACTAGATTCTCTGGATAACCCAAGAGTAGGCGGCTGGTTCAGAATCAACGAAAAGGAAGGTATAGTCTGTAATACGGGGGTGCCCTTTCTTACACAAGGCACTACGAAGCCACTGCATGTCAGGATCGCAGACGGCAACCTGGAAATAGAAAAGGTGTTACAAGACGTGTTTGCATTATCCAATCTTACGTGGTCAGCACCTGACAAGTGTCAGAGGCTGCCGATAACGACCAAGCTTGGCGACACCTTCCTAAGACCGATCGCCAGTCCAGCAGACATGGAGAAGGCACTCTATGGCGAGGAGGAAGAAGCCAAAACAGCAGAAGAAGTAGAGTCGGGTGAGGAATTGGAGGATGTTGAGCAGCCCGTAGGTGCTGAACATCTATAGAAATAAGCCAATTGAAAAGGAGGGAATCTGTGAGCGATATCGGCGTCATCTCATATGAGTATCAAAGAAGCTCAGAACTCGCAAAGAAAATCAACGACGCCCTAATAGTTGTAAAGAAAGTGCATCATCAGCTTCCGAGCAGTAACGTTTTATCGAAGGAGGAAATATCGCGTAGTCAACAGTTCCTTGTCAATGTTCTACGCAAACTCTTAGAGGTCTTCTCAGCAAATGTCCAGGTAGATGTCATGGAAGCCTCGTCAGAGATTGACTTGCCGGGTTCTCTTCTACAAAGGATACGAACAAAGCAGAAACCTAAGCTCATCTATTACCTCGCCGACTTGAGGAAAGCCGCGGAGCACCTAGAGCAAGGGGGCGACCATCTAACAGAAAGTGATCTTAGTCTACTGGACGACATGTGCGCCGCCATAGATATTCAAACGGCCACTATTTTTCAGAAGTTTTGGAAAGAGTGAAGCAAGTGGAGACTCTGCTCAAGGGTCTTGGACTCGACTTACAACAAAGGTGCCTTGCTATCCAGAGAGTCCTGGAAAGCAAAAGAACTGGCTGTGAAATCCAAGGCTACGTTAAGGAAACCTACGATAAGACAGCTCAGATCCGGCAAGAAATTGAGGCTTTGTTAAGTGACCCTGACCTCGGCAATGCTAAATTGCTCTCAAATCAGTTTTTTGCATTCAGCCGCTTGACTGAAAAACTGTCAGAAATCGAGTGGTATCCACTACCTGCGATCACCCGATACAATGATACCGATCACTTCCTGGGCTACGTCTGCGCCTTGTTGGTAAGCCAAGTCAAGTATCCGCTTCAAATTCCGCTGGTATCGGGATTCAGCAGTGACTATTATGGAGCGATTCCACCTTACCACCTGATTAAGGTTCCAGCAGTAGAACACCTCTTCCTGTTAGGACTACCGGATTTATGCCACGAACTGGGACATATTCTCTTCTCTAATTATACCGGTACTTTCCTTGGCAACTTCTTCTCCGATCTTTCGTCATATATCCAGAGCGAGAAGCAGCGCAGAATCAGAGAGGGGGCGCCGCCAAATTATCAAGTGTTATATGATAGGCTAGAGACCGAGTGGAAAGATCGTTGGACGACGGAGTTTACCAGCGATATGATCGCGACATTTATGGTCGGGCCTGCGTTTGGACGCACGCATATACGACTTTGCTGCAGTTTGGATCCAGATGTCTTCCGGCCAGGGTTCGGAGAATCCAGCACACACCCCTCCGGAGAGTCTAGAATAAGGGCAATCATAGCGATGCTGAAAAGGATTGGGCTCGATGAAGATTCTAAGGTTATTCAGGATCAATGGCTCAAATATCTCTCAGCAATCGGCAGTAAAAAGCCTATGGAATATGATCTCTGTTATCCAGATGCGCTCATTGATTCCCTTGCCAGAGAAGTCCATAATGGGTGCGTGAAAATTGGATTGGTATCCTACAAAGATCAGCGAAATTCAAACGACGATATCAACTTACTTGTTCTTTTCAATGAGGCCTGGACAACGTTACTCACTAATACATTACACTATGCAAAGTGGGAGTCAGAGCAAATAAAGCGTTTGAGAGAGAATATAAATAGAGGCACATGATGTCGATAAAACCCCGGGATATTGTTCCACTCAAAGGCTAGCTTTTTTGTAGTTGATGATTAAGAAGCCTACTCAGCACACAAAGTGACGGAATGTTGGACGTAGGTTAAGGTGTAACTAGGGTCCACAAACTAGCGGAGGATACCCAATTTCTTACCGGCAGAGACAACGTAATCCTTATTCTTGCAATTCTCGAGCATCTCGTAGTTGTTCTTGAGACTCTCTATTTTCTTTAGAGAGATGCTTTTCTGTTCCAATTGCTCGATTAGAATCGTGGGAACAAAGTACAAATCAAAAGGACCTTCTGGCCAAGGGTGAAAGCCGATTACCACATCCGAGGTTTTCGGCGATTGCTTGTATTCCTTGACCCCAGATACGTACTTTCTATCGACACCGCCTCTTGTTCCACCTATGAAGGATAAGTTTTTGGTTGCTGTCTTAACCTGAGCTCGGAGTATGTTTTCTTTCCCTTCAGGGTCTTTGAAAACTATGATTATGTCATAACGAGGCTGTTTAAGAATTGAAGAATAATCTTAGCCGATGTTCTTGAGGGGGGGTTTTAAAACCGGGAAGTTGATCTTTAA
>JAFDHO010000330.1 GCA_019308745.1 Deltaproteobacteria bacterium
ACCCCTGGCCCCGAGCGTAGGCGAGGGGAACAGCGGGAGGGGGCAGAAATCCCCCGCAGATAAGTCGCAGAAAAGACCAGCCCGGGAGCCTTGGAACGCAAGAAAAGGCATCATCACCCCCGTTCGTCCATCACCGAGTTCTCTGAATCGCTTTTCAAACGGCTAAAATGTTACTAGAGATCAAGGTCAGGCTTGTGGGGATCGATGCGCCCCAGGTCTCCTATTCTAAGTTCAAGAAAGGACAACCTTACTCTGAAAAAGCCAAAAGGTTTCTCGCTGGAATCCTACTGGACAAGATCGTGGATATTAAGGGATATGGATTGGACAGTTCAAACCGTGTCCTCGGGGAAATCACCTCAGGAGACACAAACATCAACCTGGAAATGATCAAGAGGGGCTATGCAGAGGTTTATGGAGGACGGCTGCCGGACAGTTTCGACCCCACCTTTTACAGGTATCACGAGAAGCAGGCAAGGGACGTCCGCAGGGGCATGTGAAAGCAGAGCGATTACGTGAGCCCAAGGGATTGGAGAAGGAGAGGAGGAAAGAGGTAAAAGCCACGACGAGGGAAACGACCCCCGACCCCGTGCCCCCCGCCTGCCCGGCAGGCGGGCGTGACCAAAACCTGTTTCGATATTCTATATGAACGAGAGGTGAGGACAAATGGCTGACAGCGTACCGGGCGGTTACAACGGAGAGATCCTCCGCGTCGACCTGTCCAAGGAGAGGGTTGACAGGGAGAAGATCGATGGTGAATTCTGCAGGAAGTATTTGGGAGGGACAGGGTTCATTGTCTATTGCCTTTTGAAGGAGACCAGACCGGGCCTGGATCCCCTGGGTCCCGAAAACAGGCTCGTCTTTGCCCTGGGGCCCTTGACCGGGCTGAGCCTTGGCGGATCAGCGCGCCACACAGTAGGTGCGAAATCGCCCTTGACAGGGGGTATTGCCAAGGCCGAGGCGGGCGAATACTGGGGCTCCCAGCTCAAGCGAGCAGGTTTTGATGCCCTGATCATCCAGGGGAAGGCAAAGAGGCCCGTCTACCTGTGGATCCATCGGGGAGAGGCCGAGATAAGCGACGCTTCCCACCTCTGGGGTAAAGCGACAAAAGAGACCCAGGAAACCATCCGTTCCGAATTGGCTGATGACAGGATCAGGGTTGCCATGATCGGTCCGGCCGGAGAGAACAGGGTGCGGTTTGCCTGTGTCATGCACGGGCTCTTTGATGCGGCCGGCCGTGGCGGCATGGGGGCAGTCATGGGCTCCAAGAACCTTAAGGCCGTCGCCGTGCGGGGGGACAGACTACCCCCCGTGGCCGGCTCCGACGGGGTGAAACTCCTGGCCACCTGGCTCAAGGAGAACCTCGACCTCATGAAATCCTTTTCCGAGTTTGGGACCGGTGGCCCCATGCCCCGCTTCGAGAAGCTTGGCAATCTGCCGGTGAGGAACTTCCGTGATGGCGGTTTTCCGGCCGTTGACAAGATCTCCGCCGAGACCCTGAAGCAAACCATTCGGATAGGGATGGATTCCTGTTTTGCTTGTCCCGTGAGGTGCAAGAAGACCGTGGAGGTCAAGGATCCGCCCTACCAGGTAGACCCTTCCTACGGCGGGCCGGAGTACGAAACCCTCGGCGCTCTGGGATCTGCTTGTGGAATCGATAACCTGGCAGCCATTGCCCGGGCCAACCAATTGTGCAACGCCTATTCCCTGGATACCATATCCACGGGCATGACCATTGCTTCTGCCATGGAATGTTATGAAAACGGTCTCCTGACCCAAGAGCAGCTCGGGGGCCTGGAGTTGAAATTCGGGAACGCCGATGCCATGCTCAAGATGATCGACTTGATTGCAGTCCGGGAGGGCATTGGAGATCTCCTGGCGGAAGGGTGCGCAAGGGCCGCAGAAAGCATAGGAAAAGGGGCCGATGCCTTTGCCATGCATGTGAAGAAGCAGGAAATTCCCATGCACGAACCGAGACTCAGCAAGGCCCTTGGCCTCGGATACATGGTGAACCCCCACGGCGCAGACCATATGGACAGCATGATCGATATCTTCTACAGCTCCTTTGGCCAGCAACCCGTTCTCACCATACCCGATGCCGTACCCATAGGACTGGAGCCTGCCCATCTAGACGATATCGGCCCGCGAAAGGTGGCTCTCTTCAAGCTGATTCAATCCAAAAGGATCATCTGTGACTCTCTGGTCCTGTGCGATTTCCTCCCCTATTCCTACACCCAGATCTCGAGCCTCCTCTCAGCAGTAACCGGGTGGGAGACCAGCGTTGCGGAGCACATCAGGATCTCTGAGCGGATCCTCACCATGTGCCGAATGTTCAACGTTCGGGAAGGCCTGAGCGAAGCGGATGATCGACTACCGAGTCGTTTCTTCAGCCCCACGAGGAACGGTCCCCTGGCGGACAAGGCACTCGATGTTGAAGAAATGGAAAAGGCAAAACATTACTACTACAGACTCATGGGATGGGACGACAAGGGAGTCCCCCTTCCCGAAAGACTGGAGGAGCTGGGAATCGACCACCTGACAAGCAAGGCTTGAGCCGAGCCTCAAGGAAATATGCTGGGCCAGAGGACCCGGCTCTGGTTCAGCACCCAGGGGTCTCCTTCTAATAACCAGCACCGAGGTCCGTCTTGCCCGTTTTTTCAAGACCATATCTCAAAAGAATCTCACCGGACATTGCAGCAACCCAATATTGATGCTCTCGTAAAAAGTCTGTAACACTTTAGCCTTTTGAAATGCCTCCTCAGATAGGGAGAACGGGTGATGATGCCTTTTCTGGAGTGACTGGCGGGAGGGCGCCGTCTTTTTGTGACTTATCAGTGGGGGAAACCCCTGGCCCCGAGCGATAGCGAGGGGAACAGCGGGAGGGGGCAGAACTCCCCCGCAGATAAGTCGCAGAAAAGACCAGCCCGGGAGGCTCGGAA
>JAFDHO010000331.1 GCA_019308745.1 Deltaproteobacteria bacterium
CAATAGCCTTTAAGAGGCTCTCTATGGCCTTCTCCTTTCTCCCCTTGGCCCTGTAAAGGGACCCCAGACCGAGATGTGCCTGGCCCAGTAATGCCTTGGCGCCGATTTCACTGAGGATCTCAACCGCCTTGTTGAAATGCTCTTCCCCCTTCCTGGCGGCACCGGGAACGAGTTTGATGAGAGACCGGATGTTCTTTACCATGAAGGAGAAGCTCTTGGGTCCCCCGCCCTCGGTGATCTGAAGGGAGAGCTGACCGTAAAACAATTGTATGACTGCATATCCAAAACGCGCACCTGTTTCCAAACATGTCTTTTCTGCCCTCCCCACAAGCTTAAACCCCCCGTCCAGATCCCCTGTAGCGGCCAAGGCGTACCCCCTGAAGGCCAGCGCAAATGTCCCACACAACTCAAAACCATACTTCTCACTGAAGCGCATCACCTCTTCCGAAACGGATATCGCCTCCTGGTACTGGGCATTTGCCAGGTATGCATATCCGAGAAATAATGTAGATGTCTGGATTAGAAGAGGATCTATGGAAGCCTTAAGCGCCGCCTTGAACTTCTCTATTGCTGATTTAAAATCACCAGCGCAAAGATGGGATAACCCAAATACCATCTCACCTACGGCCAGGGGCCGGGGGTCTGATCTCCTTCTTCCCTCGTCCAGGAGTTCCCTCCCTAATTCACGTAGCTTCCGGATATCTCCTCTGCACAAATAAGCAATATTCAATCCCAAAGCAGCTCTGTGAAGAGGCAGATCGGCCTTGGGGTTCCCGGATATTTCCCGAGCCCGTTCCCCATATTTGACGGCCTCGTCCAGCCGACCAAGGTGTGCACAGGTAATGGCAAGACGGAGGCAGGAATGCCCTATCACCTTTGGACTTGTTGCCTCCTCTCCCAGTTCAAGTGCCTTGATCAAGTATGTATAGGCATCTGCGAACTGTTCTCTAAAACACAATGCCACCCCTAAAATGCTACAAAACATGCCGAGCCTTTCTTTGTCTTCGAGTGACTCGGCAAGTTCCTCGTGGGCCTTGAAGAGATCTATGAGTTCGGTGAAAGCCCCTCGCCAAATAAGAGGAATCCCCCAATCATTCAGCAGATTGATGAGCAGGGTGTCTTCCTCCCTGCTTTTGGCCGTTCGTGGGGAGAGGAGGTCAAAGGCTTCCTTGTAGTATTGGTGCGCCTCCTCCACGGCACATCGTGAAAAGCCCTTCAAGCCTGCCTTCATCAGATACTCGACGGCCTTGGTCACAGACTGCCCCTGCTTGAAATGAAACGCCAGGATCTCATAAAACTCCGGGAGCCTGTCATGAAACAACTGCTCCATCACAAGGCCTATATGCTCATGGATCTCCTGACGCTCTTTCTTGAGCAATCCATTGTAGACAGCCTCCTGGGTCAGGGCGTGCTTGAACACATATTCCAGATCAGGGTGCAAAGCCCTGGTCCGGATCAGATCAAGGCGCTCCAGCCCGCTCAGGCATCCGTCGATCTGGTCCTTCATTTCCGTAATCCTCTTGAGGATGTCATAGAGAAACACCCTGCCGATTACCGATGCCTCCTGCAGTATCCGCTTCGCCTCCCTCTCCAGCCGGTCAAGCCTGGCCGATATGACACCATGGACCGTGGATGATATGTCCAGCTCGCTTATCTCCCTGATAAGGCGCCATTTGCCGTCATCCTGCACCAGGGCCTCCGATTCGATCAGGGAATTGATCACCTCCTCCAAATAGAAGGGGTTCCCTTCAACCCTGTCCTGGACAAATCGCCTCAGATCCGGGGGGAGAGAGTCGGTCTTCAGGAGGGATCCCACCATGTCCTGGGACTCTGATGGGGAAAGGTCCTGAAGCCGTATCTCATGGTAGTTTCCTGGCAGGGAGCTGAGTTGATGACTCGTAAACAGGCTAAAGTGTGGTCTGTAGGCGCAGAGTACAAGAGCGGGGTGACGGATCTCGGACAATGCCTGACGGAGGAACTCCTGGAAAGAAATGTCTGCCCAGTGAAGATCCTCCAGGAAGAAAATGGTGGGCATTCTTTGGGCCAGGGCCGCTAAGATGGCCTTTCCCCCTTCCTGAAGCCGGTATTTCCACAACTCAGGGCTTACACCTTCCAGTTCAGGGTAGCTGAGGGAATAGAGGTTCCCGATAAAGGGAACGATGTGTTCCCTTTTGCCGAGGAGGTCCTCCACGCCTGATTCGACTTTTTGCCTGACTTTTTCTTTAGAATCACCTTCTTCAATGTGAAAGACCCTGTTCAGCAGATCAATCAAGGGAAAATAGGGGATGTTCTGAGCATAGGAATAGGCATGCCCTTCTAACCATTGGATCTTTTCAAGATCTAAACCGGACTTGAACTCCTCAACAAGCCTGCTCTTTCCCGTGCCCGCATCCCCACAGATAGAGAATATCCGGCCCTTTCCGGTTCCGAGGTCTTCCACGGCCTCCCTGAGTTCGGTCAGTTCAACCTTTCTGCCAACGAGATCAGCTCTCACGCCTGAAAGACGGTGGGTTGTAACGGGTCTGCCTTTTTGGGATATTACTTTGTAAACCCTAACGGGCACCTCCTTGCCTTTTACCTTTGTGGCTTCCAGTTCCTCAAATTCGAAATACCCCTCGGTTTGTCGATAGGTCTCATATCCCACTAATATTTCACCAGTCTTAGCAAGACCCTGAAGGCGTGATGCCGTGTTAATGGCATCACCTGTAAGACCGTGGGTGCCCTGATCCAGCTTTACCTCGCCGGTTACTACAAGACCCGTATTGACGCCGCTGTGCATGGATAAAGGTCGTCCTACTTTGTCCTCCAGTTGGGGGCTGAGCTTCCCAATCAATTCATGAATTTCTGTTGCCGCTTTGATGGCCCGCACAGGGTCATCCTCGTGAACCTTTGGAATCCCGAAAACAGCCA
>JAFDHO010000332.1 GCA_019308745.1 Deltaproteobacteria bacterium
CCTTCCTTTGGTGCTTATGGGGTATTTGGGCTTGATATTGATGAATACAGCGTATTCGCCGCCAAGCCCGGAGCATTCATTCATAATCTTATGCAGGGCGTAGAAATTTTTCAAGCACATATAAGGACAACATGCGCTAAATTGGCGAAGCACAAAGAATCCCGGCCCTGAGGAGCATGGCTCCTGATAAGTTGGGGTAGTTACTGAATTACTGAAGAACGTGCCTGCTTTTGACTTTGAACTCAGGCTGGTTTTGAGTTAAGATTCTCTTGCCTGATATCGCTCGACAGGAGCGAGAGAAAAATCTACCGGGCAAAATGCGTTTTTTTCTTGGGGACGGAATGAGTGTAGATGTGGCAGGTGACCGATCTGAGAACAAAAGGAAATTGAGATCAAATAGCCTAAGAGTGGGTGTTATAGGCTTTGGTGAGGCCGGGCAGATCCACCTTCGGCATCTTCAGGCTGCAGGAGCCCAGGTGGTGGGAATTGTGTCGCGGCGTAGGAAATTGAAGGCAGGCTTCCCCATTTACGAGTCTTTAAGTCTCTTGCTGCCCAAAGTCGACGCAGTTACCATTGCGGTTCCAAACCACTTGCATGCCGCCTTATGCCTGGAAGCCATACGTGCAGGCAAGACTGTTTTTGTGGAAAAGCCCTTGTGCATCACTGCTCATGAGCTTGCACAACTGGAGCGCATACTAAGCTCGGCACCCGTGCCTGTTAAGGTAGGCTTTCGCCTGCGCTGGAACCCCTCTTTACGCATGTTGCGAAGAAGGCTTTGCCGAGTTCGTCGTATCAGTTGCATTTATCGCCTTGGTATCGAAAGGCTGGCCGCGGGCAAGGGGTGGACACGTCGCCAGACTGAAAGCGGAGGATCGTTTTTTACTTTGGGCGTTCATGCTCTTGATCTGGCACGCTGGCTTGCGGGGGCCCAAGGAGAACGTCTTAGCAATCTGCAAGCTTTTGCGGAACACCAGGACCCCTCTGCTGATTTCCCTTTGGTTGTCTCGCTTTCCGGAATACTGCCCAACGGCATATCCATTTTGGCAGGGGCCGATCTGCGGGGGGACGCACCTTTTGAACTTGACCTAAGCATTGAAGCACAAGAGGGCTGTTATCCCGATCCCTCGTTGCCTGCCCCTGACCCGGAGGACGAACATGCAGAGGAAATAGAATTTAGGGGACTGATCGCTGATTTCGTCGAGGCAGCTCAGCGGTGTGAGCCGAACCCTGAAGAAATTCTTGACTACCTTCAATGTCACCGCGAGCTAATCCGAGCTCGAGAACTGACAGCCTCTGGCCCATAGAACTCCCCGCCTTTTCCGGTTGTGCAGGCGTTTATACAGCCCCCCTCATAAACGTCACGCCGGGTCATCTTCCCGAAGACTCCGGAGCAGATGGTCTTCTTGATGTTATCCAGGAAGAAGTGCTGAAAAGGGCCATGAAATTCAATATTACTGAAAAAGACCTTGACAAGAAATTTCGGATTAGGTTAAGAAAAGGATAGTTGTGTTTACCAATTATTAGATTCTGTTTGCAGAAACCCTACCCAGCAGAAACGGCAAGAAAATCAATAACATCAAAAAGCCCAGCTCAATGAAATCACTGCCGATTAGACCCATCCGAACGCAGTCGATACCTGAAGCGATCATCCGGGAACTGGAATCGCTGATCGACTCCGGTTTTATCCCGGAGGGCAGCAAATTACCCCCGGAAAGGGAATTGGCAAAGATATTGAATGTCAGCAGGCCCTCGTTGAGAGTGGCAATCAAGGTATTGAGTCTGCTTGGTATCCTGGAAAACCGGCAAGGAGACGGTACCTATCTAACCGATTCCAACCAGTGGACGATTGAACCATTGAGCATCATGCTGTCGATGAAGAAAGGGGCGCTGTTGGACATTTTCGAAGCAAGAGAATCCATTGAAAACAGCTGTGCTGGTTTTGCGGCTCTCAGGCGGGATGAAGAGGATCTCTGTGAGATGCAAAGGGCGCTCGACAATATGCACTCAAATTACGATAATCCGGACAAATACATCGAATACGACTTAAATTTTCACAAGGCTGTGATTTTTGCTGCAAAAAACCCTGTTTTCGTTGATTTGATGGAGAAAATATATAGGCTGCTGGTAGATACCCGAAATAATAGCCGAAGGTATCCCTCAGAACTGTATCGAGAAAAAAACTTTCAACAACATGTGAAAATATTCGAAAGTATCAAGAACAGTGACTTTCAAAAGGCCACAACAGCCATGGCCCAACATATGGGCCATATTAAAAGGAGGCTGATGGAAAGGACGGTGCGGCAAGTCACAAATCCATGAGAATAGCATGAAGCCCGGAGGTTATCTGACCCATGTTTAACCTTTTGATTATGAAAGGAGGCAAATCATGGAGAAAAGAGTTCTTGGGCTAGCCTGACTTTCCTATTTATGGTCACGTCAGTCAACGCTTTCCAATTTAATCCGCTCCAGACTGGACAGGTTTTCCCACAATAACAGCAGGTTAGCGCCACAGTCTTCAAGTGACGCTTCCTTTCAAATCCTTTCTAGGCTGTATACACTGATACACATGGCCACCATCCAAAAGAAGATATCCCGCGGTCACACCTACTGGCAAATCGTGGAGTCCCGACGAATCCAAGGAAAACCCCGTCCCATCGTACTCATGCATCTGGGAACCGCTGAAGGACTCTTGAGTCGCCTCCAAGAAGGAGGCAATAAGCCCATCAGAGCTCAAATCCTTCATTTTGGAGCTCTCGCCGCATTGCGGAACATGGCTGAAGAACTTAAAGTCATTGTAACATTTTAGCCGTTTGAAAAGCGATTCAGAGAACTCGGTGATGGACGAACGGGGGTGATGATGCCTTTTCTTGCGTTCCGAGCCTCCCGGGCTGGTCTTTTCTGCGACGGCTGGTCTTTTCTGCGACTTATCCGCGGGGGGAGTTCTGCCCCCTCCGACGTTCCCCTGCCCCTTCGGGTCGGGGGCCGCGGTTTCCCCCACTGATAAGTCGCGAAACCGGGGACCCGACCAAGTCGGGGACTGAGCCGAGCGGAGCGAAGGCGAAGAAAAAACGGCGCCCTCCTTTCCGAGCTGGAGGCTCTCCAAGCCGGAAGCCGCCAGTCACTCCAGAAAAGGCATCATCACCCGTTCTCCCTATCTGAGGAGGCATTTCAAAAGGCTAAAG
>JAFDHO010000097.1 GCA_019308745.1 Deltaproteobacteria bacterium
CAGGTGATATTCGATGAAGTAACGCCTGTCAGGACTGTCACTGACTATCAAGGTGCAACGCCGTTCCATAATTCACCCTCCATCAAGTATGTTTACGAGTTCATGACCTCATCTTTTTCATTTTTTAATAATCAGGAGCGAAAGATAGGGCGGATGTGATTTCTTGGCGTATTGGGACACCTGCGATACCTCCTCATCCTCCAATCCGCACCTGGATATGAGCACGGATTTTTCTCCCAGTTCGAGACGGTTCAACGTGTCCATGATTTCGTCAAACCGTTTGTAGACCTTCAGCATGACCACGTTGTCCGTATGGTCGATGATCTGTTCCAGCCTCTTCGCGCCCATCGCGCCTGAAACCACCGTAAAAGACTCCTCCGCTTCGGCCAGGACCCGGCCGGCAGCCGCTGCGGCGGCCTGATACGAGGTAATTCCGGGGATGATCTTAATCGGCACATCCGGATCCGTCTCCCGGATGGTTTGCAGGATATAACCAAACGTGCTGTACGTCATGGGGTCACCCAAGGTGACGAAGGCCGCGTCCTTTCCCTTCCTGAGGTGTTTCAATATCTTGCGGGCATTATCTCTCCACGCTGCCCTGAGTTCCGTCTTATTGTGCGTCATGGGAAATCCGACAAGCTCAACAGACACATCCTCCCCAAGAAATGGGGAGACAATACCGACTGCCAGTGAGTAAGTGTTCCTGGTAGATGATGCCGCAAACACAAATTTGACCCGTTTCAAGATCTCTAACGCTTTCAGGGTAATAAGCTGCGGGTCTCCGGGCCCTGCCCCGATTCCATAGAGAGTTCCTGCTGTCATTTTTCTCATCACCTTTGTCACTGCGGGCTTTGACCCCTCTTCTATTCAAGGTCTATGATTGTCCGACCGGTCGAATCTTTTTTGTGCTACAGGGGTATTTTATTGTCTCGGGCCACATCCTTGATGTGCTCAATGAAAATATGCCTGATTTCAGCGTACTTTCCCAGCCCCTGGAGCACGCACGTGACCGTAATTCCCTTTGAGCGTATAACCGATTTCCATGAATCACCCTGATCCCCCGCCATATCATTCCGGGCATGTTCACCCGCCACCATCATGAAAGGTTTCAGGACCACCTTTTTGACTCCAACCCGAGTCAGGATGTTCACAACATCCTCAAGGGATGGAAAACCTTCAACAGTACCCACAAATATATCCGTTCCGGGGTACATCCTGCGCATGACCTGTTGAAATTCAATGTAGACACCGGTGCTGTAGAACCTGTTTCCATGTCCCATGTAGACAAGGGCCGCATGGTTCTTTTTTGCAAGGCTCACATCGGGGGCGAGGGCCTTTGCCGCGTGGATCATGTCTTTGCGGTAGTTATATTGTGGCCCCGGTTTTCCCAGGAGCGGACGGCCGAGAACCAGTTTCTTGAAAGGCATGTATTTTGCTTTTATGGTCCTTATGGCGTTCAGACCATCTATATAGGATGCAAGATCATGGTATTCCTCACCCGCATAGATGTGCGTGGGCTGGACAATGATGACCTTGTAGCCGGCATCCTGCAGGTCCGCGATGGTCGCAAGGGGGCCCCTTGCACAGAGGATTTCTGCGCCGGCATCCCCGTTTTTCGCACGATACTCCGTGTCTCTTTGACGTTCATGCCATATCCTTCTGATGATGTTGGACGTAAATGCCACCTTTACCTTTGCCCGCGGGAAGGCTTTTTGTACCTCTTTCCGCATGGTTGTGATGTCAACAAGCGCTTTTGGATATGTGGCGCCAAAGCACGCAATAACAATGGCCTTTTCGTCTGTATCATGTTCCATCGATATTTATCCTTTCCATCCCGATTCCTCGTATGGTTTTGTCGCAGATCCTGTCAATCCCTCGCTCTGTTTACGCAATGGATGGCGCCGAAAAAAAAGACCACCCCGATAATGGCCAGCAGAAGGTAAGATGAATAATTCACAGGGTTTCCAAAGGATGCCGATCGAATGGCCTTTGAGGCATGGGTGAGCGGAAGGAAAAAAAGGACCTTCTGCGCCCATACGGGAAGGCGGTCCACAGGAAAGAAGGTGCCCCCCAAAAAGGCCATGGGGGTGATCACAAAGCTTGTGAACATGGCCTGATCCGCATGGGATTTCACCAGCATGGCCAGGGCCACGGCCAGCGAGGCGAAAACAAAACTGTCCAGCGCGATTGCCAGCCAGAAAGCGACAGTGCCATAATCCAGGGACACATGGAAAAAGAGGCCTATTATCAGGATAATGACAACGGAGAGCATCGCCCGGGTTATGCCGGCCAGGACCTCACCCGCCACATAGGCGGTATTACTGACGGGCGCGGCCTGGAATTCTTCGAAGATATGCCAATAAAACCGCGCCACATTGATATCAACGGCAATGGCAAAGGCCTGGGTCATACTGCTCATGGCCACCAGGCCCGGAATCAGAAATTCCCGATAGGTATGCCCGTCGAACCTTGCCCCTTTTCCCATGGCATATCCGAACGCTATCATATAGAGCAAAGGAGAGACGGACATACTCAGGATCTGCCGTTTGATCCTGTGTCTCAAAATTAGTATTTCACGGAGATAGACTGCAATGAAACGATTCAGCATTTGACCTTCTTCCCGGTGAGTGATAGAAATGAATCTTCGAGGTTTACCCGCCGTAATGTATAACTCTCTTTCTGTCCGGTGACAAAGGCATCGGCCTCCTGCCTGGTCCTGAAATAGACCGTCTTCATGTTTCCCTTGTCCATCTGATCAATAGCCCAGGTCCCAGTCCGGGCCATCAGGCTCCGGGGTTTATCGATGACGACTATCCTGCCTTTATCGAGAAAAGCAACCCGGTCCGCCAGGAATTCCGCCTCCTCAATATAGTGAGTCGTCAGAAAGATAGTTGTGCCTTTCTTCTGGATCTCTTTGATCAGTGCCCATATCCGCCTCCGGATGGCAGCGTCGAGCCCCACCGTCGGCTCGTCCAAAAACAGAATCTCCGGTGAATGGACCATGGCCCTTGCGATGGTCAGCCTGCGTTTCATGCCGCCGGAGAGCTGTTTCACGAGGCTCTTTTTGCGGTCAATGAGATCAACATAGGCCAGCATTTGATCAATCTTTCTTCTTCTCTCACTAGTGGACATACCAAAAAGCCGGCCGTGGATATCAAGGTTCTCCGATACCGTGAGTTCCTGGTCCAGGTTTATCGACTGCATCACGAGCCCGAACCTTTTCTTGGCTTTGAGCCCCTCCTTTTCAATATGGAAACCATTCAGCCAGGCATCGCCTGCCGACCGTCTGGTAAGCCCGGTCAGGATGCGGATGGTGGTGGTCTTTCCGGCGCCGTTGGGGCCGAGATATGCGAAGAGTTCTCCGGCCGGCACGTGCAAATCGATGCCGTCAAGGGCCGTTATGGCACCATAGTTTTTTTTCAGCCGCTCAATGCGGATCATCTGCTTTTTCCCTCCTCACTGCGTCCCCGCTTCCGTGCGTCTTTCACGCACCGCCTTGACATTATCGGCGATTTCCATCATAGGCTGGCGACGGATCCGGTGGGGCAGCGCCAGTTCGGCAGCCGTTTGGATATCTTCCGATGTTACCTGACTGCGCCCCTCATAAGCGGCCAATGTTTTGGCGGTCTTGAGCATAATGATATCGCCCCGGTGGCCGTCCACGCCCACATCCAGACAGTACTGAGCGATTTCGTACAGCAGCGCTTTTTCGGCCTCCACCCGGGAAAGCAGCGCTTTGGCCTGTAAAATCCGCTCGGCCATAGTCTGGGATTCCACCGCCCATTGGCACGTAAACCCTTCCGGGTCCTGATCAAAGGCGACCCGACGTTCCATGATGGCCACCCGCTCGTCGGCCGATTGAATTCCTTCGATGGTGACACACAGACCGAAACGATCCAACAGTTGGGGCCTGAGCTCACCCTCCTCCGGGTTCATGGTACCCACCAGGGTAAAACGGGCCGGATGGGAAAAGGAGATCCCTTCGCGCTCGATGGTGTTGACTCCCATTGCGGCGGAATCCAGCAGCACATCCACCACGTGGTCGTCCAGGAGGTTCACCTCATCCACGTAAAGGATACCCCGGTGGGCCGCGGCCAGGAGTCCCGGCTCGACCCGCTTTTCCCCCTCTTTAAGGGCATGCTCCATGTCGAGGGCCCCCACCACCCGGTCTTCCGTAGCGCTCACCGGCAGCTCTACAACGCGTACTTTTCGGCTTACCCTTTTGACAGATTCCAGGGAAGAAATATTTTTGCCGTATATGGCCGGCATGGATTCTTGATAAAAATCGAATTCATTCTCAGGAGAAAGTTGAAAAGGATCATTTTCAAAAACCTCGATTTCCGGCAGAACATCTGCCAGTGCCCGCACCGCAGTCGACTTTGCAGTCCCCTTTTCTCCCCGGATCAAAACTCCTGAAAGGGTTGGATTTATTATGTTTAAAATCAGCGCAAGTTTCATATTTTCCTGTCCCACAATCGCGACAAAGGGGTAAACCCGTTTATTTTTTTCCATTATTTCTCCTTGATAATATTAACCAATTGATTAGCCTTAAGCTCCTCGATTTTGAAATACCGCGCCCCCAGCGCTCCGGCAAGACGGCCGGCCAATCCAAAATTTACCAGTCCCTGTTCCTCGGTATCGACCACAATATAGACCACCCGCTGGTCTGCGGCCATTTTAACGGCAAAGTCAAAGGCTTCTTCAACCGGTTTTTGATCTCCCATGGATGCGTTGCTTTTGCCGTCTGTAATTATAATTACAATGGGCCTGGCAGCAGGATCCCGCAAAAGATAGTTCCTGACCTGTTCATGGGCCATAGCCAGTCCCGCTGAAAGTGGCGTCCTGCCGCCCACGGGCATTTCCGCCAAAAGTTTTCCGGCAAGCTCCACAGAAGAAGTGGGCGGTAAATTAACAAAAGCTTCGTTTTTACGAAAAGAGATCATCGCCACCTTGTCCCGTTTTTGGTAGGCATCGAGAAGCAAAGACATAATTGCGCCCTTGGAAGCCGCCATCCTTCCCCTTGCCCCCATGGAACCGCTTGCATCCACCAGAAAGAGCAAAAAATTGCCGATCCGTTTTTCCCTGACCTTTTCCCGGATATCTTCTTTCCGCAGGACAACGGCCAGGCCGTTTTCCCTTTTTCTCCTGGTCTGATAGGGGGCTGCGGCCCGCAAGGTGGCATCCAGGGCAATATCGCCGGTCCTGTTTCCGGGTATGCTCTTGATGTATCGCCCCTGCTTCAGAGAAACCCGCGTCCGGGACCTGCGGCCGGAACCGCGACGGTAGATTCTGTCTCTTGGAGTCGCGATCTCCTTGACTGCAAAGGTGGCGCCTATCTCAAATATCTGCTCAACGGAATCTTTTTTTTCGGGGACTTCCGCACTGTTGGTTTCCTCGCCATCCCGGAACTGCTCTTCAAAGCGCCGGGAAGGTTCATCAGCCCCGGTATTGGCCTGATCACCTTGCTCCTTGCCCGGCTTCTCCACGTCCGGCGGTTGTTTCTGTCCGTTTTGATCGGCCCCTTCATGCGGCTTTTCCTCCTGTTGATCCGGCTCGGGCTGCGGCATGGCGTCCCGTCTCCGGTGCGCAAGGACGAGGTGTGCCACCTTTGCGATATCATCCGTTAGGACCTCCTGACCATGGCGCAGGGAGGCATAGGTCCTGGCGGCCTGCTCCATGATAAGATCGGCGCGGTGACCTGCCACGTTGTTTTCCGTGCATAGTTCGGAGATAAAGGTTCTCAGGTGTTTGGGCAGCCTGACCGCATTCAAATGGTCCATTGCCGATAAAATACCCTCGGCCGTACGGGCGTTTTCGTTTTTAAACCGCTTGAGAAATCCCTGTGGGTCAAGATCATAGGCTTCTCTTCTCTCCATCAGCTCAACCCGCTTTCCGAGATCCGTCTCCGCCTTGATGTCCACACAGAGCCCGAACCTGTCCAGAAGCTGCGGCCTCAATGGGCCTTCTTCCGGGTTCATTGTGCCCACCAGGATGAATGATGCCGGATGCCTGAATGAGATCCCCTCCCGCTCGATCCGGTTTTCCCCGGAAGCAGCCGAGTCGAGAATGATATCAACGATATGGTCATCCAGGAGGTTGACCTCGTCTATATAGAGAATTCCGCGGTTCACCTCGGCCAGCAACCCCGGTTGAACAGTACGCCTGCCTTGCTTGATTGCCAGGGTGAAATCAATTCCTCCGACAACACGATCCTCCGTGGCATTGAGGGGCAGGGTCACGACCCTGACCCTGCGCAGGACGGTCCGTCCTTTCGACGCGTTTTCCCTGCACCAGTCACACATCCAGCCGCCATTCTCCGGATCGCAGGAATAAGGGCATCCAGCAACCACCCTGATTTCCGGGAGCAAGGCAGCCAGGGCACGGACCGCCGTTGACTTGGCCGTGCCTTTTTCTCCACGGATCAAGACCCCGCCGATGTTCGGATTGACCGCATTGAGCAGCAACGCCAGCTTTAACTCTTCCTGGCCGACAATGGCTGAAAACGGGTATATATTTTCAAACATCCTGTATTCTCTCCATTAAAACGAAACCGCCGGAGGGATCTCAAAATCTATAGTTGAGGCCCACTGTCCATGTTCGCGGGGGCGCCAGCCACCCGTCCCCGTAACGGTAGGCCTTATTAGCGATATTCTTGATTTCCCCGAAAAACTCCGGGGCTCCAAACCTGCCTGCCAGCCGTGCAGGGTGGTATTCCAGCCTGATGTTTCCTATGGCCCTCCCCGGCACAGATGCCTTGTTGTCCGAGCGGGTATACTGTCTGGATTCATACTTCAGGTTGAAGATGATGGAAAGGTCTTCTATCGGTACGCAGCTAAGATCCGCATACACCCTGTGCCTGGGTTTGGCGACCATCCACAAACCGGTATCCTCGTTGATGGCCTCAAGGTAAGTGTAGGTGGTTTTCAGGGACAAATCCTCCATGATTTTCCAGTTCAACGAAATATCCCCGCCCTTATAGGTCACCTCGCCAAAATTTTCATAACGGCCGATACCATCGTCCCCGAGTACATAGGCGATCCTGCCGGCAATCCGGTTGTAAAAGACCGAAGCCCCGCATGAAAGGCGTGGTGATACTTCGGTAAAAAAGGAGAGGCTGAAATTATCCGCAGTCTCCATCTTAAGGCCGGGGTTTGGTTCCTTGGTGCTTGTTTTGTCATATCTCTGGTAAAAGGATGGAGTGTTATTGGTCCTGCTGTAGGTCATGGAGATGGAACTTTTATTGGTTTTACAGAATATCTTTGCCTCGGGGTTTAACGTGTTGTCAAAGTCGGAATACCCAGATCCCCGCAATCCGAATGAAATGGAGATCGGCAGGGGACCAAAGGAAATTGTATTCGTTGCATACAGAGAAATGGAATGCTCATCTTTGGAGGCAAACCGGCTGCTTTCCGCCTGGCCCCAACGAAAGGCGGCACCACAGCTAATGGTCCCCCAGCCTCCTCCCTCAAGGGACGTTGAGATATCCTCGCCGAACTTTCTGACGGTGATGGAATTGTCGATGTTCCTGTCCGGGTCCCTGTTCTTTGTTTCAGCGTCGTTAAAAAAGGTCTCGCTCGTTATCCGTTTCGCCCTGGCACTCAGGGCGTAAGAATACATTTCACTTTGCTTCCGGGAATGGGGGGTCGGGTATTCCGGGCGGCCGCTCAGGCCTCGCTGGTCTTTCAGATAAGCGGCTGAGAACGTCAGCTTCAACCCGTTTTTCGGCATATATTCAAATTTGCCCCCGGCCTTTTTTTTCTTTCTGTCGCCATTCACCTGGTAGCCATCCGTATATTCATACCCCAGGGATGCGCCCACCCCGAAAGCGCCATTTGCGGCACGGCAGTTGGCGCTGTAATTGGACGTCCCATAATTTCCCCAATAGGATCGTATGTTCCCGTGAAAGGCATCGGTCTTTTTTGAAAAGATGAGAATGACGCCGCCGCTGGCGTCATCGCCGTATTTCAGCGCTCCTTTGCCTCGATATATTTCAATTCGCTCCACATTTTCCAGGGACACGAGGTCGAATTTGACAAAGCCATGGCTGGAGGTAGGATCATTGATGGGCCGCCCGTCAAGCAGGACCTTCACTCTGTAGGAACCCCGGATCGACACGGACGTCTCCCCGGCATTGATCCCCGGGACCTGATTCAGCACATCGGAAATCTTGCGCGCGTTCATTTTTTTTATCTCTTTTCCCGTAATCACAATGGCATGTGTTTTTCCCCGGGCAAGAACCGATTCGTTATATAAAAGCATCCCCGTGAAAACAGCCGCAAGCATGTATGGCATTTTGGCGAAAAGAATGCCTGCTTTCCTATTCCGTAAGTTCTTCAATTTCACCTTCCATTTTCAGATATGCTTCGCGCAGTTCATTCTCCATTTTCTTATCGGCATTCCACATCCCCCGGCTGATGGCCTCCAGGAGTTTGTCCAGGATGTTTTGAAGGGCATAGGGGTTCACCTCCTTCATCCACTCCTGCATCCCGGGGTCAAGGGCGAATTTTTCGGCTACCCTTTCATACATCCAGTCGTCGATCACCTCGGCAGTAGCATCCCAGCCGAGGACAACGTCCATCATATGTGAAATGTCGCCGGCTCCCTTGTAGCCGTGGCGTTTCATCCCCTCCAGCCACTTGGGGTTGGTCAGGCGGGCACGCAGGACATGCTTTGCCTCCTCGAAGGTGGTGTGAATCTTTACCCGTCTGGGATCGGCGCTGTCGCCTACCAGGGCAAAGGGAAGTTTGCCGCGCACGGTCTTTGCCGCCACAATAAGACCGCCGTAGTAGTTGTAATAATCGGTGCATGACAGCATATCATATTCCCTTGAATCCTCGTTTTTGACCGTTACATCCATGCGGGAAAGAAGGTTGCGGAACGCGGCCGGCTTCTGCTTGCCGTAGCTGCCCTTGCCATAGGCGTGTGCAGTATAGCGGATGTAGTTGTTGCCTAAATCTTTCTGGGTTTTCCAGTTCTTCGATTCCACAAGCTCGGATACGCCCGCCCCGTATGTACCCGGCGGACACCCGAAGACCCGGAACGTGGCCTCGCGCATGGCCTCTTCTTTGGTCATTCCGTTTTGCATATAGGTTTCCAGATCCCGCAGGACATTGCGCCGCAAAATATTGGATTCCGGCGATTCCTTTAACGCGGCCACCATCCGGGCTGCCTCATCGATTCGCTCTACCAGGTTCGGGAATGAATCTCTGAAAAATCCTGAAATTCTCGGTATTACATCTAACCTGGGCCGGCCCAGTTTCGATGCAGGGATTACCTCCAGACCGGCCACATTCCCGCTTCCCCTGGCCCAAACAGGTTTCACTCCCATGAGATAGTAAATCTCCGCGATATCATCCCCCTTGCTCCGCATGGTGGAGCCGCCCCAGACGATAATTCCAATGCTTTCCGGATATTTCCCGCTCTCTTTCAGGCATCTTTCAAGCAAGGCGTCCCCAAGTTTTTTCCCCACCTCCCATGCTCCGGGGGTAGGAATCTTGTTGGGATCGACTGAATAAAAATTTCTCCCGGTCGGCAGAATATCGGCCTGACCACGGGTAGGTGCCCCTGATGGTCCAGGCAAAACAAACCCGCCGTTAAACCCGGTAAGGCTTGAATCAATTTCCTCGGTAACCAGCCTGATATTGGGCGTCAATACTTCACAAATGTAGCTCAGAGCTGCGGCCACATTTGCATCGCTGTGGCCCAGACTTGATTTAACGACAGCATCTATACCCGCAGTGTCAAACCGGCTTTGTTCCAGATATTTCACTATGGCCAACCCCTTTTCATGGGCGCTTTGTATGATCTGCCCACCTGTTTTCCCCTTAAAATGGGGAAGCGACCTGCCCTTATTTTCCAGAAGTTCATCATAATCAAAGCCCAAAGCACTTAAAATCGATTCACGCAAAGAAGGGACAGATCCGTTTGAAAGACGGGTAAGCTGGACCAAAAATTCCGCCAGTCGTTCTCCTTCCGGCGCCCGGCCCAGCACATGCAGGCCGTCGTTGATCATGGTGTCGGCAAGGTCAGAGAGGTAAGAGTGAAGTTTTTCCAGAAACAGGTCAAAATCTGAAAACGCCTCTTTTTCATCCAGTTCCAGATCTTTATCAAGATCCGCCTGGCAGACCGCCTCCCAGATCATGGGACGAATGACCGCCAGTTTCCCCGGATCCTCCCGGCCCGCATCCGCATAGTCTTTTAAAAGATTCTCCAGCTTTGCCAGGTCTTCGTAGAGATCGGCATTGGTGAATACCGGGGTGAGATGATCGATGATACAGCAATAGGAACGGCGTTTGGCCTGTGTCCCTTCGCTCGGGTCATTTATGATATAGGGATAGATATTGGGAAGGTCCATGATGGCGAGATCCGGGTAGCACTCTTCGGAAAGCCCCAGGGCCTTCCCGGGCAGCCATTCAAGTGAGCCGTGCTTGCCCACGTGCATCACGGCATCCGCCTTGAAGACATCCTTGATCCACCGGTAGTGCGCGAGATACTGGTGCGGAGGCGACAGGTACATATCGTGATAGATCTTGTCGATGTTCTCGAAATAACCGCGCGGCGGCTGGATGGTGATAAAGATGTTGCCGTTGATCAGGCCGGCAAAGAGCATCCGGCCTTTATGCACGAAAAGGTCTCCCGGAATCTTGCCCCAATCGACGGTCATCTTTTCCCTGATTGCCGGCGGCAGGGCCTGGTGCCAGGGCAGGTATTCCGCTTCACCGGCCGTTGCCCGGGCCCTTTCCGCCATGCGCTCCGGTGTGAGCCATCGCTGGTCGCAGGTCATGCAGCCCAACAGTTCACCGGCAAGCTCATCGCCGCTCTCATATGAGCGGTCGACTTGATATCCCTCCATCTTCATCCTGTCCAGGAGGGATTTTATACTCTCAAAGCTGTCCAGCCCTACGGCACAGCCGATGCGGTCATTCCGGGGCGGATAGTGGTGAAAAACAATGGCGATCCGTTTGTCGGCATTTTCTTTCCTGCGCAACCTTGCCCAGTTAAGCGCAAGGGAAACCATCTTTTGGATCCGTTCCCGGATAGGGATATATCTGACCGTCAGGGCGCCGGTAACCGGATCTATTCCGGATTCTTCCCGCGTGGCCACCGGCACGGTTACGAGCGCACCGTCAAATTCGGGCTGGGCCACAGTGTAGGAAACATCCATGGCGGAGATCCCCTGCATGCCTTCTTTCCACTCGGCATACGAAGTCATAAAAGGGGTAATGGCCTGAATAAAAGGGACTCCCGGTTTTTCCAAAAGGTCCCTGTATTCGGGGCATGACAGGGTCAGGGAGAACATCATGGGATTGATCAGCACATCAATAATGGGTTTCCCGTCTTTCATGAAAAATTTTTCGACCACATAGTCCGCGCCCCGGTTGCCCCGTTCGGCATCCTTGTATCTCAAGTGAAACACGCAGATGACATTGGCCCCACACCGTTCAACCTCGCGGATAACGGCATCAATATACTCCACGTTGTCATTGAGCCAGTAGCTTTGGTAAAACCAAATTCCCACGGTTATCTTTTGCGAATCAAACTTCTGCTCCAGATACTCTTCCATCTCTGGAATTCCCGGAAAATCAGGATGATATATTCCCTCCTGAGGGAGGTCCCGCGGGGGATCGCAAGGGATTTCCCCGCGATAGAGGAGGTTATAGAGATAAACAAACATATTCCGGAAATTAATACGTCCGCCGTGAAGCAGGTACCGGTTGATCATGTCCCAGTTTTCGGTCCCGAAATCGTCCGAATACTCCTGCGCGGCCGTAAAGCCATCTTCGTCCGCGCCTACCGGATGAATATGGAGATACGGCATCTTTCCGCCTTCCTCCTTCCGCCCCTCAAGAGCCGAAATCAGCGGTTCAAGGGCGGGACACGATTCCCTGCCCCCGTGGAGGGTAAGGATAACGACATCGGATGCAAGGGCATCCCGGACAAAGGCGTCTGTCCGGGATTCATCAAAAAGCTGGCTCCCGATCCTGGCAATAATCCTGATCTTCCCGCCATGTTTTTCATATTCCTTTACGCCCGCGCTGAGAGACGGGATCTCCAATGAATGGGCGCTGAAGTAACATAGGGTAAAGGGTCTCATTTTTAGCTCCTCTCGTATTCTTCCCACAGGGATTGATATATAATGCAGGCCAGGTTTCTCGCCTGTCCGTCGTTGTAATACAGCCTGCTGGGACAATCTCCGGGGCAGAAACTCCGAATCCGGCATTTTCCGCAATCCCTATCCTGCAAGCGGTAGGTGCCCAGTTTGGCGGCATTTTTTCTGTCTACCGCTTCAACAGTGCCGCAGGCGAACCGTGAATCACCGGCAGTCTGGGCACACGGGTAAACCGTGCCGCCGGGGAGAACAGCCATGGCTTCACCCCTGGCGGCATGACAAAACGAGGTGTTCCTCTTCCCTGCCGCCGCCTGTTTCAGCAGCTCCAATTCCCGGAGTTTGACAGGATGCAGCCGTTTTTCATTGACCCAGTTCAATGCCTGCAAAAGTTTTTTCAAGCCGTTTTTAAGGTCCTTTGGGGATGGGGGCCTTACCATATCGGCATTAACGGCACGGCCTTTTTCAATCAGAAGGTCCAGGCCAATCCCACAGGCGCTTGGGAATCCACCGAGCAATAAGCCCAATTTCCCCAGGGCATGGACATTTTGTCCTGTTACAACCGTAGTTACGCGAAAAGGCACCTCCTTATCAGTGAGGAGTTTCAATCCCTTCAGTGTTGAAGCGGCCCGGCCACGCACCCTTTCCTGCACATCCGGCGGGCCGTCCAGGCTGACTCCCACCCGTACGTCGTAGCGCTTGAACACTTTTAGCAAGGAGCTGTCCAGGTTGGTCCCGTTCGTCTGGATCCCTATTGTTGCCGGCCAGCCCTTTTTCCGGACCAAAGACGCGATCCATTCGACAAGTGCCGGTTCCAGCGTAGGTTCGCCACCCGTGATCTGGACATGGAAGCGGCAGCCGGATGAAGATGCAAGATGCAGGGCCTTTTCGGCCACCTCACAGGGCATCGATTGGGCATATCTTTGTTCTCCCCTGTAACAATAAGCGCACCGGAGATTACACGCCTCTGTGACCAAGAGCACAAGATATCTGGGATGCCCGTCTACAGTCTTTTTGCATTGACCTGCAATCACGCTCCTCCTCTTAAACCAATCAAAAAAACAATGACCAGAATTTGGCCGATGCCAATTGCAAGCCAGACGGTTATGGCTATCTTTGCCCCCAGTTTCAGTCCAAAAAAGGAAATGTTATAGGGCAGAATCGTATGCCATATCTCTCCAAGATTATAAATAAACGCCCCTGCCATCAAAGAAATCACAACTTCTACAGGCCTCAGGATCCCATTTGAAAGCAGGATTCCTCCGATCCCGCATGCGGCAATGAGATTCATTGCTGAAGTTGATATCAGTTCAATGGACGGGGCCGGCAAATGGAGGAAGGTTGCAACAGGCTGCGCTATTTTTTCGACCCAGGCCATCACGCCTGAGTGAGTCAGAAAAAAGACAATGAAGAGGATCGGCGCAAGTACGTAAATTATACGCCGCAGGTTCTTTATTGCGCCATAAAAGGCCCCTTTGACAATTCTCCAGATTGGCAAATATTTGACCTGTTCATTAACCCCGGATTTTTGGGGCTGGATCCTCTCAAATAAAAGAATCCCGGTTGCAATGCCCATCAGGGTCTGAAAGAGACCGGAACACAGTAAACAGAGGATATATAGCATGGTGACCTGGAGACCAAGCATCGCCAATGCAACTGGTCCAATAGCAAAAAATGTGAAATAGATCATTACCGGAAACCCGGAAACAAGTGAAGAAACAATAACAGCCTCATCACTTATCGCTCCTCTCTTCCTGAGATCCACAAGGCTCATAGTTGCTGCTGCAGGATTTAACAGACACAATGTCAAATATACCGAGCCATACTCTGGAAGCCTGGCCATGGAAGAGATGGGTCTCATCATATTGCCGAGCTTTCTCGCCGCAGGGATTCGATAGGCAATCTCGGCAACATAGAGTCCTAAAAACAGCAATGGTACAAGCTTACAGAAAAGCCTGACCGAATCTTCAAGGGTCATTTTTAATAGCTCTGCCATATAGTCTCATGTATTCTGGCCCATGGACTTAAAGGCATAGTGTATGGGCTGTAAAGCGTAAACGCGTCCATGGATCAGGGTCAACGGATCACATGGTTTACCATTTCCTCAATCAGGGTCGGAACTCCCCTGAATCCAATGTAAGGCGATGAAGTCAGGGCAATACGCGAAGTCGTGGGATATGAATATAATATCAAAGGAATATCCATTGACTTTGAAATACGGTTTTCAAGGTCTGTTCCAAATAACATTGCTATCTTTTTCTTCTCCACTATGGACTTGAATCTATGCCATGAGTCCTGGACGAGTATTTCAGGACACATTTCCCAAGGCAGAGATGCCTTATCATTCGAATCAGGAGATGAAGTAATATGCATTGCCTCAATGCTCACCCCTATTTCCCGGTATAGGAATCGGGCCATCCCTATTGCCTGCGGGAGATCGCCGCAAACGGCTACAGGTATTCCATAAAGGGCAGGCCATCGTAAATCTCTTCGCCTTTTAGGCTGCGAGCAACTGCATTCAAGAATCTCTGAGTTCCAGCAAAGCCGTAAGGGTATTCTCGCAGGGATATCCAGGGAATGCGCCACTCTTCCTCCATCGCATGGGCCAGTCTCGTTCCCCACCCCAGGACAATGTTCAGGTCTGCTGCAGATGCCCGTTTGATCTCTGTTATACTTGATGGAGGGAAGACAGAGTTCACCCTTACCCCGATCAGGCCCAACATCCTTTTTATCTCTTTTATGTTCGCCTCACCCTTGATCACATCTCTTTGAAGCCCAATCAGGTTCACCAATGGTCCAATGCGGTTTATTTTTGCCGGGGGGTCATCTACCCATTGACAGATCGCCTCAAGGCACTCTTCAATCCCGTCTCCCATCCTGCCCAGGAATCCCCCGCAATCGATGGCAATGGAGTGAAGCTTAAATCCCAGGGAATCTATGACCCCCTGCCAGTCTTCACCAATAATGGACGGAACGCTGCCTGCGAGAAGGATCAGGTATCTCTCTTTTCTGTTCTTGAGGATGATCTCAATGGTTCTTCTGAGACTGTCTTCCCCCCCAAAGACAACGCTTCTCTCCCGCAGCGCAGAAATAGATGCATTGGTCTTGACAGAGGACAATCTCTCAATGAAGTTTACCCCCCAGTGACAGCCAACAGGCGCATGTATAATCACTGCCGCCCCTTTTATTCCGCACGTCACCCGAAACGCCCCCAGCATCTTATCCCCCTGCACAGGATCGATAAATGGCGTCTCTTTATCTTTATTTTTCATGGATGTCTTCCTCAGTAGGGTTCATCTGCCGTTCCCATCCCTCCACACATTTTTCATGATCTTTTCCCACCTGAGTTCATCGCTCAAATCAGAAAGCAGGGTTGGGAATCTTTCAGGATGGTACTGATAGCGGAGATAAAGAAGGTCTCGCCCGGGAACCGGCGAATTCAACCGGGAAGCAATCATCGTCCCAAGGTATGCGATCTGGGAAAAGGAGATGCGAAATGAGGAGTACCCCATGGAGTGGGGGCTGAGAGACCTTATGCCATGATTTTCATAATACATGGTCCTGGAAATATCCGAAACCAGGACATCTCCAATGGCAAGATCAATGTCATTCTCTCTTATCCTCTCAACCTCCTCCTCCATGCTCAGGTCGGTATATATCTCGGGCGCAGATTGCAATTCCTTCAGATTATCTTTAAGTTCAGAAACAAGCCTTTGCGTGTTACTTTTAGACATGCCCCAACGTCTCCACCACATGGTGCTGATGGACAGCATCTTGATATCGAGTCCAAACATCTCAAGCAGCTTTATGGACTCAGGCGTGGTATAGAGCGGAGTGCATACATAGGCTATTCTTTTGCCTTTTATCTCCTTTTTTACCTCTTTTAACCTCTTCTGTAACCTCGCCTCCTCGTTCCTTACCACTGCTTCAGCTTGCGATTGGAGGTCAAATTTCTCTGCTATATCCAGGTAGAATCGCCTCACCCCTTTTATTCCTAAATAGCGCGTGCCAAATATGTCAAAAAGATAATCAATCCCAAAACGATCCTTCATGAACTTGGCGCTTCTCTCGCTCCGCCTCATGAAATTCAGCCTTGCCCTTGCCATA
>JAFDHO010000333.1 GCA_019308745.1 Deltaproteobacteria bacterium
CGTTGAATGATCTGCCCTTATTGAAATATCGTAGTTTCCTTAAGAAGGAGATGAAAAATGCAACGATAATGATATCGACCACTAACAGGATCAAGATCAAGAAATTCATGGTGGAAGACATGGTTAAATCCTTATGTCTATGACGCTTTCCCCTGAAATATTATGGACCTTTTTTCTCCTGGATTCCCGCGAGCCTTTCCCCTTACCTTCCTTTCCGCCCGTATCTTGTCTTTTCTCATCAGGCGATACCTCTACCCTGTTTTCGGATTCGGGCTCAGATACCTTCGATCGCTCTTCTCTTTCCTCGGTTTCCGCCCTTTGTGCAACAAACTGTTGATTCAGGTCCAAATTTTGCCTTCTCGCATTATACATCTCTTTGATAGCATCTCCTTGTCGCAATACAATGTTCAAGTCCGCCGTACTGGACAATTTGGCCTCCAAAAGATCCAAGAAGGTTAAACCGCCAAAAAATGAATGATGTACACTTCCTTAAGCTCTTGCGGGGCCAGGATCTCACGCAGATTCTCCTTGATGAGGGCCTTTAGATCTTCCGGTGACAGGGGTTTTTTGGCTCTCATCGCGTGTCTCCTAAGCCTGTCGTAGATGATACCCCTCAACCACTCCCTTTTCCCTTCCACCTCTTCTCTTATTTCTTTATTCGGCAATTCAAAAGAAATACTTAAGTAAAGATAAGCAAAACCGGAATTTCCCTCAAAAGGGATTATAAAGGGATGGAATGTAACCATATCTTGCCCTTGAATCTCTATGCGTTCATCCCTTAACGGCATATCCTTTTTGTGAGGAGGCCTAATCTGTTGCAGGGCGAAATAGGAGGCCACCGACAGGGCAACCAGACCCGCTGCAACAAAAATGTACTGCTTTTTCCTTGGCTTCTCCCCTCGGAATTCATCACGATCCAGGTCGACCACTCCACCGGGTGTGCTTTCTTCATCGCCAGGCCCATCCGGTTCATCAGCCGCAAATTCATCCGTCTTTTCTTGCCCTTCGGCAGGTATCATAGATTTCCCTCAAAGTAAGATCTGAGCCTTGCCCTGAGGCTCAATATGACTTTTGAGTGTATCTGGCATATCCTTGACTCTGTCAGTCCCATGATTTCCGCTATCTCCTTCAAGGTCAATTCCTCGTAATAGTATAGGGACATTACCAATTGCTCGTTTCTTGAAAGCCTGGAAAGGGCCTTTGATATGATCCCTTTCAGCTCTTTTCTTTTTAGCTCGTCAAAGGGAGAAGGGGTACTTGAAGTTTTCATCCCAAAGTGCTGAGAAGAGCCGTCGGGCATTGTCATATCGATGCTCAGGAGCCCGGCCCCCTGTGCCCTTGCAATCATCTTTTGATAGGAACCAATATCAACCCCCAGTTCCTTTGCCACTTCGAAGTCCTCCGGCTCTCTCCCGAGCTTTGATCTGAGCTTGTTAATCGCCGCTTCGATATTGTGAATTTCCTTTCTGACCGTCCTGGAAACCCAGTCCATTTTCCTCAACTCATCCAATATGGCTCCCCTGATTCTGTGCCCTGCATAGGTCTGAAATTTGACCCCTATTTCGGGATCGAATTTGTCAAGGGCATCGAGCAGCCCTACGATCCCCGCACTCACGAGATCTTCCTTTGAGACATGGGAGGGGAGCCTGATCGCCATCCTCTCGGTGATCTGCTTTACAAGCGGCGCATGCCGAAGGATGAGATCTTCTCGAAGCCTTGCATCCTTTTTGGCCTGTTCTATATCGAAGCTCTCTTGGTATTTGCTAATTCCCGCCTTCAAGGCCTTTTCCCTTTCCTGTATCCATAAGCTGTTTCCAGAAAAATTTTATGTTTCCGTCAATATGATGCTTGCCTGTCTGGTCCATGAGATATGTGGCAAGCTTCTTGAAACTATTGCTGGAAGCGGCCTCCGGGTAGCAACAAAGGAGGGGCTCCCGCCTGCTTACCGCCCTTTGAAGGAAATCGTCCCATGGGATATATCCGGCATAATCAATTGATATGCCTGACATGAACCTGGAAACGACCCTGTCCAGGTTACGGTAGACCATCTTTGCCTCCCTCTCGTCCTGAACCATGTTCAGGAGGAGAAGGAAGTTTTTTATTCCGTGACGACAAAACATCACTTTCATGAGGGCATAGGCGTCTGTTATTGAAGTAGGTTCCGGGGTCGCAACTATGATCCTTTCCTGGGCGGCAAGGTTAAAATAGATGACATTGGGTGATATGCCCGCACCGGTGTCGATGAATAGAAAGTCGAACATCTTGTCCAGCATATCAAATTCATTCAATAGGTTGATCTTGTGTCCCTCTGAAAGATGGGCCAGATCTTCCACCCCTGAACTGGCCGGGATAAGCGCTACTCCCTCGGGCCCCTCGATAATGATCTGAGACAGGGCTTTTTCACCGTTGATCACCTCCGCAATATTGTGCTTTGGATTAAGGCCGAAGATGATGTCAATATTCGCCAGACCCAGGTCGGCATCTAGGATTAGCACCTTCTTGCCCATCCTTTGGCAAGCAATGGCCAGGTTGCCTACGACATTCGTCTTGCCGACCCCTCCCTTACCACTGGTAACGGCAAATACCTTTGGTCCCTTCTTCACCGAAGAAAATCCGCCTTCAGCGTTTTTTTTGAACCTGTCGGCCCTGTCGGCCTGTGCTCTTATCATTCTCCTCAAATTTGTAGCTTGATCCATTGCTCAGATCTCCGGCAGAAAGATTAATTTTTGTTTAGTACAAGGGATAACAATTTTTCTTTTCTTGCTTTCTCTATATCATCAGGTACGTTTTGCCCCGTCGTGAAATAGGAGATGGGCAGATTCAATTTCATTACCTGGTTTATTATGGAGCCGTAGCGCTGCGTTTCGTCCAAT
>JAFDHO010000334.1 GCA_019308745.1 Deltaproteobacteria bacterium
TCTATCTGGTTGATCTGGTTGATCTGGTTTGTTTTATTGGGCAAGAAAGGGCGAAAGCGAGAAATGCGAGAAAGATAGGGGAATCGCGGCAACATGCCGCTCCTACAGATATTTATTTTTGAATCTACGTCCCTCTCCACTGTTTTGAATTTCTTGCTTTTGTCATTAAGATTTGTTTCGGATTTCGCTTTTCGGATTTCGAATTTCTCCAGTTCCTGCATTCAGCTCCCTGCTCACACTGTTTCGAATTTCTTGCTTTTGTCATTAAGATTTGTTTCGGATTTCGCTTTTCGAATTTCGAATTTCTCCAGTTCCTGCTTTCTGCTCGCTCTTTCCCCTCTCCCTCCACGTCCCGTATTTCCCTCTTGACGAATATCGGAATTTCCGATATCCTGACGTTCGGAGGTGATCAAACATGCGTGTACAAACTACTAAAGTCGGAAGGCGGGGCACGGTTGTCATTCCCGCGCCTATCCGCCGGAGCTATGGCTTGGAAGAAGGCTCCCTGGTGAGCGTGGAGGCCAGGCCGGATGGGGTGCTTTTGCGCCCGGTTGTCACACTG
Source organism: Deltaproteobacteria bacterium (assembly GCA_019308745.1). Lineage (GTDB taxonomy): Bacteria > Desulfobacterota > DSM-4660 > Desulfatiglandales > HGW-15 > JAFDHO01. The sequence continues at coordinate 563 of JAFDHO010000334.1, forward strand.
CCCGTCGAAATATATACGCCCCAACGCAAGGCCGAGTTTCTCTTAAACAACGCGATTACGCAGGAAGACTATGCGGCAGCCCTTGAAGAGGTGCGCCGGATGGGGCTCAATCCCGACGAGATATCCCACAAGAAACCGGAGGGTGCATGAACCCGGACCGGCTCTTCCTGGATGCAAACATCTTGTTTTCCACAGCATACGGGAGCCTCGGCTTGGATCACCTATGGGAGCTTCAGAAAAAGGGGCACTGTGTGTTGATTGCTTCCAGGTATGTAATAGAAGAGGCAAGGCGAAACCTCACGACGCCCGAGCACCTGGACAAGCTCAAGGCCTGCCTGGCGAATGTCCACGTTGTCATTGAGGCCGACCCAACCCTAAATTGCCCCATAGACCTGGAGGACAAAGACCAGCCTGTTCTTATGGCCGCCATCTCTGCCAAGGCCGATTACTTTTTGACCGGTGACATCCAGCATTTCGGGAAATATTTCGGGCACACAGTCATGGGTGTGAGGATCTGCAAGGCTCGAGATTACCTCTCATCCAAGAAGAAATCCTGAATCCCTAAATCTCTCTAGCCTTGTCACTCGTCTCTCGTTACTTCCCCTTGGTGCGTCAAACATGCCTCCCCCTTAGCCAAGTATCCCGCACGACTTACTGAATTACAAATCAACGTCCCCATCCCCCATGACTTTTTTTACCCATATTCCATTTTAGCCTTGACTATTTGAGAATGTACTGCAAAATAGTCATATGCGCTACATAATTAGCCATGTCCTCGAAGACTTGAAACGAAAAATGGTGTTCATTGGTGGCCCACGCCAGGTTGGAAAAACCACACTGGCAAAGGCTATTCTTGATAACTACTTCCCTGAGTCAGGCAGGTACTTTAACTGGGACTTTGATGAAGACCGCCAGGATATTCTCAGAAAAAGATGGAGTGATGATGACCGGCTTCTTGTCTTTGATGAGCTCCACAAATACCCGCGCTGGAAAGGCTGGATAAAGGGCCTTTTCGATGTTTTTCACGACAGCCATTCTTTTCTTGTAACCGGATCCGCTCGTTTGGACGTGTACCGGCGGGGAGGGGACTCTCTTCTTGGGCGTTACCACTACTGGAGGCTCCATCCTTTTACTTTGGATGAATACCCGGACGGAATGTCTCCAAGGGAAGCACTTTCGCGGCTCATGACAGTTGGAGGTTTTCCGGAACCGTTTCTAGACGGAAGTGAGCGTTTTGCCAGAAGATGGAGGCGTGAGCGTTTTGACAGAGTCCTTCGGGAAGACATCCGGGACCTTGAGCCTGTCCGCAATATTCAACTCCTTGGGCTGTTCCTCGATTTGCTGCGTGACCGCGCAGGCCGCCTGATAACACTTTCGAACATAGCCGGAGACCTCCAGGTATCTCCAAAAACCGCAAAGTCTTGGCTAGAGATACTTGAGAGGATGTATCTGGTTTTTCAGGTACGTCCTTACACAAAATCCATTCCAAGGGCGATCCACAAGCCACCCAAGGTCTATTTTTTCGATAATGCTGATGTCCTTGGTGACCAAGGGCAGCGCTTTGAGAATCTCGTGGCATCATCACTATTGAAAAGGCTCCACTTTCTCGAAGACAGGGACGGATACCGCTATGAACTCAAATTCATCCGCGACAAGGAGGGGCGGGAAGTGGATTTTGCAATAGTCAGGGAAAACATGCTGGAAGAACTTATCGAAGCCAAATATTCCGATGAAAACATCTCAAGGCCTTTGAAATATTATGCAACCCGGCTGAAGCCTCGAAAAGCAACGCAGATCGTGGCCACCCTGAAACGCCCTTACGATGACAACGGCATTCGAGTAACAGACCCTATCTCATATTTTGCAAAAGGTTTCTTCGGCTGAAAACCCCCTCCCCTCTTCTTCCTCATCTCAGCAGCTCAATAGCTTATCCCCTTCCCTCTGCCCTCCAGCCTCTTTCTGCTCACTTATATCCTCTGCGCCCTTACGCCCTCGAGGGCCTGAAAGGAGTGTGTGAGAGATCAGAATCTAAGGATCCTGAAGGCGTCCCCGATGCCATGAAATCAGAATATCGAAATCCGAAATCAGAAAGGCCAAATTGCATCGACATTAGGAGGCCTTGACCAAGATAGCACCAAAGATATTCATAAGCTCGGTTGCTTCTTGAATCAGTTCCTCACGTTGTTTCGCCAAATCCTCACTTCCATCGATGTCCACCAGTCTCAGCCAGTACCTACTTTCCTTGGCTTCTTTGCGAGATATCTTGATCCTCATGCGAAAATCTTTCTTGCTGAGAGCCTCGTTTGC
>JAFDHO010000098.1 GCA_019308745.1 Deltaproteobacteria bacterium
TCAAAAGGTCACACATAAACGTGTCAGGACAAAGTCGGCGATAGGAAGATGGGACAAAAAAATTCCACCTCTAATCGCAAAGGATGGTTATATCCGTGCAAAATCCAGGTATTATCACGATTCCTGCGAAATTGTGGGAGGCATCAACTGTCCAAGGGCGGCTGGCACCCCGGGATATCCTCTGAAATATTTGTCTCTTTGAATACCTGCCATTGAATTCCCAGCCGCTTTAAGGAGGTCATCAGGTCTTTTTTATTGGGCCTTTTCTTCTGTCTTTCAAGGGGACTTCAAGAGTGTCATCTCCGAACTATTTTTTCCTTCCCAGTAAGTGAGAGTCATGGGCATGAGCGCTCTGTTAACCATTAACCATTCGACAGGAGGGTAAAATGGCAGGCAAAGAGACAGGAAGGTTTCCGGATCCCCATGAGTTTCAAGTTCCCCCAGAACTTGAAGGTTGGGAAGAGATGTACCCGTCCCATTATCTTTTTTCCAAGGACAGGGAGGAGTGGGAGAAGAAACAGTTTTGGTACCAGGACAAGATACACGCGCCAGAACCTATGCCGCCTCTGGACCTGATCTTTCAGGAAGCATGGCAAATCGCCCTTTCTCAATACACCACGAGAGTCTTCTGTATTCCGCCGGCCCAGGGAATCGCCCAGAGGATGGTGGGGTGTTACATGTATATCTGCGCTATCAACCCCCCGCCCGAAGAGGTCATCGGAGAGAAGGCACAGCTCTTCGAAAAACGCGTTTTTTATGTCTTCGAGCATTATGACGAGCTGTGGGACAAGTGGCTGACCAAATTCAAGGCCTTGGGCAACGAGATGGCCGCGTTGAACATCCCCAAGGAAATGCCCAAATTCGTCCCGGAAGAAGAAGTCCTGCCGGCACCCAAAGGCTACTATGTCTCCTACGATGTGGTTGAGTCCTTTGACAGGCTGGTTAATATGATGTTCAAGGGATGGCAATACCACTTCGAAATGCTGAATCTGACCTATCTGGCCTATCTCATGTTCGCCGATGTTGCCAGGAAGCTGTTCCCGGGCATCAGCGAGAGTGCCATCGGGAAGATGGTGGCCGGGGCCTATGTCTCTATGTTCAGGCCGGAAGAGGAGCTGTGCCGCTTGGCGAGATTGGCATCATCCATGCGGGGGGTCAAAGAGATCCTGGTGGGTGATTCGGGGGTGGAGGCCAAGGTCCGGGAACTTGAGAAAATCCCGGACGGCAAACAGTGGCTTGAGGAATACGAGAAGGCAAAAGATCCCTGGTTTTTTGTGTCGTGCGGGAGCGGTTGGCTTCACTACGAGGGCAGTTGGATCACGAACTTGGAGATCCCCTTTGGATACATAAGGGGCTATCTGGAAAGGCTTGAAGGAGGCGAGACCATTGAGAGGTCCCTCGACGAGATCGACAAGCAAAGGGACGAGATTGTGACCCAGTACAGGCAGTTGATCAAGTCGGATGAGGATCGTAAATCCTTCGATGATGCCTATAACACCATTCGGACCATTTACAGGTATGCTGAAGATCATCTCTTTTGGGTGGAGCACTGGTTCCATACCATATGGTTCCAGAAGATAAGGAAACTGGGCAGTCTTCTGGTAAACAACGGGATGCTCGAGGGAGTAGATGACATATTCATGTTCAACCGCTACGAGATCCCGGAACTCCTTACGGAGCTGGCAACAGCTTGGGCCCTCGGGGTGGACATCCCTACGAGGGCCGGATACTACAAGGCCAAGGCAAAAAAGAGACGTGAAATCCTGGATGCGGCAAAGAAATGGAACCCGACGCCGGCCCTCGGTGTCCCTCCGGAAGAGGTGGCCGAACCTTTCACCATCATGCTCTGGGGTATTACTACGGATAAGGTGAAAGAGTGGCTGAAGGGGGTTGAGGCCCCTGCGGGCGAGGATGTTGGGGAGATCAAGGGATTCGCATCATCTGCCGGGATAGTCGAGGGGCAGGCACGGGTGTTGAAATTGCTGCAAGAGATCGTGGACCTGGAGCCGGGAGAGATCTTGGTGTGCCCATCCACGAACCCGTCTTGGGCCCCTGTATTCACCAAGATCAAGGCGGCCGTGACTGACATAGGGGGCCTTACCAGCCATGCGGCTATCGTCTGCAGGGAGTATGGCGTTCCCTCTGTGACCGGGACAGGCATCGCAACGCAGGTCATAAAGACAGGTGACGTCATCCGCGTCGATGGAGACACGGGTGTCGTCACTATCGTGAAAAGGGCCTAGCGAGGCCTTTGAGTAGGAAAAGGCGATGGGAGGCAGGCAAAGCCGGGGGACCAAGGGCCTTCCTCCCAGAGTTTTTTCGGCTACGGCGGGCATGGGGCGGATGAAATCTGAAAGGGCGGTGGATCGTCTTTTCGACCGGGAACCCGCCAAAGGAGTTTATGGAGAAAGACCTCTCGTCCTGGCCTGACGACCGAATTCCTATGGACGAGACCAAGGGGAAGGACATGGGATATATCCTCGGCTTTGAGGTGATAGACAGGGATAGCCTTTCGGAAGTGGGCGGAAAAAACGCCAGCCTCGGGGAGATGATCAAAGCGGGCATCAGGGTTCCGCGCGGTTTTGCGGTTACCACAAAGTGCTACTTGGACTTTATCACGAAATCAGGCATTCGCGACAGGATGTATGATGCCCTGGCAGACATAACGTCTGACGATGTAAAGGCCCTGGATCGAGCAGCCGATGCAATTCGGAAGTTGATCCACACAACTCCTATGTCTAATGAGACCGAGAATGCCATCACATCTGGATACGAGCGCCTCTGCGAGCAATACCGGACAGATGACCTGGCGGTTGCCGTTCGCTCCAGTGCCACTGCGGAAGATCTCCCCACAGCCAGTTTCGCGGGACAGCAGGAGACCTATCTCTGGATCCGGGGCGTTGAAGGGCCAAGGGAGAGCGTTCGGAAGTGTTGGTCCAGCCTCTTTACGCCCCGGGCGATCAGTTACAGGATCAAGAACGATTTTCCCCATGAAAAGGTCCTGATCAGCGTGGGCGTTCAGAAGATGGTGAATTCCAAGGCTGCGGGAGTGATGTTCACGATCAACCCCACGAACGGAGACCCTTCCAAGGTGGTCATTGAGGGGAGTTGGGGCCTGGGGGAAACTGTTGTGTCCGGGTCGGTGAACCCGGACAAGTTTGTGGTGGACAAGGTCGTCATGGAAATCAGTGAAAGGACGATCTCCTGTAAAGATATCGAGTGCACCTTTGACCCTGATCGAGGGGCTGTCGTGGAAGCCGAGGTGGATCAGGACAGGAGGAATGCCTGCTGCCTTGAGCTTGAAGAAATCAAGACCCTTGTAAGGATGGGAAAGGAAATAGAGGATCATTACGGTTATGCCATGGATATCGAATGGGCCATAGACAAGGATCTGCCTTTTCCGGAGAACATATTTATCGTTCAAGCTCGACCAGAGACCGTGTGGAGCCAGAGGAAGGCAGGATCTGTCATCGGAAGAAAGACGGGAAGACAGTTATTGCTGGAGCAGGCCATGAAAAGAATAAAGATACCCTGACGGGCCGATGATCAAGGTATTTCATTTTGAAGGCATTTTACCGGCATTGGGAGAGAGCTCGACAAGATCCGTGTTATCCAAGGGGGTCGCAGATCTTGCGAGAGGACCATATAATCCTAGTTAGGAGGCTTAAGAACTGATGAAAAGCATGAGAGACTTTATCGAACAGGCAGAAGCGGAAGGGATGCTCCATAGAATCAAGGCCGAGGTGGACTGGGACCTGGAGTTATCGCACATCGCGAAACTCAATGAGGAAAACCAGGGCCCTGCGCTCCTGTTCGAAAACGTGAAGGGCTATGATTCCCCGGTCATAACGAGCGTGTGCACAACGACTCAGAGGCTGGCCCTGATCCTTGGCGCCCCGAGGGATTCAACCCTCGTGGACCTGATGCGGTTGTGGGTCGAGAAAAACGAGAACAAGATCCCTCCAAAATGGGTCGGCTCCGGACCGTGCAAAGAGAATATCATGGCGGGAGATGAAATCGACCTTTTCAGGTTTCCTGTACCCAAATTCTACCCCATGGACGGCGGCAGGTTCTTTGGGACAGCACACTTTGTCATAACAAAAGACCCTGACACGGGTTGGGTCAACCTGGGGACCTACAGGCTACAACTACTGGACAAGAACCATCTGGGGACCCAGTTCATAAAAGGAAAGCACTCGGACATCATGTTGAAGAAGTACCAGGCCATGGGAAAACCCATGCCCGTGTGCGCCGTTGTGGGATGCGATCCTTTGTTGTTCCTCATGGGTGCGGCCAGGGTGTCTGCCTTTGAATCGGAATACGATCTCGCAGGATCAATCCGGGGAGAGCCCATAGAGGTCGTCAAGGCAGAGACAAATGACCTGCCGGTGCCAGCCACTGCTGAGATCGTGGTTGAAGGAGAAGTGGCTCCCGAGAAGTTCATGGATGAAGGACCCTTTGGCGAGTACACGGGGTATTATTCGGGGGTAGGAACAGATCCTCGTAACTATATTGATGTTAAATGTGTGACCTATCGGAGCAACCCCGTATTTTGGGGGACAACGGTCGGCAGGGCAGTGACAGATACCCATATGACCATGGCCCTAACCTATGGATCGACCCTCTGGCAACAACTGGTTGCCATGAAGATCCCCGGGATCAAGGCCATATACTGCCCCCCGGAGGGGTCGGGGCGGATGCTTGCGATCATATCGGTCAAACAGATGTATCCAGGCCATGCGGATCAGGTCCTGACGGCGGCCATATCCACGGAAATGGGGGCCTACGGGCTAAAGACCGTCATCGTAGTGGATGATGATATCGACCCCTGGGACATCCCGAGGGTCATGTGGGCCTTGAGCTTCAGGTTCCAGCCAAACCGCTCACAGGTCATAAAGAGGGGCAGGTCCACTCCCCTGGATCCGTCACTCCCAATAGGCCAAAGGGACATAACGGGAAGGCTTCTCCTGGATGCGACCATACCCTATGACTGGAAAGAGAAACCTATTCCCATAGAGCTCGATAAGGACATAGTCAAGAAGGTGGAAGCAAGGTGGTCGGAGCTCGGGTTGTAAGGGCCTTTGATCGGGACCCTCCCCGGGGCGAGCACGCAGAGACAATCTCTTTGGGCCCTTTCCGTAACCCCAGGGGAATTGTTGGGGAGGATGGGTTATGGGTCGCAGCCTTGGGGAGATTGGTCGGCCTCCTACTAAGGCCTTGGAGTGAGGCAACCATGCTGCCGTCTCCAAAGATGAAATGATTTGACCGGCTGCCTTTCAAGGGGCGAATGGGATAAACAGGGAATCCTTGGCGTGATAAGAAGATGGGGGCAGGGGCCGGCTTTTACCGTGCCCCCATAATACTGGAGTGGAGGGGAGATAGCGCATGGGGGATATTGATCTCTTGGAAGATAAGAAGGTCCTCATCGTAGACGATGAGCTTGATGTCTTGGAGATTTTGGAAGAGTTGCTCTCTCTGTGTCGCGTTGACAAGGCATCCACCTACGATCAGGCACGGCAACTCCTGGAATCCAATACCTATGATTTGGCCATTCTGGATATCATGGGTGTCGACGGTTACAGGCTCTTGGAATTGGCCAAGAAGAAGGGCATAACAACAGTGATGCTGACAGCCCACGCCTTTACCCCGAATGACCTGGTTAGATCTATCGAGGAAGGGGCGGATTGCTACCTTCCCAAGGAAGAGATGAAGAACATAAGGTCTTTCTTGGTCGATGTCCTCAAAGCCAAGAAGGAGCGGCGCAATCCCTGGGCATCCTGGAATGAGAGATTGCCCTCGTCTTATTTTGAGAGGAGATGGGGAGCTGCCTGGCAGGACAAGGACAAGGAATTCTGGGAAAGATTCAGAGCAAGCATCAAGGCGAGAAAGTCCTAGGCTTTTCGGGCAGGCAATTTGGTCCCGGAGATGTGTGGGATGCCCGCGAGACATCGTTTTCTGAGCTCGGACAACTTGCAAAAGGGGAGTAGCGTAATGGGTATTGCAGTCATCGGTATGCTCGATGAAAGGGAGACAGCCTTGAGGCTGATAAAGGAGAGAATCGAAGCAAGAGGGCACAAGCCCCTGTTGATAGACATCAGCATTGGCACAGGGGCCATTGACTACCGCTTGAAGCCGGATATTGGTTGTGAAGAGGTCGCACTGGCAGGGGGAATCACCAGGGAGCAGATAGATGAAATCCTCCTGAAGGACAGGAACAGGGTGACCTCTGCCATGGCCGAAGGTCTGGGCCAGACCCTTCAGGAATTACACGGCAGGGGAGAGCTTGAAGGGATCATTGCTGTGGGAGGTATGACCGGGACATTCATCTCTCTTTCGGCAATGAGGCCACTGCCCTTTGGTCTGCCGAAGTTGATGATCTCGAGCGTGGCAGCCATGCCAGCCTATGCGAAGACCCTGTCGGAATTTTTCGGGGTCAGGGACATAACGGTCATGCACAGCGTCGTGGACACCGTGGGCCTGAATCCCCTGGTAAGGAGTCTCATGCTGAATGGGGCCGGCGCCATATGTGGTATGGTCGAGGAACACGCACACATTCGAAAAGAGGAAAGGCCCTCCATAGCCATTACAGAGTTCGGCTTCTGTGATAAAGGCGCCCACTATGTGAGGGAGATGCTGGAGGCGGAATATGATGTCATTTCCTTCCACGCCACGGGATTGGGCGAAAAGGCGGCCGTAGACCTGGTCGGCCAAGGCCTTTTCGAGGCCTTCATAGATCTGGTACCGGCCGGGTTCAGTGAATATCTGCTGGGAGGAAACAGGGCGGCGGGACCCAATCGGCTTGATGCCGGGTGCAAGGTGGGCAAACCTTATGTCCTGAGCCCCTGCGGATTTGACATGATTAGCTGCGGGCCGATTCAGAGGAGAGACAAGGGAGACGAGCTCTGGGAGTCACGAAAGTTGGCCGAGAGGAAACTGCTCGTTCAAGACGAAGTGAGGGTACAGGCGCGGACGAGCCCGGATGAGTCCCGCGAAATTGCCAGGGCGGTTGCCGACAAGCTCAACAAACATGAGAAGAAGGATCGGATCAAATTCGTGATCCCGGCAAAGGGCTTTTCATCCCTGAGCATCGAGGAAGGGGTTCTCTACGATCCGGCTTCTGACAGGGCTTTTATCGAGGAGCTAAGGAGAAGGTTGGATCCGCGGATCGAAGTGATTGAGGTGGACAATCACATAAACAGCAAGGAGTTTGCGGGTGCGGTGGTAAAGGCACTCAATTTGGCCATGAAGGGGTAGGGTCGGAAGGAAGGATGACCTGGTTTTGCGGTGGTGGGCACTGCAGGGAATGAGTATCGTCCGCGACCTGTCAACTCTTCTCATTTATCTTGTCCTTTAGCAAGGGGGCGCACTTGAAAGTGACGATCCTCCTCGCGCCGAGCACGAGGTCATTGCCTGTCGAGGGGTTTCTTCCCCTGCGCTCGCTCTTGTCCTTTACACAGAATTTTCCGAATCTGCTGATCAGTACGTCTTCTCCTGATGCAAGGTTCTTCTTGATAATCTCGAAGAGGGTTTCTACCAGTTTTCTCGACTTGATTTTCGTGTGTCCGCATCTGTCATTGATGCTTTCGATAATCCGTTCTTTTGTCAATGTCATTTGACCCCTCCTCTGGTAAGGCTGTGGAGCGCCTTTTTTGTACTCAACATCAAAACCTTGACAGGAAAAGAAGACGTCCGCTTCCAAAAAAGAAAAAACAATTCCACAGGCCCTTAGAAAACCCCTGACTTGGCTACCCTGAAAAGGTCTAAAGGTTATATTGGTTTAGGCCAGATTTTGATTGAAATAGATTCCTTGGGAGCCCCTGAAATCCTTGTCCCCTTCCCCTTGAAGGAGATATTCGCAGTATTAGTAAACGGCTGTTAGATAAGTTATGAATAGAGTTTGTTCCCACGAAATTTTATCCTCTGCCCAAGAACGATCATGGATCTTCCTAAACGGGAGAGTATCAGACTGGCGTTTGCAAAATCAAGGCTATTAATACCAAAGGGGATGGATGGGGTCAAATGATAATCAAAAAAATCTTGCAAAACAGATATTAGACCCTTTATAGATACTATTCAAAGGGAGTGCAATGAAAAAGTTCACCCCTTTTCAAAGGAATATGGTATCCAAGGGCCACTGCTTCAATGACGCCACCTGTCATGACCAAATTCGCTTGGGGAGACGAGGGCCAAGGCATGAGATTGCGGCTGAATAGGGGACACCACGTGATGGTGTTGTCGGCGCTGTTCTTGTTTATGCTGTTAATACCGCGGCTTAAAGCCTCATCGGAAGTGGATATTGAAGGGGCTGGCAAGCTGATTCAAACGGGAAGATATGAGGAGGCCATTGACTATCTCGAAAAGACAAGGAAAGGCGATCCGACAAACCATGAGGCGCTGTTGCTTTTGGGGAGAGCGTACAGGGAAATCGGGAAGTGCAAGAAGGCAGTAGAGGTATACAAGAAGGCCCTGACTGTCAATCCAACCGATTCAAGGGCATTGATCGGAACCGGGATTTGCTACGGCAACATGGGCATGAAACTTGAAGCGGTCAGTGTCTTTGAGAAGGTCGTGGAAGGCGAGCCGAACAATGCTTTGGCCCATTTCTATTTGGGTGTTGCCTATGAAAGAGTGAGGAGCATGAACAAGGCCTGGGAACAGTATGAGACCCTGAAGACCCTGGACAGAAAGCTTGCTGAAAAGCTCTACAAGGTCATTTTCTGGTAGATTGCGCCAGCGAAATCCTGAAAATCCGGATTCCCTTCAATCTGCGGGAGAACTCAACTCACCCAAAATTACCCTTCGAACCCAGTCCAGCCCCTGTACAACAATCCATCTGCGGGAATAGTTGGAGTCTCTATAACCTCGCGTAGGCTTACAAAGCTTGGTATTACCTGGCCCCGAAATCGCGACGAAAGTTGAGTTTTGATGGAAAGGTCCGAGGAGGGCCAACCCAAGGCCCGAGGGCGGGGCAACAGAGCTTGCGGCTTTTTCAAGCATCTCTTCAGGTTCCTCCAGGTCAGAAGGATTGGGCTGTCCGAGCTCCAGGCCCCGGAGCGCAGCGCCGACATCGGGGAAAGACGAACTTGTGGAAAGCACCTCTTCAAAACCTGCCTCTGCCATTTCCCTGGCCAGTTGCCCGTTGGTGAGGGTATCCACGATGCCCAGTTTGAGGCCCTTGGTGGTCAGGAGCCGCCCGACCACCTCCGGAAGTGTTTCCCTCTCGGTCCCGTAGATTGCTATGCCAAGGCGTTTCCTGATCTCTTGTTCCATTGAGGCAATTCTTGCGTCTGCCTCGTCTTCCGAAGCCCCCCGTGCGGTGATCCGGATGTCGGTTTGGCCTGCATGGGCCGCCAGTCCTATTGCCGGATTCTCCGAGACCATGAGATCTCCAATGGCCCTGTCCACATTACTTTCTCCCACAGCACAGGTCCTGAGGATCCTAACCTTTGTAAACCTTGCTCCGCCCATTCTTTCAACAAGGATCGGGATCACCTTTTTGTCCATCGTGTATTGCAGCTCTCTGGGAACGCCCGGCAGGGCAATCACGATCCCTCGGCCCCCTATGTCTTCGCTCAGAAAGCAAGGGGCTGTTCCGGCAGGGTTAGGAAGGGGAATAGCACCCTCGGGGATGTATGCCTGCCGCCTGTTATTCTCAGACATTTTCCTGCCGAAGGCCCGGAACCTGTCGGCGATTTGCCGCTCAAGTTCGGCGCTATAGACCAGTTTCCGGCCCGTGGCCTTTGCTATGGCCGGCCGCGTAACATCATCGAGGGTCGGGCCCAGGCCTCCGGAGGTGATAACGATGTCTGAACGATCCAGGGCGATATTGATCACTTCGGTTATGAGGGCCTCGTTGTCACCGACAGTGGTCTTGTAAAGGACATCAAGCCCTATATCCCTGAGGGACCTTGCGAGGAATTGTGCATTCGTGTCCACAAGGTCGCCCAGCAGGAGTTCCGTGCCTACGATCACCAGCTCTGCATGCATGGCAGCACTCCCTGTTTCCCCAAAGTGAGTCTTACAGCACAGGTCAGGAAAAGCGTCAGTCCGTGGAAAAAACAATGAATTTAAGTTAACGATATTGAGCTAAACTGTATTTTACTTGACTTATGAGGTACTTTTCATACTATTTATATACGCAAGAGATAACCCTTTCAAGAAAGAACGGAAGCCATGGACCCGAATGAAAAAGAGGTATGTGGCGTGAGCCTCTCTGATTTTGTTGTTCGAATGGAAGAGTTTCATGGGTTTCGGTCGCCGGGTCTCCTCCTTGGAGGAATAATGATAGACAGGGCGTTGGGCGAGCTGGGACCAACCCCCTATCTCAACGTGGTGACGGAAACAGTTGTTTGCCTGCCCGACGCCGTGCAGCTGCTGACCCCCTGCACCATTGGAAACGGATTCCTGCGGGTCCTCGACTGGGGTAAATTTGCGCTCACGGGTTATGACCGCATGGAGCTCACGGGAGTAAGGGTCTGGATCATGCAAGACAGGCTGCCGGAATATCCCCTTATACACAGGTGGTTCGAAAGGACACAAAGGTCTGAGCCTAAACCGGACTTCGAGGATGTTGCAAATGAGATCATTGAGCGTGGGTCAAAGATCATAGAGTGCAAAGGGGTGAGGCTCAGAAGGCCCTTGAAAGAGGTTTCGTCCATTCCTACCGGTATTTGCTCATCCTGCGGCGAGTCCTACGCATTGCGAAGGGGAAGCGTCTGCCCCGCCTGTGGCGGCGACAGCTACTACGATTGAAGCTGCAAATATTGTGCAAGGGTATGAGAAGACCCGGAAAATGGGCCATGGCTGACACAAGATTGATGAACTCCGCCGGGATTAAGGGGAGAAAGATGAAGGGCACCGAAAGGGCTTTGACCGACCTGGATTCCCTTGTCGTGCAGGTCAAGAATAACTGCAACATATCCGATGCGCGCTATGCCGGACTTTACTCGGTATGTGGCCTGGCGCTCCGTTTGAGGGATCTGTACAAGTGGGAAATGAACCTCAGGCCCTGGGAAGAGAGAGACCCTTCCGAGGTGCTCGCATGGATAGGCGAGAGAGAAGAACTGTGGGAGGGACTTGCGGATCATGACCTGGCACCTATCGAGGTCTCCGGGGTAACCTATGATCCATTCGATCAGGCCTCCATCAACGGCCTCCTGGAAGGGCAGGGCCTCATCTACGGGGCGGGATATGTCCATGGGTTGAAGCCTTCCTTCTTCCTGGCAGACCTTGAGGAAAAGAGAAGAGTTGACGGGTATCCCGTCTATATCCTGGGCAGGGAACTGGCCAGAGATCTCCTGACAGTGCCGGCCCTGTCCCAGGATGACTGCGTCCTCATCAGACGGGTATCGGGGGAACTGTATTTGTGGGACCAGATATTCATGATAGGGAAGAGCGGCAGGGAGGCCCTCAGGTTCGCTCTGGGAGCCCTTGGGATCGAGGAAAAAGACAACCGGTCCGTACGGCGCAACCTATCAAAGATCTTCGCCCACGAAATCGACTCCTACATACGGCATGAGATAGGAGGCCTTGAGGACGAGATCTTCGGTCGCCGGGTGTGGCAAGGCATCATCGCTTCCTTCCCACACACTTCCATTGAGATCTTTGCCAGGGCCGTAAAGGATCTCCTTGCGGACACCCACTGCTTTGGCACACTAAGGTATATAGAGCGGAAACGAAAATCGGCTTCTCTTGGCTTTTATGTCGCATTTTTGGGTGGGTTAACAGGGGAGCTTTTCCCGGAGCTTTTTCACGCCTTCAGGGATTTTAGCAGGACAGGTGATTGGAAAACCGTGAGAAAGGCGATCGCAAAGGGATACGACAGGGCCCGAGGTTATGCCCTGAAAATGGTGGAGATATACGGGAGAGGCAAAGAACGGGGCGATCTAGGTTGGGCGGCAAGGGAGATCAGAAGGCTCCTGCTGGCCCCTTTAGGGATCTGAATAGGACAAGCGCCAAGGAAATTGAGTTTGAGACATAAGTAGACATCTTTGCATATCCTTCCAAGAATTGTTGACGCCCGAATGCATATTCATGAACACCTTGGAAGAATCGGGCAATCTCACCACCTTTTGGGGCGAGGCAACCATGTTGCCGTTCTCAAAAGAGGTCTTGCAAAGGTCTCAAGTACACACATTTGGCAGGAGGCTACATGGCCTACAGGGAAATGGACCGATTCATGGATGCCTTGAACGGGGAGCCCCGTGACCGCGTGCCCATATTTCCCATGCTGTCCGCCTGGTCTGTAAAGAATTTCTCCGATTTACCCATATCGCGGCTTGCCTTCGAACCCGGATTGGTGGTGGAGGCCAAGATCTGGGCAAAGGAGGCCATGGGGTATGACGCGTTCTTTGCCTATGCCGAACCTTCTCCCATTTCAGAGGCCTATGGGTGCAAAGAGCGTTTTGGTGACAGAATGGTCCTGGGAGGGAACGTGGACCCTGTTAACTCCCTGCTCCTCGGGGATAAAGATGCAATCAGATCAGAAAGGACACTCTCAGGTGCCTTCGGGATGGAGGAAGGGCCCGGTTCCTGTTGATGACCGGATGCGGGGTCCCCCCGGTGACAAAGAGGGAGAACTTGCGAGCAATGATCCATACCGCAAAACAATACTACGGGACGGACCGGTGAAGAGAGGGGGATTGCTATTTTCTACGGTTGGATCATAGCGGGCGCGGGACTTGTTATCAGTCTCATCGGCATAGGGATACGTTATTCCTTTGGTGTGTTCCTTGAATCCATAGAGATCGAGTTCGGACTGGCGCGGGGGACCACATCGAGCATCTTTTCCCTTTACATGATGCTGTGCTTCCTTCTCGCCATAGTAGGGGGGTGGGCCCTGGACAAATACGGGCCCAGGAAGGTTGGCTTTTTTGTGGCGGCCTTCACTGGTCTTGCCCTGGTAGTTTCAAGCCAAATCCGTGCCTCCTGGCACCTGTTCATGAGTTACAGTTTCCTCCTTTCCCTTGGCACCGGCCCCATATACACACTGGCCAATTCCACCACGTCCCGGTGGTTCGACAGGAAGAGAGGCCTGGCGGTCGGGATATCTTCTTCAGGGGGAGGGTTGGGTGCAATCATTCTCTCACCCCTCGCCGCATACCTCATTTCTGCCTATGACTGGCGAGTGGCCTTCATGGTGTTGGGGGTCATCGCTTGGATCGTCATGGGAGGGTCCTCACTCTCTTTGAAGCAGGATCCCTTTGAAGCAGGACTCCTGCCGGACGGAGCAGCCAGGGGTGTGGCACAAGGAGAGATGGGCGCACCCGACGCAAGGGGGGAGCGTAGCGGCCGTTCCTTTTACCAGGCCCTGGGAATGAGTCAGCTCTGGTTTCTGGGGCTGATCTGGTCTTTCTTCTCCCTGAGCTTGCATCTGGTGTTCGTGCATACGGTGCCCTATGCTGTGGGCCAGGGGATATCTCCTATGGACGCCTCCATAGTGATTGGTATTATCGGCGGTTCAAACATCCCCGGGAGGATAATCCTGGGGCAATTATCAGACATGTGGGGGAGAAAACCCTTGGCCATCATGTGCTCGGTCGTCCAGGGCAGTTCCTTGATTTGGCTCATCTGGTCCAAGGAACTGTGGATGCTTTACGTGTTTGCCTGTATCTTCGGGTTCCTCTGGGGAGGATTCGGCGCCGTATCAACCGCCTTGACCGGCGATGTGTTCGGGACCCAGAGCATCGGGTCGATCATGGGAATCATGTCCGCCTTTTGGGCCGTGGGAGCTGCCGTGGGTCCTGCTTGCGGCGGGTATATCTTTGATGCCTACAGTAGCTATGTCTTGGCATTCTTGATGGGGGCTATCGCCATCTTCATCACGATTCCTCTTATCGCTTCTCTCCGGGGAGTTCAGGTTTCGGAGATTTGATGCCTGTATCCTGTCTCCAGGGGAAAGGAATTACCAGAGCCATATGAAAACTGCGATCTAAGGCTGGAACAAATCATCTTGATATGATACAACCTGATTGCTTTAGAAGCTGCGGTGCACGCCGGGAAGCCCATGACGAGGAAGGTCTTCCTCGTCCCTGTCGTGGAATTGATTTCAAATTGGTGGCTCCCTCCGGCTTTGGAGTGAGGCAACCGTGTTGCCGTTCCCAAAGGGTTCGGAACCTGGTTTCGGTCGGGATTAAATTAAGCAAAAGGATGTTACGATGAACGAGCTGGAAAAGCGTTTCGGTACCCTTGCCGTCGAAAGGGGGTTTGTTTCGAAAGAGCAGCTCCTTGAAGCACTGAAAACACAGGTTGAACAGGATTTAGATGGGAAGAGGCACAAGCCTATCGGCTCAATCCTCTACCAGATGGGCTACATTTCCATGCCGCAGATCAGAGAGGTCCTGGACATCATGCAAAAATCGAAGAATAAAGGCTGAAGAGAGGACTTGCAGTCACTGGAGGATGCCCATGAAGAGCCTGAAGATTCATTTTTTCGTAACATTTTAGCCGTTTGAAAAGCGATTCAGAGAACTCGGTGATGG
>JAFDHO010000335.1 GCA_019308745.1 Deltaproteobacteria bacterium
ATAGTCGGCGATATCAGGGACAGGGGGCTCCTGGATGATATCTTGAAGAAGGCTGATTACTGTTTTCACATGGCGGCCTTGCGCATAAACCAGTGTAATGCGGAACCGAGAGAAACCCTTGAGGTCATGATGGATGGGACATTCAACGTGGCGGATGCATGCGTTAAGCACGGAATCAAGAAAATCATACTGGCATCATTCGCCTCTGTCTACGGAATGGCGGAAAACTTCCCCACAGATGAGAGCCATCATCCTTACAATAACAGGACCCTCTACGGTGCCCTAAAATTGGCAAACGAGGGAATCTTTCGGTCTTTCAAAGAGATGTATGGACTGGACTACACGGCGATGCGCGGGGACGGAAAGCAGACAATGGATTTCGTCTACGTCGAAGATGTGGCACGAGCCAATATCATGGCCCTCAAGTCGGATGTCACTGACGAAGTCCTTAATGTGGGGAACGGAGTGGAAACGTCCCTGGAGGAGTTGTGTCACCTCTTACTGGATGTAATGGCATCAGAGCTGGAACCTGAATTCATGCCACTGCCCGATCAGCGCAGGGTTGTAGAGGTAGGGAGGCGTCTTGCAGACGTCACCAAGGCTAAGAAGAAGATTGGATTCGAGGCCGAAGTACCCCTCCGGGACGGCCTTAGAAAGCTGGTCTCGTGGCTTGAGGATACTCAGGCCAACGGTGACAGACGGCGATGATTCCAATTACAAGACCATATCTAGGTGAGGAGGAGGCAGCCGCGGCCAGGGAGGTAATCCTCTCGGGCTGGGTGACACAGGGTCCCAGGGTAAAGGCCTTTGAGGATGCCTTTGCAAGATACGTGGGGTCACGCTATGCCTGTGCGGTGTCCAGTTGTACCGCTGCGCTGTGCACCTGTCATTATTGGTCTCCGGGGTCAAACCGGGAGACGTAGTCATAACGGTTAGCCATAGTTTCATAGCCACCGCCAATGCCGTACGTCACTGTGGGGCCGAGCCTGTGTTCGTTGATATCGAAAAGCAGACTTACAACATGAACCCGCATGAATTGAAGCGGTGCTTACTGGAGGACTGCGAGCGCCGCAACGGGCGATTGTACTACAGGCATGTGGATCGTCTTACATCCCATGAGTCTCCTCTTTTGCACCTTTGGCGGCATTCTGAAACGGGAGCGCCACCGCCTGAGGTGGGTCGGGTAGCCGCCATTTTGCCTGTCCATCAGATGGGCATCCCGTGCGATATAGGGCATATCGCAAACATAGGGAAAGAGTTTGAACTGCCTGTTATAGAAGATGCGGCCTGCGCCATCGGCAGTGAAATATCGCGCGACCAGGGGAGGACGTGGGAAAAGATCGGCAAGCCACATGGTGATATCGCATGTTTCAGCTTTCATCCCCGCAAAATAATTACAACAGGGGACGGGGGGATGATAACCACGAATAGCGGCCGTCTCGATCACAGGTTGAGGCTCCTTCGCCATCACGGGATGAGCATACCCGATATCAAGCGTCATTTCTCTGAAAAGGTAATTCTTGAAGAATATCTCACCACGGGCTTCAATTACATGATGACGGACCTGCAGGCCGCAGTTGGAATTGAGCAACTGAAGAAACTTGAAGGAATCCTCGAAAAACGACGCAGAATCGCACAGCAATACGCCCAACTATTGAAGGATATTCCCTGTCTTGAGCCACTTGAGCCCGGCCCCTTTGCAAGACCTAACTGGCAAAGCTATCCTGTAAGGATCCACAGGGAGTCTCGTATCAGGCAGAGGGAACTGATGCAATTCCTCCTTGACAGGGGTATCTCAACCCGGAGGGGCATTATGAATGCACACCAGGAACCCGCCTATTTGCAAGCGGGCTGGTCCCTGCCCATCAGCGAGGAAAGCCGCGACAGTGTTATCCTGCTGCCCCTTTATCCCGAAATTGATGGCAGCGCTCCGGCCCATATCGCCGCTGTTCTCAGGGAGGCACTCGTCTCCAATGTCCCAAGGGGTCTTTGAACATGACTGATCTTCTACTCTTTCCGTTCGGTGGTAATGCCAGGGAGGCCCTGCTCGCCCTTCTGGCACAAAATGAGATTAGCCACTCATGGAATCCGCTGGGCTTTATCGATGATAACGAAATGCTCTGGGGCGAGGCTTGCTGCGGAATCCCCGTGCTTGGCGGGAGAGAAAGATTGAATGATTTTCCGTCGGCAAGGGTGCTGGCTGTCCCTGGTTCACCAAATAACTTCAGGGGCCGGCGGGAGCTTATCGGCGGCCTTGGCCTGCAAAGAGAACGCTATGCCACGATAATCGACCCATCCGCGCGGATCGCCCCTGATGCCAGGATCGGGAAAAACACCCTGCTGATGGCAAACGTGGTGATTAGTTGCTCGGTAAGGATCGGGGACCACTGCGTCATCCTCCCCAATACGGTAATAGCCCATGAAAGCACTATCGGCAACTATGCCTTGGTAGGGTCCAATGTGTCCGTTTCCGGAGGTTGTGTTATCGGGGAAAACTGCTACATCGGCTCCGGGGCCAGCATACGAGAAAACCTCTGTGTCGGGCCAGGGAGCCTCGTCGGAATGGCCGCCAACATCCTAGGGGATGTACCTCCTGATTCGGTTGTGGCGGGGAACCCTGCAAGGATCCTGAAAACCCTTAGACGATTCCAACAGTAAAAGGGGTACACATGACATGATTGCTAATATCTTAAACATAATACAGGGAGAAACCCCCGAGGAGGCAAATAAAATAGCCAAAACCCTGGAAGGAATCCCTGCAAACGACCTCCCGGGCCTCATCAACCTGGTCAAAGGAGCAAATTGTTACAAGGCCGGCAATCTTGAAGAAGCAGAACATTCCTTGCTTGCCGTTTATGAGGACGATACAGGCGGCATACGCTACTGGGAACTGGTCAATGATCTTCGTATCACTCACCACAAGGACCTTTCAGGGCGTCGGACCAGGATCTTGAGCAATGTGAGAGGCGGAAGGATAGGGCTGGCCCTTATGGCCAACTGTGATGTCGTATCCTTTATCCCAGGCCAGGGGCTCGGACTGCAGGGTGCAGCCACCATCACATACCGGCCGATCGAAGATTCATTTATGGATATCCTCGGGCATTTGCCCCGGGAGTGGGAGCCGGAGTACGTGTTGTTTTTCCTTTCAGAGATATATCCTTTGCCCGCGGGGATAGAGCATTCACCTTTTCCCGTGATCGGGCTTCCGGGGGACCCCTGGAAGATCAACAAACTTTCTTTGGATTTGCAGTTCTTTGATGCCTTGATGCCCGCCATGAAACACATGTGCCCTGCTTACCAGAGGATCGGAGAGAGCAAGGTCTTTTATCGTACGTGCTCCGGGACCCAGGGCTATGTTCCATGGGCATTTAGAGATCTGGCCGATGTCGGGACTGAAAAGGGGTACGACGTGGTGGCCACCGGAGCCGTCTCAAATCCCTTTTACCGGAAAAGAGAAAGGTATCTCTGGAGGCTCCTGTCCCTTGCCGACCGTTACAGGATTTTCGTGGGCCGGACCCCAACCTTGACTGAGTGCTACCGGCTAATGGCACAGGCAAAGATAGTCATCCATTGCCCCAGCATACAGGGAGGGGTAAACCTCAGGCCCTTCGAAGCGGTCGCCTGTGGTGCACT
>JAFDHO010000336.1 GCA_019308745.1 Deltaproteobacteria bacterium
TGATCGTTCACCTGCTGGCTGCCATATTCCTCTTCCTGTTCATCTATGGCACCCTCAATCTCCCATCTGTCAGTGACAGGTATGGTTCCGGAAGTTACCTGATTGCCCTTCTGGCCAGTTTCATGTGGGCAATCCACCCCATTCAAACCCAGGCCGTCACCTATATTGTCCAGAGGATGGCTTCCATGGCCGGAATGTTCTACGTCATGGGCATGTTTTTCTATCTCAAGGCCAGGACAGCCGCAGGGAAAAAGAAGAAGGCCGCCTTCTTCGCATGGTGTCTCCTTTCCTTTATGCTTGCTTTGGGATCAAAGGAGAACACCTGCCTCTTCCCTGTTTCTGTCCTCCTTTACGAGATCCTTTTCTTTCAGGGAAAAGGGGATCGATCCTTGTCTCGGAACGTGAAGCTGATCCTCCTTTGTACGGCGCTGACAGGACTGATCATTGGGGTCTACCTGATTCACAGGGAGGGAAGCCTTCTGTCCTTCCTCTCAGGTTACAAGGAAAGGCCGTTTACCTTATACCAGAGGCTGCTCACCGAACCCAGGGTGGTGCTCTTCTATGTGAGCCAGTTGCTCTACCCGTTACCAGAAAGACTCAGCGTGGCCCACAGCTTCAAGCTCTCTACATCCCTCTTTCACCCGGTGACCACCATCCTCTCCATCCTTTTGCTCTTAGGGGCCACGGTCATGTTGTTGATCAAAGCCCGGAGAATCCCGCTGATCGCATTCAGCTGCCTTTTCTTTCTCGTGAATCACGGGGTGGAATCGACCGTCCTTCCCCTTGAACTTGTCTTTGAGCACAGGAACTACATCCCCTCGATGATGTTCTTCGTGCCCGTAGCCGCCCTCTTTGCCCGCGGCCTCGACCGATTCGCGGAACAAAGAACAATGAAAGCAGTCATGGGCGCCTCCATGATACTCGTCCTTGTGGGTCTCGGGAACATGACCTATCTCAGAAACTTCGCCTGGAAGAACCCGGAAAGTCTGTGGACGGATGCTTCCCTCAAGGCCCCGGGCCAGTGGAGAGTCCACCACAATTTGGCGCTGTATTACCAAGACAGGGGAGACCTTCGGAGGGCCGTGGAAGGGTTCGAGCTTGCATTAAGGAGCCCGGTGATTCATAGAAAAGACGAAAAGATATTGAGTTACTACCAGCTAGGAAAGCTCTACGGGGATATGGGGAGGCACGGGGTATCCGAACGCTTCTACCAGAGGGCGCTTGAGAGTGACCCGGACTTTTACTATGCCTTAAACAGCCTTGCATCCATCTATGATAGGAAGGGTGACTTTGATCGTGCTAACGAGTACCTGATGAAGGCCTACGGGGCAAATCCCGCCGACCCTTCCGTCAACTTCGATATGGGAATCTTCTATCTCAAGGAGAACAGGGAAGACAGGGCTATCTATCATCTCACCAAGGCCCTTCTGTACCTGGGGGTCGCCTACAAGAAGGCGGGCTGGTATGGAAGGGCCGTGGTGACCTTGAAGAGATCCCTCCATCTGGATGACAGGAACATAACTCCGCGCCTGCACCTCATGGAGATATATGCCGCGAAGGGCCTCCTTCCACAAGGCAAGGAGGAAGCAAGAACTGTCCTGAAGCTGCTTCAAAGAGAAGGGCCGCTCCTTTCTCAGGTGATGAACCTTATCGTGGACAAGGGCTCGATGGGTCAGATCCATCTCTCATCCGAGATCATCCTGCCCCTCCTTTACGAGGTGTGCGAAGAGGAGGGGGAAAGACTGAAGGAAATAGGCGATACCATAAAAAAGCATTGGAAAAAGAATTAAGAATTAATTAAAATATAGAAACATGGTCTTTATATTTCAAAAGTCATTTAAATAGGTATGAATATTGACACGCAACGCAAAATTGATCAGGTTGTCGGGGCCCTGCTCTGCGGACTCCTTTCCCTATTGCCCCGCAGCAGGAGGAAAGGGGGGCACAGGGGTGCCCCATCCAATATCCTCGTCATCCTCCTCTCAGAAATGGGCAGTCTCCTCTTGGCCACGCCGATGTTGGAATATATGCGCCGGAGATACCCCAAGGCTTCCTTGTATGTCCTGTTGTTCGATCGTAACAGAGAGTTCCTCGAGATTCTGGATGTCGTACCAAGGGAGAATATTTTGTCAATCGACGGGGATTCCCTGAGCGGACTTCTCAAGGGCAGCTTTAAGGCCGTTATGAGGATGCGGAAAGAGAAAATCGATACGGTCCTGGATTGCGAGCTCTTTGCTCGGATCAGCAGCATATTTTCCTATTTGAGCGGTGCGAAAATCCGGGTGGGCTTTCACCCCCACACCCAAGAGGGGCTCTTCCGGGGAAGCTTTATCAACAGGCCGGTGCTCTATAATCCCTACCACCACATTTCTCGCCAATTCCTTGGATTGGCTAAGGCCATAGAATCCAAGGACAAACCCATGGTGAAAGAGTCTATAGGGAACGGCAGAGACTGGCGACCACCTCTCTTGAATCTGAAGCAGACGGAAATCAATGGATTCAGGGAGCGCCTTGTATCCGATTTTCCCTGCATGAGTGAGGGAAACCTGGTGCTGTTGTACCCCAGCGGAGGACTTTTGCCTATAAGAGCCTGGCCCCTGGAGCATTTTTGCGTG
Source organism: Deltaproteobacteria bacterium (assembly GCA_019308745.1). GTDB lineage: Bacteria > Desulfobacterota > DSM-4660 > Desulfatiglandales > HGW-15 > JAFDHO01. The sequence continues at coordinate 2,616 of JAFDHO010000336.1, forward strand.
GTGGCAAAGGAACTCACGAGGGCAGGCTACACGGTGGCAATCATAGGCATGGAGGGAGACAGGGAAACAGCCCGCGAGATCGTTGCACACTGTGGAGGAGAAAACTGTGTCAACCTTGCAGGCTATACCAGGAGCCTCCGGGAACTGATGATTCTCTTTCACCTTGCCTCTCTTTTGATAACCAATGACGGCGGCCCCGGGCATTTTGCCTCCATGACCCCTCTTCCGGC
>JAFDHO010000337.1 GCA_019308745.1 Deltaproteobacteria bacterium
GTTGAATGTCTTTTCTCCGCCTGTCTCAAACGTGAAGAACACCCTCTGCTTATTGCAAACCTGCTTGTCTTCCGAGGCTTGCCCGCTGGTTTCTGGCGGTGCTTGCCCGCCGGTTTCTGGAGAGGATATGCAGTAGTTCACCTCGTAGCCGTGCCTTCTGAAGAAGCTGATGCTGTAGAGATTTTCGCCAACACACCTGACCTGCTTCTCAAAGGGATCATACACTATGCAGCTAAGCGACACCCTCTCGGCAAAGACCTGCGCTGTCTGGGCTACCTTTTCATCCACGCCCTGGGTTTGAGTCTTATCTTCATTGCCGCTACTGCCCCCTTGATCATCGGTCTTTGCAGTCTCCGTCTCTACGGTAACCGCCTTTTCCCAGACCGTCTCATCTTTCGGGTTCGTCACCTTGCACTTCACTGTGTAGCTCGATCCCCCAATCTCCATCGGGTTAACGACTATTCGAGCGTCTTTCGCTTCGCCGACCTTGTCTTTCGCTTCGTTGAACACCTGGAACGTTGTCTGGAGCTTGGCGGCTTTCAGCAGAAAGGATGACACGCCGCTAAGATACGCAATTTGCTTGGAAGCGGTAAGTCTCATTATCCTGATCTCCGCCTTACTCAAATCGACTCCGCGGGCCTTGATTATTGATTCGTCAATGTCTTTCTCGGCAATGAAAGACCGTCCAAGGCTGGTATGCCAGTAAACCACCAGGCGGTAGTCTTTGCTGAGGTCAAGGCTGGAAAGGTCTACGGTCCACCTCGTAATCTTGCTGTGCCCGGATGCCGCCTCGGCATCGCTGACCACTTTCCAGTCGATTTCCTTCATTCGCTCTCTTACAGGACTGCGCACCAATTCCTGGGCCTTGGTGATCCGCCCGGTTTGAACCGTTATTGTCGCGTCCCTGTTATAAGTCAGCTTCAGCTCAAAACCGTCTGTCACATCATCAGGCGTGGCGTACACTTTGAACGTATCCGAAGTAACCCCTGACAACAAGGGCGTGCGCGCCCGGTTCGTCAATGTTCAGGTCTACAGCCTTTACGACCTCATCCGGCCCTCCGGCTATGACCTCTCCGTCCAGGAGCCATTCCAGTCCTTTGGTCCTCTTCCAGATCGAAGAGGATGCGTAGGCCTTCATTGTCGTGCTGAACGGCGCATAACCTTCATGCCCGCTGCTGGACCGCAGAACCACCTTAATGGGTATCGGCAGCCTGCTTTCTATGTCAATATACGGTAAGCTATACGTTTTTATCGCCTTTTCTTCGTAACTCAGATATACCTTAGGATACAATCTCAACTGCCCTTCGGCCCAGAAGGGGAAATCAATCGCCGCTTCTCCGCTGTCGGGAAGCTCCACCGCATCCGTGGATTTTGTTGTCGCGCTCAGTCTTCCCATCACGCTTGCCGAGTATCCGGTCCCACTGCGGCTCTTCAGGAACGAGAATTACTGCAATGTCTTTCGCATCGTGGCGGTCCGGGAGTTCTTCAAAGGAGACCTCCACGCTCAGGTTCCTCTTTTGCAGGATACCGTCTATATTCAAATCAGCGTTTGTAAGGCTGATTTCGTCATCCTCGGGATTCAGCGTGGCGATCACCTCTTTCGTGTCCGCATCCTTGACCTTTATTACGCGGGTGAGTTTGGGAGCATTGTGGGTAACGGTGACCCGCACGCCTCCATCGTCCGGACCGATTGGACACATTCTTTTGCTGATCCAAAAATCCGACCAGCCGTCAGCCCCGCGGCAGCTTACCGACACGCTTATTTGAGGATCGCCCACCTTTATTGAAACATCCGCACTACCGGAGACCGATGGAACTTCTCTGAGATTGGCTACAGCCGTTACATGATGGGTTCCGCTGGAGGTAAAGACATGGGAGAAGTCCGTCCCGGTTTGTCCCGTGTCCTTCCCGTCCACGAGCCACTTGACGTCCGGGGTTCCGTAGGAAGCGTCCACAGCCGCCGAGCACGTTACGTCCCGCCCGGCAACAACTTCCCTGGGGCAGTTGACGGCCACCTGCGGTTCAGGGGCTGTCACCCTCAGGACTTCTTCTGCCTGACCGCACTTGTCAGGCATCTCCTTGAGGCATACGCTTGCCGTAATATGATAGCTCTCCGCAGGAGATTCAGGTAAATCAATGCTCAGGCTGCTCTGGCCTTCAGGAAGAGTTTGATCGGTAATGTCCAGCTCCGGAATCGAGTAGGTTATCGGTCCAGGGGTATATGGACTGTCGGCAGGACTTACGACTGTGTTGATAGTAAACTCGGCCGTGTCCTCCTGGGACACGTCGATAGACTGCGGCCCGGTGATCGTTATAGCTACGTTGACATCTTTTACGGTATACGGCGCAGACACCTCATTAGCCCAATCGTCATGGCCGGCGGGGTAAACCCTGGCCTGCAGGTAGTATTGCCCCGCTTGTGATTTTATGGCCTCCCTCGCCTCGTCCGTAAGGCTGACCTTGAGCGCCTCCTTGAATGGCGTAAGCTTATCAGTGGCAGAGTAAATAGTTTCCTCACCGTTTTTTATTTCCAGGGTATAGTTCCAGTCGAGGGATTGAATTGCGTGCCTCACAGGAAACCTCTGGATGCAATTTCCGCTGTACTGGTCAAGCTGATATCCATCGGGACATTCAGGGACCCCATAGCAATACCCATCCCTCAGGGCAAACCCACCTCTTTGGTACTCATAGCCTTCCGGGCATAGCCCTGTCGCACCAGGCTCCCAATCCCATTCGCACAGTGTACCCACGTAGTCGGGGGCGACGTTCCCCCAACTGCAATTGTGCCACTTCCCGTCATCCTTCATTAGTTTCGCAAATGTCTCGTTATAGTAGCCGCTGGTCTCTTTCCCGTTTGGATACCCCTCGTCCCAGTTTGTGTATACAACCTCTTCGCCCGTTGCCCATCTCCAACCATTATCCGTGTCGTACCGCAGGTCTATCCAGACGCTGTCATTTACAGAACTCGCAATGGCTTTTATTGCCTGGTTTTCCTCCTCCGACATTATGGTTGGTGGGTGTGCTCCGTAATCGTCGCAACGGTCTTTCGTTGCCCAGTAGTGCACGCCAGCCCCTTTAAAGCTATACCTGTTCATTTTGCACTTTCCGCTACCCGCATCGTATTCCCCATAGGGGCAATTGGCTGGGTATACGCATTCGTCATTCTCTTCGTCGTACTCCCCATAAGCGCATGAAGGGGGATTTCCTGTACCGGGCCAGTCAAAAGATAGAGTCACTTCCTGCACAGGAGGCTTGCCAATAAATGAGGCATTCTTGTCTGGAGTAAGTGACACCGATGGAACAATGGTTTGAGGCCTTACCGTCATGGCTTTGTCTATGCAATAATTAAAGCCGGCAAGACAAATATGCAGGTTGAATTGCTGGGTGTCTCCAGAATCAAACGAGATGTCCTTCTCACTGGTGAAGCTTTCTCCTGTAAAGTCCACATCTTCCGTGCTGCCGTCAGGCCATGTGATTGTCCCCGTGTAATGATAATGAGGCAGGTTTTGAGCTATAGAGACTGAATAGGTTTCCTTCACAGAGTAAAAAGGAGTTTTGTCGCCTTCGAGGCTTACCGTCATGGGATTTTCCTGCACAGTGAGGCTGCCTATATCTTTGTTTTCATGATATATTGTCCCGTTATGGGTGCATGTGGCCGAATAGCTCAGGTCGTACTCGCCGGCCTCAAGCAGTACCGACGAAGGAAACTCGGTCACTTCCCTGTAGGGCTTCCCGTCTTTGTCTATGGCTATGGAAACGTCCTGGTCGGCCTCGATACTCGGGACCTGGAGCACATAGGGCGCATAGAGGGTCTGTTCCTCCTGGGAAGGAAGGTCTATATCCACAGCAGGGCATATACGCAATTTGTATCTGAACCGGCTGAAGTCTACAGTGACGTTAACAGTAACATCTCCCTTATGGGCTCGATAACTACCTCTGTTCCCAAACTCCCGGGTGCGGATTAGCAGCCACTTATACCTGTGCTGATCATCAGGTGGTGTGTCAGAAAGCAGGTCGTTAGGAGAGTCACCAGCAGTGAATGTACCCCCTGAGTCGATATTGTTCAG
>JAFDHO010000099.1 GCA_019308745.1 Deltaproteobacteria bacterium
CCATTCTCACGAGTGAATGTCTGAATGGCCGTAGAGTATGGATCTACGGAGCGACCATAGCTGAAAGCGCCCATGTTCGGAAAAAGGCAGAGGAAGTCAGAGATGGATCTCTACGGGGGCTGAGCAAGGCGCTGCGGTAGTAGGTGATTCTTTGGTCGCCCTACGGGCTCCCTCCGCATCACCTACTACCGGAAATAGCTAAGTTCGGAGGCAATGGGAAACCGGGAATTTTAATTGTCGCTGGAGGAAAAAATAGTTGACGTCAGTCAAGAGGCATATACGCGCAAGGTTGACTATTGGAGGAACTCATCACAGAAGCATCGATGGGTAGCCACGGCATTGTTAGAAGTTGAGACCAGGTTGCGCAAGATAAAGGGTTACAGGTGGCTGCCGTTGCTGAGAGCAGCTATGAAGCAGCGCCTGGATCAGGTTAGGGAGGCTGCATAATGAGTCGGGGCCGCTTCAAAATTTTCAACGAAAAATGGGATTGACTCGGTTCATCCCAATCCACCGGTTTTGATTTCTTGTACGGAACGGACATCATATTGCCGGTTTAAACTTGGGTAATGATACGTCATCCGTAACATCGTCAAAAAACAATTCAACCGGCATGTCTATTTTCACTTTTTCCGGGTCAATGCCGATAAGATTGCTCTCCATGCGGGGCCCTTCATCCAGTTGAACGATAGCCACGATATAAGGTATATCGTCTTTATAAGACGGGTCATAAGCCTGGCGGAATACAATATAACTGTATACCTTCCCTTTCCCGGACATTTTTACCCATTCCGCATCCATTGAATGGCATGACGGACAAAGTATGCTTGCGGGGAAACGGATAAAGCCGCAGTTTTTGCATTGCTGCATTCTCAGTTCGTGTTTACGGCAGTATTCCCAGTACTGTGAATTATCTTCATTGATCATGGGCAAAGGTTTTTCATATTTTTGCATTATTCCTACCTCCTCAGGATAAGAGTGCTATGGGTTTGGAGGGCCCCGCCGTTGTTACTTACCAGGATAATCTCGGGTTCCTTGGTTTTTGTAGCCGGGCCAAGCTGCCTTTCGCCTGCCTCGCGCCGTAACTGGACAACCGCTTCGGTGAGGGGGGTGAAGCCCTGCTGATAGGATTCGGACAGGAGACCTCCTGATGTATTCATGGGGAAATCACCGCCCGGGCCGATACGCTCCGCTTTGAGAAAATCCTTTCCCTCTCCATTCCTGAAGAAACCGTAATCGGCAAGCTCCAGCTCAACAGTATAGGTAAAGCAGTCATATATCTCGCAGGCATCGACTTCATCCTTGGATATTTGCGCCATCTTATAGGCCTGCTCACCAGACCGCTTTGCGCCTGTGGGGCCTGCCAGATAATCCGCCTGGGGTGTATTTGTCGCAGGATGGTCCTGGCCCATTCCCATAATGAAAACAGGCGTCTTTTTGCAATCCCTGGCCCTTTCCGCCGTGGTAACTATAAAGGCCCTGCCGCCGTCCGTGATAAGGCAAATGTCAAACAGCCGGAAAGGCTCTATTACCTTCTTTGAGTTGTAATAATCATCATAGGTCATTTGTTTTTCATACATATAGGCCCTAGGGTTCAGGTTCGCCCATTTACGCTGACCCACGGCTATCTCAGCCCATGTTTCAGGGCCGGTGCCGAACTCATGCATGCCCCTTCTTGCAGCCAGGGCATAGGCTGAGGCCGCGCCGAACATGCCATATTCAAGGCCCCCATTTAAAGCGCTTCCGTATTTGCTGCTGCCGGAGCGGGCGTTTTCACCGTATGTGCACACGACATAATTGGCCAGACCGCTTGCTACGGCCCATGCCGCGTGCTGGGCCTGACAGGCCGCTGACGCACCAAAGGCGTCATGCGCACACAGGAACCTTGGCCTGATCCCCAGATGCTGGGCCACAAGCACGGCAGTAACCGATGGGTCTCCCATGGAGGGCTGTATGAGTAGGCCGTCCACATCCTTTGTTCCGAGCCCTGCGTCTTCAATGGCGTTTCTTGCGGCTTCAACATGAAAGCTCAGGGAGCTTCTGCCCGGGACTTTTCCCTGGGGGGTGTAACCCACCCCGACTATCGCCGTCTTATCTTTCATATTTTCCATCTTTAATCTCCTGCTCATATTGTTTCTTAAGTACACGCTTCAATATCTTGCCTGAAGCGGTCTTTGGAAGTTCATCCACAAAGGTTACATAGCGGGGCTTTTTAAACCGGGCCATGTTTCTTTCAACGATTTCGATTATCTCACCGGCATCCACGGGCGGGCCCTCTTTCAGCACCACAATCGCCATGATCTCCTCCTGAAGGCGTTCATCCGGGACACCAATGACCGCGACCTCCAGGACCCTGGGATGGGTGGAGATCACCTCTTCCACTTCCCTGGGATATACATTTTCTCCTCCCCTGTTTATCATGTCCTTGATGCGGTCTACGTAGTATATATAGCCGCCCTCATCTCTCATGCATATATCCCCGGTATGGAGCCATCCGTCAATAATGGTATTTGCGGTCTCTTCAGGCATCCTCCAGTAGCCTTTCATGATGTTATCTCCCCTGGCAATCTCTTCACCCGGGGTGTCCGGCGGGCACTCATTCCCTTCTTTATCCACTATTCTAACCTCGGTCAGTTTGGCTTCCCTTCCTGCCGAGCCAAGGCGTCTGACAAGATATTCGGGGCCGTCAATGACATGGTCTTCAGGCCGCAAGAAAGTCAGTGCAGGCCCAGCCTCGGTCAGTCCGGCTGTTTGAAAGAATTTGCATCCGAATACTTCCATTGCTCTGACCAGATGGGGTCTCATTATGGATGATGCTCCGTACTGTATCTGTTCAACAAAGCTGAAATCATAATCCCCCACCTTTGGATGATTCATCACCATATTCAACATTGCCGGAACCAGGTGGACTATATTCGGCCTTTCCCGGTTTATAGTATCCAGGACCTCTTCCGTCTGGAAGCGTTTCAAGGTGATGGTCAGGCTGCCGTAGAAATACCTTACCATCAATTCGCTTTGCGCGGCACAATGATAGAGGGGGGGAACATCCAGAAGAACGTCATCCGGTTTAGGTGACCGTTCAAATATCATGTTATAGAGATTGATCATAATATTCCTGTTCGTAAGCATGGCCCCTTTGGGAAAGCCGGTTGTACCGCTTGTATACATTATATATGCCAGGTCCTGTTCGGTAATAGGGATATTCACCTCATCTGAGGGCTGCCCCTCGATCAATTCATCGTAGACCGGGTCTTCGCATTTGTGGCCACCTGAACGGTCAACTGCAATATAGAGATTTACCGTTTCCAGATCCGCTCTTATTTCTTCAACCATACCGGCGAATTCCCGGTCATAGATGAGAAGCCTTGCTTCGGAATTATCCAGAATGTATTTCAACTCCCTGCCCACCAGCCTGTAATTCAACGGAACCATGACAAGACCGCCTTTGGGGAGTGCGTACAGAAGCTCGCAGTATTCCGTGCAGTTATAAAGAAGCACGGCAACCCTGTCTCTCTTTCTCAGGCCCATGGCGTAAAGGGCCCTGATTAACGCATTCATCCTGCGGTTGGCCTGAGCAAAAGTCACCTGTCTTCTTTCATTCTTAAAGGCCGGCCTGTCCCCGTACCTCCTTGCGTTTAACCTGGGAATGTCCCCTATTATCATTATTATTTTCCTTTCCTGCTGAACCGGGCCGGGAATAGGTTATTCACCCGTGAATTGGGGTTTCCTTTTCTCTTTGAAGGCCCTCGGCCCTTCCCTCGCATCCCTGCTTTTGAAAACCGGCCCGGCAAGCTCGGCTTCTTTTCTAAGGCCTTCTTCCTCTGTGAGGCCCATACAACTGAGAACCGACTCCTTTATGGCCCTTATTGCCAGAGGGCCGTTTTGCGCTATTTTTAGTGCAACTTTTTCCGCCTCCTCCACAACTTTGTCATGGGGAACCACCCGGTTGACAAAACCTATTCTGAAGGCCTCCCCCGCGTCTATCAGATCGCCTGTGAGCATTATCTCCATGGCTTTACAGTACGACACCTGGCGGGGAAGCCTGACAGTGGATCCTCCACGGGGAAACACGCCCCACCTGGCCTCCTGCAGCCCGAACCGGGCCTTATCAGACGCGATCCTTATATCCGTGGCCATGACAAGCTCCATGCCGCCTGCAATGGCGAAACCGTTAACAGCGGAAACAACCGGCTTAAATAGCTTGAAATTCCTTAACATGGCATTATCAAGCAGTTCAGGATCAGATAAGATTTTCCTGTCCGCCTCGGTTTCAGGTGGTCTGGCACCGGTATTCAGGGGTATCATCCTGGCCAGATCCAATCCCGCGCAAAAGGAGTCGTCTCCGGCACCGGTTATAATCGCACAGAGGCAGTTCTTATCACCCCTGTAATCCTCCCATGCCGCCAGCATCTCGACAGCGGTTTCCGGGTCAATACAGTTCTTCACTTCAGGCCTGTTCAGGGTAAGATAGGCTATCCTATTCTTTTTTTCATAAATCAGAGGCATCTCAAACTCCTTATAATCTTTACTATTTTCTTCTTTTTCCAGCGTCAAAAGGCCTCCTCGCCAATTTCCAGCGCTGACCTGTCTTCCACCATCATGGAACTCTTCAGGGCAAATACCGCGGGCAGAATATTACGCACAAAAAACTGGGCTGTTTTTGTTTTTCCTTTATAAAAACCCCCCTTTGATCCGGCAGGATCACAGTCCCTGAGTTTCTCTTTTGCTATAAGGGCCTGTTCAAGGATAAGCCTTGCCATTATAAGCTTTCCCAGGTTTTCGGTAACGCGGGTCGCATAGAAGAGGACCAGCTCTGGAGACCCTCCGACAAAATATTCCTCCAGTTTTGAGACTATCCAGTCCATTGCCCCTGCCGCTTCGCTCAGTATCTCAAAATCAACCCCCAGTTCCGGATCCTTTTTATTGATTTCACACAGGGTACAGGTCTCATGAATAATTTCCCTGAATACGCCGTCCCTGTTATCCCCCAGACCAAGCTTTCGTATCACGAGATCTCTTGCCTGCATGAAGCTGGTTCCTTCAACAATGGAAAGCACTTTACAGTCCCGCGCATACTGCTCCACGGGAAAATCCCTGCAATAACCAGCGCCGCCAAGGACCTGAATGGCATCTCTTATAAGCTCATAGCTGAAATCCGCGCCGCAGAGCTTGACGACAGGAATATAAAACTCCAGAAAACCCTGGGCCTTATTTCTGTTCTCTTCAACCGGATCGTGTTTTGCCTGGTCTGTAAAATAAAAGGCCTGCATAATCATTGCCCGCATCGCCTCGGTACCGGACTTCAGGTTCATGAGCATCCTGCGGACATCCTCATGTTTAATGATAGGAACCCTGCCACCCTTAGGATTGGTGAAGGCCTTGCCCTGAATCCTCTCTTTTGCGTACTTCCTGGCAACATCATAAGCGGACGCGGCAAGAGCAAGACCCTGAAGTCCGGAGTGCAGCCTGAGCTCATTCATCATCTGAAACATCCTCGCGATCCCGCCCTTTTCAGAACCCAGGAGGATTCCTCTGCAGCCGCCATTGGGTCCCAGGGCCAGAGAACAAGTGGCCGACGCGTGCTGTCCCATTTTATGCTCAATACCTGTACAGAGGATATCATTTGGTTCTCCGAGGGACCCGTCCGGATTAACCCATATTTTGGGAACTATGAAGAGACTCAGCCCTCTCGTACCTTCAGGAGCGCCTTGAATACGGGCCAGAATCAGGTTTATTATGTTTTCCGTCAGGTCATGCTCCGCGCAGGTGATATACTGCTTATTGCCTTCGATCCTGTATATACCCGTCACATGGGAATCTTTTTCCGGAATGGCCTTGGTCTTGGTGTTTCCCACGTCGGATCCCGCGTCCGGCTCGGTCAGGGCCATTGTTCCACCCCACTGACCTGTGTACATTTTTTCCACGAAAATCTTCTTAACATCATCCGTACCGAAGTTCTCTATTAAACGTCCGGCACCGACCGTCAACTGCGCGCCTATGGCCAGCGCGGCATTGCCGCTGTTGAATAATTCGCTCACAACCGCGGACACGGATTCCGGCAGACCCTGACCTCCGAATTCAGATGAGTTTGCCACCCCTATCCATCCGTTTTCCGCAAGCACCTTCCAGGCATCGCGTAATTCCTGCGGGAATTTAACCTTTCCGTCTTCATAAATACAGCCCTTGCGATCACTCTCCTGAAGCGTGGGCGCAAGAACATCCCGGGAAATCTTCAGGGCTTCATCTATAATCATATTCAAGTCTTCTATGGTGAAATCCTTGAACGCATCGTATTCCAGCAACCTGTCCACTTTCAAATGCTCAAAAAGCAAGAACTTTGAATCCATGATATCCCGGTTGAAAAAATTTATCCCCATTGAAAAACCTCCATTTACAGTAACAGCTTTAAAGTATTCAGGGTTCAGGCTATCTCAGAGAAGGCAGCCAGAGCACCAGAGATGGAAATAACACTAAAATCGCCACTCGAACAAAATCGGATATAACAAAGGGCATGGTTCCCCTGTAAATAGTTGAAAGTGGAACTTTTGTCACCCCGTGCAGGATAAATACGTTTAAACCGATGGGCGGCGTTATCATTCCCGTCTCAATAATAGCCACATTGACTATCCCCCACCAGACAGGATGGTAGCCCATGCGGGTGATCAAAGGCAGTACAAAAGGCAGGGTAATCAACATTGCAGCAACCGTATCGAAAATGCTTCCAAGCACAAGGTAAACAACCAGCAATATGAACAGAATCAGTATATTGGGAACCGGCAGCCCTGATATGACAGTAACCAGGAAATCCGGCATCCTCGTGAGAGTAATAAAATAAGTAAGAATATTGGCCCCGATAATAATTATGTATATCATAGCCGTGGAATTGGCGGTCTCTATCAGGGTTTCCCAGAAAACCTTCCAGGTCAGTTTCCCCCGAAAAAAAACAAAGACAAAGGACATTGCCGCACCCACAGAGGCCGCTTGGGTTACTGTAAATATCCCGAAATATATACCTCCTATGACCGCAATTCCGATGATAAGAGCCGCCCACGAACCCCACAGAGTTTTAAACCGCTCAGACCATGATGCACGCGGCCCTGCCGGCCCTGCGGCAGGCCGCACCCTTACATAAATCGTTATTACTATTGCATATAACAAAACTTCAAGCACAGCGGGTATGATTGCGCCTATGAAAAGATCGAATATAAACTCTTCCGCCTGTACCGCGAAAATAATCATGATTACAGAGGGAGGCACCATTGATCCGAGTGTGCCCCCCGCAGCAATGCACCCCGTGGCAAAGGACGTGGAATATCCCCTCTTGAGCATCTCAGGCAGTGCCACGCGGCCGAAGGTGGCGGCAGTGGCAGGAGACGACCCGCATATCGCCCCGAAAAAGCCGCATCCGCCTATGGTTGAAAGGGCCAGACCTCCACGCCGATGCCCTAAAAAAGCATATGCAAGGTTATAGATATCACCCGATATGCCCGAGGCTGTTGCGAAATTGCCCATGAGAAGGAACAGCGGGATAACCGCCAGGTCCACATTCCCTAAAGCCGATACGCATTCCGTACCTATTATGGTTACTGCAGGTGTGAAGCCTGCAAGGATCCCAAAACCTGTGATACCCACAACCGCCATTGAAATCCCAATCGGTACCTGCAGGACGATCAGCAAAAACATCACGCCCATGCCTATAGCCGCGATGGTGATCGGGTCCATTAAGAATAACTCCTGAAGTTAACCTTTATTCCAGAAGGCCGACCTGATGGAATGTAGGGTTACTATAAGCTGGATCAGCACACAGCAGCCCACAAGTATACTCACGCCTCTCCACCATGGAGAAACAGGCCACCATAGAACCATGGTTACTTCATTCTGTTTTGCCAGCTCATTTGTATATAACCAGAGCTGCCTGGTCATCAGTATGAATATAGACAGGGTAACAAGATTAGCGAAAACATCCAGACGTGCCTGCCACCTTTCTTTCAGCAGCGCACCGATAAACATGATGGTTATATGACGGCGCTCGGCCGTGCACACCGGCAGGGCGGATGCAATAACAATGGCAACGAAAAGGGAGGACGCGTCCCTGAGCCCCACAATAGGATCATTGAAAAGCCACGTTAAGAGGACATCCATTACCGTGGCAAAGGAAAGGCAAAGGAGCCCTCCAAGGCCTATAAGCGAGAGTACGCGTGCCGTCCCTTTTGAAACCTTGTCCAGCCTGTCGAAAAGTTGCATGCCTATTTATCCTCAGCCAGAGTTAATCCTTTTTCATAGGCCCTTATCAGCTCATCCCATCTTTCGTTTTCCTTGTCCCATGACTCGATTACAGGATTCAGTGCAGCCTTCCACTGTTCGAGTTCCTCAGCAGTGGGCTTATACAGTTCATGTTCAGGATCACTTGTGATCTTCTTCCTGATTCCATCCATGGCTTCGTCCATCCTTTCTGCCCAGAAAACCGAGGTATATTTCCCTCGGTACCTATCAAGGACCGCTCGGGCTTCTGCAGGGAGGCTTTCATATTTCTTTTTCATCATCGCGAGCATAAGGAGTGTTGTCCCCATGCGCACCTGGCAGTGATATTTCGCAACATCATTTATCCTGAAGGTCTGCATGCCGTTCCAGTCTGAGATGGTCCCTTCGATAACGCCCCGGCTGATGTTCTCCGCCACTTTGGTGATAGGCATTGCGATGGGCGTGCCGCCGCAGGCCAAAACAAGGGCGTGCTGCATCTTGCCTGCTGTCCTGATCTTTCTGTTCTTGAGGTCTGAGGGTACCTTTACCGGAAAATTGGTGTGAATATTATACTGGTCCAGACATATCTGGCCTATAATCACCAGGTCGTCATAACCACGCATCAGGTTTTTTTTCTGTAAAAAGTCCACCGCCAGAGTGCAGTCCAAGCATTTCTCCGCCATAAAAGGAGTGTTGACCACCTGGTCATCCACAAGCTGGCCCGGATGATAGGCGTTAACTATATGGACGATATCCGCCACACCATCTTTCAAAAGCTGCAGTTGCTGAAGAACATCCCGCCCGAGCGTTCCTCCAAAAAACGTCTCTATCTTGATAACACCCTTTCCGTCCTGGTTAATCTTTTCAACCAGGGGAATAAAAACCTTACTGACATTGAATCCCTGTGGGGGTTCAAAACTTGCCAGTTTCAACACCACAGGCTCTGCAGATGCAACCATGGTTTTGGGAGACCACATAGAAAACATAAAGACAGCCGCTATCATGATACCAAGAAATCTCTTTTTCATTGCAATACCTCCAAATAGAATAAGGTTAAAAATAAAGCGCAAACCAGATGCCGTGATCTATATAACCTACCTGCCGCACGGTAGATTATAAGATAAATGATTTTTCAAAGCATTTCCTCTAACTTTTAGAAACGCGGTTTACAAATCCACACATTAGAATTTTAGTTATTTATTTTGCCGCATCGCGGATTTGTGCGGGTAGACACAACATATTGTATCATGATGGTTGTTTATGATCGGGTTCGAGTATAAAGTAGCTTGAAGGGGGTGACGTCACAGTCCGACGGAGAGACCCCGGGAATCTCGGAGGCGGACTGCGGCGTCACCCCCTTCAAGCCATTCACTGCTTGGGGTACATTTTGTTATGAAAGAGACCGCATTTTTTGCCCAGATTCTTGGCATCACGCGTCCATGGTTTATCTCAAAAGTGATTCTCAATAAAGAGGCTCAGCGCGTGGATATCTATGTTGAGCATTCATCTGGTTTTGCCTTTCCCTGTCCTGAATGTCAGAGGCTGTGCTCGGTTTATCGCCACACGAAGGAGAGGGAATTTCGACACTTGAATATATTTCAGATCGCTACCTTCATCCATGTTCGACTCCCCCGGATTAACTGTCCTGGACATGGGGTGAAACAAATTATCTCTGGGCTTGAGGAACGTGAGAGGGTGCAATCCGTGGCGATGGATATGTGGGACCCTTATGTTGCTGCTACCAAGGCCTATATCCCCCAAGCACAGAAGAAGATTACTTTTGACCGCTATCATGTTATGCGCCTTCTAGTGGATGCTGTAGATAAAGTTCGCAAGCAAGAGCACCGAGATTTGACAGAACATGGCAATAGTATCCTCAAGGGGACCAAATACCTATGGTTATGGAATGAGGAGAATATCCCCGAATATCGTAGAGAGGAGTTTGAGAGTCTTCGTTCAATGGATTTAAAGGTATGCCGTGCCCGTGCAATCAAAGACAACCTCCGTCACTTATGGGACTACCACAAAGAAGGATGGATGAGAGGATACTTCTCGCGATGGTATTTCTGGGCCACACATTCACAATTGATTCCGATTATCAAAGCCGCCAAGAGTCTTAAGTCTCATGTGGACAACATTGCGTGCTAAGTCTCAAATTATCTGGTCCTAAAATCTCAGATTATTTGACCCTATCTTGAGGCACACTTTTCCTGCGAAAGCCTCTCAGGGCGGGGTAAAGAGGTTTCCATAGGGAAACTGTTTTAGTAGACCTAATGTGAGATTCTTGGGACATTTATTGTGAGACGTAGCAGTCCTGACATCGAATAAGCAATGCATTAGGTGAAAGCCTCAATAGCAAGATCGAAAAAGTTAAGCGTCTTGCATGTGGGTATCGAAATCGTGCTCATTACAAAACGGCTATTTATTTTCATTGCGGAGGCCTGGATCTCTATCCCAGAAGAAAACCGGGAGCATTCCAGGTCATAAGTACATAGACACAACATATGGGGGTCGCCCACACAAATCCGCGATGCCCCTTTATTTTTTCAAAAGACCGTTTAAAAAAAGCTTAACATAAGTATCTGCAAGCTCTTCCGCTGATTCCCTGCGCCGGTAGTCAAACCAGTAAATGGTCCATGTACACATGCCTATAAGAGCAAAGGCGGCATAGGTCTTATTAACCTTGACGATCCTCCCTCTTTCATCAAGTTCGGAAATGGTATTGCGCACAAGATCGAGGCATCGTCGCCATTCTTTGAGTATTTTCTTCTGATGGACCGGCTTTAGCCTTTTCATCTCGTGAATCGCAAGCCTTACAGTGGGATCTCTGGTCAGTATCTTGGTGGTGTAATTCCTGATAAAGAACTTTAGCCTCTCTTCCGGGTCCTGGATCTTCTCGGACGCGTCAAGGATCGGAACAAAGTCCTGAGCCACACCCTGTTCACTTATAAGCGCCAGAATATCCTCTTTGCTTTTGAAATAATGATAAAGCCCAGCCTTGGTGATGTTCAATGATTCCGCTATTCTGGATAAAGCGGTATGATCATATCCTTGCTCAAGGAAAAGCTCCAGAGCCTTATCATAAATTTCCTGTTTTTTGTTCATTATATTACCTGCCGCCCGGTAGCTTAACCTAATTTTTTCTGCCTGTCAAATACTTTTTTAACCCCCATCTCAGTCTATAATGATTGGACACTCGCCCTGTGATAAATTAATGTAGAAATAGTAGGGCGATCAGTGCTGAACGTGTTTTGCGTTGTGCTGTGCTGAAGCAATACAAACAGTATTCCTATCGAGAACTATGGGAACGTCTAAACCGAAGTTCCTGAAAAAATTCCCGTCAAAACTGGGTTAACATATTGATATATCAGGGGGGTGATATATTTTGGTTCTGTATTTGGTACCCATGTAATAGACATTTTGTACTTGCCAAAACCTGAATCAAACTATATTATGCGTGGTCATGTATATAGAAAGAGTCCCCAACCGCAATTCACCCCCTTGCATCCTGCTCAGAGAGTCCTACCGACAGGAAGGAAAGGTTAAGAAACGCACTATTTGCAACGTGACCAAGTGGCCTCCTGAGCTGGTAGAAAACTTTCGCCTTTTGCTCAAAGGCGGAACCGTTATTGAGCGCCTGGAAGAGGCTTTTGATATAGTACGGTCCCGTCCTTATGGTCATGTAGCCGCTGTGCTGGGCACCCTGCGCAAGATTGGTCTTGATCGAATCATCGGTGGCAAGGCTTTGAGGGAGCATGCCCTGAGTGTGGCGATGATTGTTGCCCGGATCATTGATCCCCAGTCCAAGCTTGCAACGGCACGGGGACTGAAAGATGAAAGCCTCTTCTCCGCCCTTGGAGAGGAGCTGGGGGTGGAAGAGGCCAGTGAAGATGAACTCTACGCGGCTATGGACTGGCTGGGTGAGCGGCAGGAGTGTATTGAGAGAAAGCTTGCAAAGAGGCATCTTGATAAGGGCTCTATTGTACTCTATGACGTCACTTCCACCTATTTTGAAGGAAGGACCTGTCCCCTTGCCAGGCACGGGCACAACCGAGACGGAAAAAAGGGGAAGCTTCAGATCGTATTTGGGCTTTTGTGTAACCATGAAGGGTGTCCTGTTGCTGTGGAGGTGTTCTCTGGGGATAAGGGAGACCCATCCACTCTTGAGGGACAAATCACGAAGATACGCAACAGGTTCGGTCTTGATCGAGTAATCTTTGTAGGGGACCGGGGGCTTATCACGGAGGCCGGGATCAGGGAGGAGATTCGTCCTGTGAAGGGGCTTGAATGGATAACGGCCCTTCGTGCCTCGCAGATTCGCAAGCTTGTGGAGAGTGGTTCTCTTCAGCTTTCCTTGTTTGATGAGAAAGACCTTGCCGAGATTACTGACCCTGCTTATCCAGCGGAGAGGCTGGTGGTATGCAGGAACCCCATACTGGCTGAAGAGCGGGCCCGCAAACGCCGTGAGCTTCTTGAAGCTACGGAAAGGGAACTGGAGAAGATTGTTCAAGCTACAAAGCGGGAGAAACGTCCTCTCAAAGGCAAAGACAAGATTGCCCTCAGGGTGGGCAAGGTGATCAACGAATTCAAGGTGGGCAAGCATTTTCATCTCAGCATTGGGGAGGAGAGTTTTTCATACAAGCGCAAAGAGCGCAATATTGCCAGGGAAGAGGTCCTTGATGGGATTTATGTTATCCGCACGAGCCTCTCATCCGAGAAACTGACATCTGAAGCAACGGTAGCGGCCTATAAGCAGCTCTCCTTGGTGGAGCAGGCCTTTAGGTGTTTCAAGTCTATTGATTTGAAGGTTCGTCCTATTCATCATCGCCTGGCAAGAAGGGTTCGTGCTCACGTTTTCCTCTGTATGCTGGCCTATTATGTAGAGTGGCACATGCGCCGGGTATTGGCCCCTATCCTTTTTGACGAAGATGACCCTCAGGGAGCGGAGGGGAGCCGAAGCTCTGTGGTTGCTCCTGCGCAAAGATCGAGTTCGGCACAGGTGAAGACCCGGAGCAAGCGCAGTAAAGATAACCTCCCTGTACATGGCTTCAGGAGCTTGCTTAAGGAGCTGGCCACCATTTGCAAGAACCGTATTCGACCAAAACTACCTGGTGCACCCACCCTTGACAAGAGCACCCTGCCTACAGCGGTGCAGGAGAAGGCCCTGAAGCTCCTGTGGGTAAGGCTGTGATGTACCCAGTACGGGCAAAATAGCTTTGACGGATAGCTAAGAATCACAATGGGTTACGCCGTTTTGAGTCAGGAACTTCGGTCTCAGGGACAAGAAAGTGTCACCACATACAATACGCCACACAACAGCTATGCACTTGCTGCAAGCCAACGTAGATTTGTCAGTCATTGCCTTATGGCTAGGCCACGAAAGTGTGAATACCACTCACGCCTATATGCAGGCAAATCTAGAAATGAAAAAACAAGCCTTGAGAAAGATGAAGGTGCCCAAAACTTGTACCGTCCCCTATCAACCGCCGAGGGATGTGCTTGCTTTTCTTGATTCGTTGTAATTATGCTGAATATACCCAGACCAACGCACCAAGACAAAAACACTGAATCGTCGTGAAATCGGAAACTTACGCGTAGCAGATCGCTTGGTGCTGTTGGTTAACTCCGCATAATAGAGAAGTCAGCATAATTTCTGTTGATCGACATAGGTAGGCCTTTGCGGGCTGTCCCTGTCACACCACCGGGCATACGGGTCACGTACCACGGCGGTTCGATCGAGTTAGGCACTGCAAGATCCGGCAACTCGGGGAAGACCGATTGAATCGAAATAGTGATTGCGAAGTGCCTGCTGAACCGCTGGATGTCCTGACATACGCCAGAGTCCGGTTGGCGAACCAGCAGCAACCGCCGCGTTAAACCGTGGAACACCACGTCTGCGCAGTTCTTGGAAGCGGTTTGCTCCGTTCTTCCACTGCCTCCACAGAAACATACGTAATCTCCGACGAATCCACGCGTCCAGGTTGGAAAGCACTCTTGGCGTCTGGCAAAACCCAAAGTAGCCGCGCCATCCAATTAGGTAAGGCGCTAAGCTTTCAATCAGCTCCTGCAGGCTGACCCCACGTGTCCGGCGAGTGAGTTCTCGGACCCGCATTTTGAACCGATCAAGA
>JAFDHO010000100.1 GCA_019308745.1 Deltaproteobacteria bacterium
CGAGCGGAGCGAGGGCGAAGAAAAGACGGCGCCCTCCCGCCAGTCACTCCAGAAAAGGCATCATCACCCGTTCTCCCTATCTGAGGAGGCATTTCAAAAGGCTAAAGTGTTACACCTGGTCCAGTTTTGCCTCAGTCAGAGTAGAACAATGTCTTCTCCTGGATAATATTTCCGCCGTCGATCACGAACTCCTGTCCGGTAATGTAGCCCGATTCATCGGATGCCAAGAACAGGGCAAGCTCCCCGACCTCCTCTGCCGTACCCATCCTTTTGGCCGGGATCCCATCGCTGATCCGCCTCTCCAACTCCTCGACACTCATCCCTAGTTCCTCTGCCATAGGTTCTGTCAGGGGCGTCGCGATATACCCGGGAAGTATCGCGTTCACGGTCACGCCGGAGCCTGCCACCTCAAGGGCGAGGGTCCTTGTCAGACCGCAGACAGCACCCTTTGTGGCGGAATAAGCGCTGAGCCCGGGATCCCCGACCCTTGGCCCTGTTACCGATGAAACATTGATGATCCTCCCGTATTGCTGCTCCAGCATCCCGGGCAAAACAGCCTTCGTGCAATTCCAAACCCCGTTGAAGTTCACACGGAATACCCTGTCCCTTTCCTCCTCGGTCATGTCCACAAAGGGCGCGAAGGAGGCAATTCCTGCGTTGTTCACCAGGATATCGATTCTCCCGAACCTATCCCTGAGTCCGCGGGCCGCTTCAGTAACACGCGCCGGGTCGGATACGTCAACCCTGGTGAACACAGCAACGTGTCCCGAGCGGTGGACGGATTCTGCCGTGCCTTCCCCTGATTCAAGGATGTCCCACAGGGCGACGACCGCCCCTTCCCTTGCCATAACCCGGGCGATACCCTCGCCGATTCCCCTGGCAGCCCCTGTGACAATCGCCACTCTGTCCTTGAGTCGTGACAAAGGCCCCTGTCTCAACCTCCAAAGATGGACTGGAAGATCTGCACCCTGGAATTCTCCTTGAGTTCGTCCTCAAGACCCATGACCCTTCCTTCTGCGGTAACAATACCCCCCTCCAGGGCAGCGATCTTCAAGTGCCTCAGGAGATCTTTCACCCGAGAACCGCCAGGGATCTCTACCTCCATTCCCTCTTCCCTGTTATGGCCCGGGTATTTCTCGCCCAATGTCCCGAATAACTGGACCTTTACTTTCATCCCGATCCCGAAAATCTGTGTTACACGAACCTTTCTTAAATCAAAATTCAAAGGTCCTGTCAATCTCCTCATCAGGAATGAGAAATACCTTGTTATGGGGTGGCAGGGGTTCCTGGTAGAAGAACTGAGGCAACCGATCATCCTTGTTCGTGAATCCTGCCTTTCGGTTGAACTCCCGTTCCGCCCTGAGTACGCGCACCCCTAATGCGGGCACGTCATCGGGCCCAAGTTGTGTTCCGTATTTCGCGTTCATAACCTTCAAAAGGGCCTCTCCCCCTTCCGGCGTCCCGAGGACAAAACCGGCAAACAGGCAAAGACCCGTGCAGTCAAGGGATGCCATGGCTACCTGGAGGTTGCGTGAGGTTTCCACCTGCCCGTCCGGCTTGAGGGGATCAAGCCTTCCTTCGGCGTACTCGGAGATCAAGTTCCCGGCCGTATGGTCTGCTCCCATAGGGGAAGTCGCATAGGTCACACCATTTCCTTGCATGGCCCGCGGATCATAGGCAGCAATGCTCTGGCCCTTTACCACGGGGACCCTCGGATGGTTGAAATGCCTGCCCACGGCAACGGGCCCCGCACCAAGGATCCTTCCAAACTCGGTTCCCCTGGCGATCTCTTCGATCATCTCCGCGGCCGCCTCACCGTCCCCGAAGTTCCTGTAACCGGCATCCATTGCCACCGCAATAGCCACACCCGTGCTCATGGTGTCCACTCCTATGTCATCGCACAGGAAATCCAACTTGGCAATCACGTCGAGGTCATCGATTCCTGTCATCCCGCCGGTGGCCCAGATGGTCTCGTATTCCAGGGAGCCCGTGACGTACTTCCCATCCTTGTCCACGTACTCGTTGGAACAGTGGACGATACACTGGGTGCATCCCATGTGGGTGGTCTTACCGCCCCGTTCTTTGATTATTTCCGCCATCCTCTCACCGCTCATCTTTTCCCAGCCGTCAAATACCCCCTTCGTGGCATTGTAGCTGGGGAAGGCACCCATGGAATTGACCGCGCCTACAAGGGCCGCCGTCCCGAGGGCGGGCATCATCTCGCCGCTCATGGGGTTTTCTCTCACCAGCTTGGCAAACGTCTTGGCGGCCTCTTTAAAGGCCTCGGGGTCCTTAATGGGATCCGGGGTCTTCCCCCTCTGGTCAACGACGACCGCCTTGAGGCCCTTGGCTCCCATCACCGCACCGAGCCCCCCTCGACCCGCAGCCCTGCAGGGCCGCCCGTCAACGTCAGAGGACTGAATCGATGCCACCGCCGTCCTGTGCTCGCCCGCAGGACCGATACACAGGACAGATGTCTTCTCGCCATAGACCCGGAGCATCTTGTCCACAAAGGCATAGGTCCTCATGCCCTTGTACTCCCCGGCTGGGACCAGGCTCGCCTCCCCCTTGTCATCGATCCTCAGGATACCCATCTCGCCCTCGGGCGCCTGGCCCTCTATGATTATGGCAGTTATCCCCAGGTTTCCCACTGCAGCGCCTATGGTGCCTCCGGCATTGCTCTCCTTTATGGTCCCGGTAAGGGGGCTCTTTGCGCCCACAGAGATACGGCTCGTATTCACGAGGCTTGTCCCGGTCAAGCTCCCCGGGGCAAAGATGAGCTTATTTTCGGGCCCCAGGGGATCGCACTTGGGGGGGACCTGTGCGTTGATCATGATCGATGTCAAGCCCCTGCCTCCGAGCCCCTGATAGTCCTTGGAGACCTCCTCCGTACGCACCGACTTGTCCGTCATATTGACCCTGATAAACTTCATATCCCTCTCCTTTCGTCAAATCTTCTCGAAATGATTTGCGGCTCAATTGATAGTGGATTCAAGGACCTCGCGGTCGCGACCGGGAGGTCGCTCCTGCACCGAAATCATCCATCGCATCTCTGTAGGAGCAAGCTCCAGCTTGCGATTCATCCCCAGCACGGGAGTTATGCCCCCATACCAACCATTCGCGACCTGGAAGTCCCGGGGATGATACAAGTATTCTTTCTAAGACTATTTTATTGCTAATACACCTCTTCCTTTCGCCCTTTTCCCTTGGGGTAAGAGAGCCAGGACGATACGGTCCTCGGGTGCCATTTCTTACCATAAATCCAATTGTCCAGGTAAGGGAAAATGATCTTGGCTGCGGGTGACCGTGCCACAAACCAGCGGACCAGCCTATGCATCGGCGTATCCGGCCTGCTGAAAGGACACACAGCCATGCAGATCGCGCAATCGGTCCCCACTTTGCCCCAGAATTCGTAGCAGGACTCCTCGTTGAGTTTCCATTTTTCGACTCCGTTATGGACCACCTTTCCCTCAAGGGGGATGGAGCGGGAGGGGCAGGACATCGCGCACTTCTTACATCTCTGACAGAATTCATCGGCGCCAATGGATACGGGCTTGTCAGGGGCAAGGGGCATATCCGTGGTCGTTGCAAAGACCCTTACCCTTGGACCGAGCCTCCCAGTCATGAGATAGCCCAACCGTCCCAACTCCCCCAATCCCGCATCAACAGCCAGGGGAACGGGCAATAGGTCGTAGTGGAAAAAATGGTGGGCAACCGCCCTGTATCCCATGGCGGAAAACCACTGGGCCAGGGCAGTGCTGATATAGACGCCCTTTGAATACTGGGTCGCGCTCTCTGCGAGGGATGGGGTGTGGGGCGCGGTGACCACGTGTTCATAATCCATCTCAGTGGCAAACACGACTGCATAGGGGAAGGGCTCAGGCATCTCCTGGCCCCATTCACCCCAGTTGTCAAAGTGGATCTCTCCCCGGTTGGAATAGCTCCACAAGGGATTGACCTTGCATATCCCAACCAGGGCGGCTCCAAGGTGAAGGGTGAAGTTCTTGATGATTTCGCTCGCCTGTTCCGGGGGCAGCGGATGGGGCGATGACTCCGGGTCAGACCCTGCCACGGCGTGGTCTCCCATAAAGAAGCACATGTGAAAGGTTGCTTCTGTCATGGCCACGGTTGGAGGGTACCCATTATCTACGGTGCCCGGCGGCCCAACCGGAAATCCTCCTCCCTCTCTCCTCCTGTCGTCATAGGCCTTGTGCTCCGGGTGCATCTCATAGTAACGACCGTACTGCTCAGTCCCTGGTTTGAGGCCCTCCACCCTCGCGAAGACTATCCCCCGCTCATCCACTCTCTTGACATCCCCGACCACATGTCCCATCGTTCCCCGCAGCACCTTGGGGTTGGGCTTTCCTGGTATGAGACAAACCAAAATGAAGAGCACGTATATCCCGAAAAGTATGCCTATCGGAATCCTTGAAGCAGGTACGAAGATGATCAGCGGCATGAGAAACAAATGAAAGAGGACCCCAGCCCAGCCCACCTTGGGAGCTCGTGGCTCCCCTTCTCTGTTCGACTCTAGCGTGAACACCAACACAGCGAAAACAACAAGAATATCGACAGCTATGAGCAATCCTGAAAACATCTACAAATCCTTTCCTGTGTAGACCTCAAGCTTCAGACCGCCTATGAGGGCCCTTATTTCCAGCCTGCTCTCCTCCCGATCCTTTATCTTATGACGATCCGGTGTTTTTCCTGCCAGTCAGGCCCGAACTTGCTGTCAAAGTAATCAGCCAGCCTGTCATACCATCTCCACCAAAGGCTCTTGCCCTTCTCCCGTGCCTCAAGGATATCCTCGAGGAAAAGGCAGATCCTGCTCATCTCTTCTTTCGGCAGGAACGATGCCGCGCCCTCCTCAAAGGACTTCTTGACATTCTCGGGCGTCATGGCATTTGCAGTGAGCATGACCCCGATTGTTCCCCTCCTGTTGCATATCCGGAGGAGTTCATACCCCCTGACGCCCATTATGTCCAGGACGGCAATATCATAATCTCGGTTTTCCAGGAGTTCCTTTGCCTCGTCAAAGGTCGAGGCCTTGGTTACCCGGCACATGGAGAGGAGTTCCTCAATGGTCTCCA
This sequence comes from Deltaproteobacteria bacterium, assembly GCA_019308745.1. Taxonomy (GTDB): domain Bacteria; phylum Desulfobacterota; class DSM-4660; order Desulfatiglandales; family HGW-15; genus JAFDHO01. The sequence continues at coordinate 5,091 of JAFDHO010000100.1, forward strand.
GGACGTCGAGATCGTCATCCACCACAAGAACCTTTTTCCCGGATAGCAATCCTTCTTCACCCATGAGATTGGCTCCCCCGTTCTGACTGTTTCGCCCGTTTCTCCCCTACCGAACCACTACCCCCAAAGAGGACCCTTCACCCCATTCTGCTCGTTCATCTGGCCCGAAAGAGGTATCTTGCCTTTCCACCGACACGGTCGGCTCGCTCCAAATTGAACCCTCTGGAGCAAAGCCCGTCGACTGCAAGAGGACTGCTGTGCTATTTTTCCACCTCTTTCACGGCATCAAGGAGTATCTCGCAGGCCTTTTCCGCATGTTCCTTTGTCAAGACAAGGGGCGGCATGAAGCGGAACACGTTTCCGAAGCGACCGCAAGGCACCATGACCATGCCCCGGCGCAGGAGACCCATGATAATCTGGACAATGGAATCCAAATCAAGGGGCTCCTTTGTCTCCTTGTCCTTGACCATTTCGATACCGATGAACAATCCCCTACCCCTGACATCGCCGATGGTCCTGGTATCCTTGGCTCCCTCGTTGAGCAGGCCCTTGATGTGCTCACCGAGTTCGCCGGCCCTTCTGATCAGGGCATTGTCGTCTTCTGTCAGGATATCGATGTTGGTCATACAGACAGCGGCGCTCAGGGCATTGGCTGCGAAGGTATTGGGCTGGGAGCTTTCCCTGATCTTCTCTCCGAGGTCTCTTCTCATGGTCAGCCCGGCCATGGGCACATCACTTCCCATGCCCTTACCCCAGGTGATCATATCGGGCACCACGCCACTGTACTCTATGGACCACATCTTGCCCGAACGCCCTGCCCCTGCCTGGACTTCATCCGCAATGAGGAGGGCCCCGTGTTTTTCGCACGCCTCCTTCAGCATGGGGATGTACTCCGGAGGCGGGATGACATAGCCTCCTTCGCCCTGCTGCGGTTCGAAGATGACTGCGCCCACATCATCCGCAGCCGTATAGGGGGTGTTGAGGACATAGTCCACGTACTTGGCACACTGCACACCGCAACTCGGGTATTCCATCCCAAAACAGCAACGGTAACAGTAGGGATAGGGCACGTGGATGACCCCCGGGATGAACGGACCGTACCCTTCCCTGTACTGGTCACCGGTTGTAAGGGAAACCGCGCCACACCATACTCCGTGGTAATCACCGTGGAATGCAACGATCTGGGACCTGCCTGTGATCTTCCGGACGAACTTGATCGCCGTCTCTACCGCCCCGCTGCCGCCCTGGGTAAAATAGGTTATGCAGTTGTCCCTCAGCCCTTCGGGCATGACGCTCGAGACCTTCAAAGCAAGCTCCGTCCTGCGGGTGTTGGAGAACCTTGACAACCCGAGGATGCCTGCGGCCGACCGCGGTGACTGCAACGCCTGCCGTGATATCAATGTAGACATTGCCGTCAGGGTCCTTGATCGTGGCACCCATGCCTTCATCCATGACCAGGGGGAAAGTCCCTCCACCCCGGGCCATGGACTCGTACTTCTTTGATTCCTCCAGGTACTTCTGGGTCTTGGGCCCCGGTACCGAGTCCGTGACCATCTTGGGTGCCTCGGGGTAGGACAATTTCGCCAGTTCTTGCTCTGATACCATAATCTTACCTCCTCATCTTATTTTCTTGTTTTACGTTGAAAACCCTCTCTTGCCTGTCAATTGGGGCAGGCGGAATCCCCGCGGCGATCAATACCACCCGAAATCATTGACCGCCCTTGTCATGGCCCTGACATTCTCAACGGGGGCCATAGGCGGGAGTTCGCATCCGGGCCCGAACATGAAACCGCCGGGTAACCCCTTTCCCTGTTCTATCACTGTCCTCGATGCCTCGTAGACCTCATCAGGGGTCCCCGCCTGAATGAGGGCGGTGTCCAAATTCCCCACGATAATATCGTTCGGGAAATACTGGGCAGCCCTCTCCAGGTCCACCTCGTGACCGAAGCTGACAATCCCCGGATCCCCCATGGGAATCTGGGACCAACAGGGGAGATTCAGGTTCTGCTCCCCGCAGACGTGCATGAACATGCTCTTGTAGCCCATTGAAAGGACCTCTTCATGGACCCTCTTCCTGTAGGGCAGGTTGAACTCCTCAAAAGTCCTGGGAGAAATAACCTGGTTTGAAGCCACGGGATCCCCTCCCCAGGGGAGCACGCCCTCCGTGCCAAAGATCCCCTTCCAGTATCGTGCCACCTGGATCCCAAAGTCCGAGGCCAACCCCATGAGGTGATGCACGGCCTCGGGCTCCTTGAGAACCCACCTGGTAAAGAGCTCGGCCCCGGGGATATTGGAGGCACAGGTAAAGGTCCCTTCGAGCTGGAACACGATATTCCAGGGTTTGTTGTCAAGGTCTTCCTTTGAGGAGAGTTCGAGGAACTGCTTTTGAATGGGGATGATGCCTGCTGTTTCCACCGGGGGGAGCTTGAGGCCCAATACTTCTTCAGGGGAACTGACCGGATGGCGCCTTACGGTTGGGGCCTGTGAGAACTCGCCGTCGGGCAACTGTATCTCTCCCCCGAACTCCCAGCCTCCAAATGCTGCGTAGGCGATGTCCGGCACGAAGACCCAGTCAAAGTCCCGGGCCGCCCTGCGTTGTGCGGCCAGAGACGCTTCAGGGTTGGTGTATATGTCTGCCACGGAAACATGGCTGTACACCGCCGCAAAGCCCATTCCAAAGGGGTATATGGGGACCCTGTCAGGCCTTTCCCTCCTCAGGAGGGCCTCGACCCGTTCCCTGTTGGTCATCTCGCCCATCTTCACACCCTACCCTTTTGGCATCTGCCGGGGCCGTGATCCCGCTTATGCCTTACGAATCCTGCAGGGGATCCCGCGTACGTGGAATGAGCCCACTTCCGGGTTCCATGGTGGTTCATCCACGGTGAGAATGTTGTAGTTAGAGGTATCCCACCCATAGGACCCCTCGGTCCCCTTTTCCGGGAACCACCAACCATAGTCCGCATAGATGACTCTGGGGTCGATCCCCTCCGACAGGGCCGCCTTCTGCCGGATCCTGCCCCTTCTGGTTTCAATCACCACCCAATCGCTCTCACCAATTGCATACTTTTGAGCTGTCCGGGGATGGATGGCAACCCTGGGTTCGGGATATCTTTCTCTCAAGGAGGGAATCTGTCTCCCGCCCGAATGCTCGTACCAAATCTGTTTCCTGCACGTACACAGGAGGGGAAACACCTCTTTTTGATCCTCTTCCTCGGCTTCGCCATCTCCGTCGCTGCCCAGGCGAGGCATGGGTTCGAAGCCCTGATCCTTAAGGGTCTCTGAATATATCTCGACCTTGCCGGAGGGGGTCTTGAAGCCCCTTTCTTGATATTTCCTGTAGCAGACCGCCCGGTCATTGGGGATCTTATGGCCCCTTCTCACCTGGTCGAAGGCCATCCCGGTCGGCTCGAGCACAAAATCCCAGAAGTCATCGATCTTGTCCCAGAAATAATGACCGAGCCCCAGACTCCAGGCCAGCCCATTGATGATCTCGTGGTCCGAGAGGCATTCACCCACCTGGGCAACCTTGGGTTGAAATCGAATAAAAGGTCCGCCCAGCAGATGGCCCCGCAGCCCGTCAAACTCCAGATAGCCGGCGGCCGGGAACACCACGTCGGCCATGGCCGCGGTCGGAGTCATGAACATATCAGATACTACCAGGAAATCCAACCCATTTAGGGCCCGATAGGTGTTCTTCGCATCACACCAGCTGGAGAGGGGATTTGATCCCTGAATAAATGCGGCCTTTATGGGGTATGGATCTCCTTCAAGCACGGCCCTCACGAATGACTGGGAATGGACATAGCGATAGTCGTCCAAGAGGTAGGGGCTTACCCGCCTCTTCCGCCTATCCCTCGGCAGGAGATGGCGAAGCTCAAACTGGCTGTCATAACGTCCCCGGGCTCCCCTGGAAATCGACTCCCCGGACCGGTTCTCGTCGCGAAAACCCATACCCGGTCCCTCGATTTCACCCCCGGGGATATCCAGGTTCCCGGTTATGGCCATCAGGATGGAGATGGCCCTGGCGGTCTGGAAACTGTCAGGTGATTGGTCGATGGCATTCCCCATTTCGATGTGCGCCGGGCTGTTGGAGGCATAGAGTTCTGCTGCCCGGACAATATCAGGCGCCGGAACCCATGTTAGTTCCGCCACCCTCTCCGGCGGATAGTCCTTTACATGGGTCTCGAGCGCATCAAAGCCTGTGGTCCATTCCCTGACAAAATCCTCCTGGTAGAGCCGGCGTTCAACGATGACCTTGAGCATCCCCAGCGCCAGCGCCAAATCGCTTCCCGGCCTTATCCTCAGCCAGATATCCGAACTCCTGGCATGGGCCGACTCCATGGGGTCGATGGTGATCAGTCTCGTTCCTTTGGCCCTGGCTCGGTTGATGTGCCTTGCCGTCCAAAATCCGGTCATGCTCTTATTGGCACCCCAAATAATCACACACGCAGGAGGATGATCGTATTCGGCCTCAGGCAAGAAGCCAAAGGTATACTCTGCAGCCAACATATGGGGGATATGGCAGACATGGTCGATCGTGACCACATTGGGTGTTCCAAAGGTGTTTGCCAGTCGCACCAGGTGGGTATCAATGAAGTCCTTTGCAGAGCCATGTATCATTGCAACCGATTCGGGACCGCTCTCTTTTTTTATTCCGTTCAACGCCCGAGACACCACCTCCCACGCCTCATCCCACGAGATTCGCTCCCATTCCCCGTCTCCCCTTTTCCCAGTCCTTTTTAGGGGATGTTTCAGGCGGTGGGGGCTGTTGAGGTACTCAAGGCTTGCCTTGCCCTTCGGGCAGAGGGCGCCCCGGCTCAAGGGGTGCTCGGGGTCCCCCTCGACTTTCACAGGGATACCCCCCTTGAGTCTTATGAGCACACCGCAGCTCAAGTCACATATACCGCAGGCACTCTTGACGATTTCTTCATAACCCCTCCTCGGCCCGGCTCAGGTTATCAATTGGTCAGGACTTCGTCCAGGGGAACCCATTCCCGACCCAGGGAGTCTGCAACAGGCTTGCTGGTGATGTGCCCTCTCAAAATATTCGCGCCCCTTGCAAGTTCCCTGTTGGTCCTGATGGCCTCTTTCCATCCCCTGTTTGCAATCTCCAGGACGTAATGTAATGAGACATTGGCCAACGCAATGGTGGATGTCTTGGGTACTGCTCCGGGCATGTTCCCCACGGCATAATGAACAATGCCGTCAAGCGTGTATGTTGGCTTCGAATGCGTGGTCTCCTTGGATGTCTCGAAACATCCACCCTGGTCAATGGAGACGTCCACAAGCACCGTGCCGGGCTGCATTTCCTTGAGCATATCTCTTGTTATCAGTTTGGGTGTCTTTTTCCCGGGCACAAGCACTGCTCCCACTACCACGTCGGCCTCCCTGATAAGTTTGCGGATTGTCGCAGGGCTGGACATAAGCAGGAAGGAGTTCCTTGGCATAACATCACTCAAATATCGCAGTCGGTCCAGGTCCTTGTCCAGCACATACACCTTTGCGCCCAGGCCACAAGCCATCTTGGCCGCATTCAGGCCCACGACCCCTCCCCCGATTATCACGACGGTCCCCGGATCTACCCCGGGAACACCCCCCAGTAACACACCGTGACCGCCCTGGGCCATCTCCAGGTACTTCGCCCCCTCCTGGATGGCCATGGGGCCGGCTATCTCGCTCATGGGTGTGAGCAACGGCAGAGATCCGTCATCCCTTTGGATGGTCTCATAGGCGATACAAAGTGCCCCTGTTTTCAGCAAGGAAAGGGCCAGATCTTCGGATGCAGCGAGGTGTAAGAAACTGAGAAGGATATGATCCTCCCTTATCAGGCCGTATTCCGATGGCTGGGGTTCTCTGACTCCCAGGATCATCTCGGCCCTTTGAAAGATCTCCTTGGGATCCTCCAGAATTTCGGCCCCTCCCCTTATGTATGCCTCGTCGCTGAGGCCGCTGGCCTTGCCCGCATCCACTTCTACCAGGACCCTATGCCCGTGCTGCATTATGATCTCCACCCCTTCGGGAGTCATGGAAACACGGTTTTCCTGGGCCCTTCTTTCTTTCAGCACCCCTATGATCATGGCTTGCCTCTTACAACAGATGATCGATGGGTATGAACTCCAGTCCGAAGGCCTCGGCCACACCTTTGCAGGTTACCTTTCCCATGACAACGTTGGCGCCCAGCCGGATTTCAGGATTCTCCTTCATCGCCCCCTTCCATCCCTTATCGGCAATCTCCAGAGCATAGGGAAGGGTCGCATTGGTCAGGGCGATGGTGGATGTCTTGGCTACCGCCCCCGGCATATTGGCAACACAATAATGGACCACCCCGTCAACGATGAACGTGGGGTCCCCATGAGTCGTAGGCCTGGATGTCTCAAAGCATCCTCCCTGGTCGATAGCCACGTCCACCAGAACCGCTCCCTCCTTCATGGTCTTGAGCATGTCCCTTGTGACCAGATTGGGGGCCTTTGCGCCTGGTATGAGCACTGCACCGACCACCACATCGGCCTCCCTGACAAGTTTTCGGATCGTGGCCGGGCTGGACATGAGAAGGAAGCAGTTCCTGGGCATGACATCGCTCAGGTATCTTAGCCTTTCGAGACTGGTGTCCAGGACATATACCTTTGCCCCCAGCCCACAGGCCATCTTGGCCGCGTTTATTCCGACCACGCCGCCACCGATAATGAGCACGGTTCCAGGGTCCACTCCGGGGACCCCTCCCAGCAAGATCCCCTGTCCGCCTTGGGCCATCTCCAGGTACTTGGCACCCTGCTGTATGGCCATTCTACCGGCCACTTCGCTCATAGGCGTCAGGAGAGGTAAGGAGCCGTCCTCCTTCTGGATCGTTTCATAGGCAATGCACACCGAACCAGATGCCATTAGGGCCCTGGTCAATTCTTCTGCTGCGGCCAGGTGTAAGTATGTGAAGAGGATTTGGCCCTCCCTGATTAGCGGGTACTCCGGGGGAAGGAGTTCCTTCACGTGCATGACCATATCGGCCTGTTCGTATATGCGCTCCGGTGTGTCGGCCATTTCGGCCCCGGCACGCAGGTAGGCCCCGTCAGAAAAACCGCTGCCCGTGCCCGCGTCCTTTTCCACGAGGACGCGGTGCCCGTGGTGTTTCATGACCTCGACACCCGCAGGGGTCATTGAGACCCGGTTCTCTTCGGCCTTGATTTCCTTCAAAATCCCAAGAATCATGCCCTTGACTCTCCTTTCCTGGCTATGTGCCTTGTTGCCCCTATTTCAGCGAAGCTATTTGTCCGGCCCTCGACCCTTCGTGCGGTTCTCTCCCCAGGATGTTATCCCTTGTGGGAGGAGGACCCACTTCCCCTTGGCCTTCATGACCATAAATGACTCGCTGGAGCGAATGCCTCCCAGCCTCGGCAGTTCCACTGTGATGAAGTCATAGAGGGTATCCATATCCTGGTCCAGGACCACCTCGGCAAAGATGTCATACCTCCCCGTGACGACCGCGGCCCAGCTCACCTTTTCAAGGCTCGCGATCTGGTTGAGCTTCTCATCCAGCCGCTGGTGCTCCGAGAGGTTTATCCCCACGAGGGCCAGGGTGAGCCCCTTGGTCCTGAACGGATTCACGAGACCGGCTATCTTCAATATTCCTGTATCGACCAGGTTTCTGATGCGGGATCTAACGGTAGGATTTGTGACGCCGAGGAGCTGGGAGATCTTTCCGACCGGAAGCCTCCCGTCTCCAGAAAGGATGGAGATCAGTTTCTTATCAAAGGCTTCCAGCGGCTTGGACATTATGGCCTCACGGGTGACTGGGATTGGTTTTCTCTATGATAAATTGCAGGGTCATATTTTTTGAATACCGCAAAAGACTTGCCTTCCGATTATCTAATTGCAACAATATTGTCAAGCTTCTTTTCATTCCTTCTCAAAAAGAATTGCCTTGACATAGCAACTTGCCCCACAGCATTCTGCTGGAACTGGGCTCCAGTGTTGACAGCCCGTTGCCCAAAACGGTACAAGACTGGGGCCGTATCCCGAACTCACAAGGCCTGAAGAAAAGGATGAGACGTCCCTCAAGGGGATGATCCATGCCATGGGCGTGAGCTACGGCCAGGCCTTTTCTGACACCGGAATGTGCCTCTTCGCCCTTTCTTCGGGATCAAATATTGCCTTGGCCGAGATAATCAGCGCCGTGAGCGGGTGGGATTACACCGCCTCCGAATTGCTGGCCGCCGGCAAGAGGACGATAACCCTTCGCCAGCTCTTTAACCTGCGTGAGGGCTTAAGACCTCAAGACTTCACTCTCCCCCCCAAGGATAGCGCGTCCTCCTGAATCAGGACCCCTTGAAGGCAAAAAGGTCGATTTTGAGGCCCTGAGACGCAGCTTCTCCAATGCCATGGGCTGGGACACTGAGACCGGGATGCCGACCCCGGAATGCCTGGAAGCCCTCGACCTTCAGGAATGCGTCCAGGGCCTGACATAATGCTTTCGTAAGGGGCTGACTTCTTGTACCTGGATGCCGCGGGCCGATTGCCGGGAGCATCCAGCAGGACAAAGGCCCCTCCCCCTGGGAACTGGGGGAAGAGGGCGAGCGTTACATCTCCTCCAGTTCCATCTCTATGGCCCCCTTGGGACAAATGAAGGCGCATATGCCGCATCCTTTGCAAAAATCATAGTCGATCTCAATCAGGCCGGTCTTCTCGTTTCTTGTTATGCAAAGATCCGGACAGAGCCACCTGCAAAGGTCACAACTATCACAGGGGTGATTTCCCAGACACCTCTCAGCCTCCCGGACAGCCCCCTCTTCGTCAAGTTCCCGGTCAATGTCGGGGCCTTTGCCCAGGATATCATTCGAGGTCCCGCCTTTTTCATTGTGGTGCTTGAGATCCTTGAGATCGCATGAGCTTGCTGTGAAGGAGTCCGTCATGACAAGAAATCATTCCTTTCCGGAAAGGTACCCGGCCACCCGGCCGGCAACCCTTTTCCCGCTGGCCATCGCTTCCACCACCGAGGTGGGGCCATGGAGAAAATCGCCTGCCGCAAAGACCCCCTCTATTGGTGTTGACATGGTTTCCGGATCGAGCGGGCACACCCCTTCCTTCTTCTTTCCTTCGGGCAATTCCTTTGCCAAGAGGCCGTAGTCCGCTTCCTGGCCCACTGCCGAAATAATGAGATCTCCCTCCAGGAAAAACTCCGAACCGGGGATAACAACAGGGCTTCTTCTTCCCCCTTGAATGTCCTCACGCAACTCGGTCTTCAAGCACTCCATTCCCCATAGTGCTTCCCCTTTCATGACGATCCTTTTCGGAGCGGTCAGGTATTCTATCCCGACTCCCTCAAGGATCGCCGCTTGAACCTCGCCCGGATCAGCCGGCATCTCATCCGGACCTCGGCGGTAGAGGAGCTTTACCATGCCTGCTCCGAGCCTCACTGCTGCCCTGGCACTGTCAATGGCCGCATTTCCTCCTCCCACCACCAGGACTCTCTCCCCTGGAAGGGACCTTTTGTCTTCGGCATATCGCCTGAGGAACGAAAGGCAATCCACGAGATCCTCGCATTCCTTCTCGTTCTCGATCCCCAACTTCAGGGGCCTCATTGTCCCTGTCGCGATGATAATCGCGTCGGTCCCGCCCCTTTTTAGGTCGGAAAGGGTGAAATCCCGGCCAAAGCAGCGGCCCGTTTTGATCATGACCCCCATTTCCTCTATGTAGGAGATATCTCGGTCGAGGGCATCCCTCGGCAGTCTGAAGTCTGGAATGGCCCATGCCAGCATCCCTCCGGGCCGGGAATGGGATTCGAAGATCTCCACTCCATACCCCTTTGCGGCAAGTTCATGGGCGGCGCTCAATCCTGCCGGCCCCGATCCCACGACGGAGACCCTTTTATCCACGGCCCTTGACTTGAAATGGAGCTCGATCCGCCCTCCTTCTCGGTCTGCCACAAAACTCTTCAATGACCTGATGGACACGGCATCGTCGACCAGGCCCCTGATACAGTGCGCCTCACAGGGGCGCGGGCAAATATGGCCGCAGATGGATGGCAGGGGGTTGGTTTCCCTTATGAGCGCCATGGCGTCGGCGTGCCTTCCCTCTGCGATGAGCTTAATATATCCCCTCACGTCCTGGCCGAGAGGACAGGCTGCCTGGCATGGGGGTCTTCCCAGGTCCTTGCCCTCATGGACCCTCAGAGCTCCATCACGACGGGAGTACACCCTTCCCCTCAGGCTCTCCTCTTCCCCCCTCATCTCCGGTAGGATTTCGGCAGGACATCCCCCAAGACACACTGCGCACTGATTACATCTTTCGTGGCGGATGACGGGCCTGTGGGTTCGCCCTTTCACGGCCATTGAATCACACCCCCCCCTTTTAGGGTCTCTCCGAGGCCATATCCCAGTTCAAACGCATCCAGGTCCGGTTTCTTGTATGGCTCAGGGACATTTTCGGATATGGAAGAGACCAGGGCCCCTTTGCTCACAACGCCTGTCAAGGCCACCGATGCACCCAGCATCACCATATTGACCACCTGTTTGCTTTTGCATTCCCTAACAGCGCATTCCGTGGCGGGTACCCCGATCTGCTTCAAGTTGTCCATGGGTCTTGCAGTGACGCCCGTGTCGTCATAGATGACCAGGGCGCCGGTCCCGGAAAGGTCCTTGACGTATTCCCCGTAGGATTCCTGAGAAAGGGCGATGAGTATATCGGGCTCGATGACCAGGGGAAACTTGACGGGCCCGCTTGAAAGGACGACCTCGGATCGCGCATAGCCTCCCCGTGCCTGGGCCCCGTAGGAATTGGAACCGCATACCCATTTCCCGTCATGGATTGCAGCGAACCCCAGGATGGTCCCGGCAAGCACGATACCCTGGCCCCCAAAGCCGCACAGGCGAACCTGGACGAGATCACCCATCCCTGAATTCCCCCGTTAAGATCTTGCCCTCCAGGTCTTCCCCTTCAAGCTCTCTGGCTTCATCCATTGAGACACAACTCTCCATGAGTATCTCCAGCATGCGGGCCGGCGTCTCCAGCCTGTTCCTCCTGCCGAACTGGGTGGGGCAGGGAGAAAGGACTTCGATGAAGCTGAAGCCCTTGTGTTGGATGGCCTTCTTGATCGAGGAGACGAGTGAGAGGGGCTGGGTTACGGAATACCTCGCCACGTATGTGGCCCCGGCTGCCAGCACCAGCTTGCAAAGGTCAAAGGGGGCATAGATATTTCCTTCTTCACTGGTAGAGGTTGATGCGCCCAGGGGGGAGGTAGGGGCTGCCTGTCCCCCGGTCATCCCGTAGATCTGGTTGTTGGCACAGATCACGGTCAGATCCGTATCTCGCCGGGCCCCGTGAATAAGGTGATTCCCGCCTATGGACGCCAGGTCCCCATCCCCGCTGATGACCATCACGTTCAATCGAGGGTCGAACATCTTGGCCCCGGTTGCAAAGGCAATGGCCCTTCCGTGCAAGGTGTGGAGGGTGTCACCGTTGAAGTGGGGGCTCGGAATCCACGCTGCGCACCCTATGCCGGATACAAAGAGCATCTGCTCCATATCAAGCCCCAGGTCGTTGATGGCACGCAGGATGAGGTTCATGAGTATCCCGTGACCGCATCCCGGGCAAAAGGGCGTGGATTTCACCTCGGGCCGAAGGTACTGTTCAAGGTCCCGTGCCATTAGGAAATACTCCTCAACTCCTGGATGATTTTGTGGGGATGGATGATCTCACCATCCGTCTGGTTGTAAGCGATCACGTCACAGAATGCGTGTCTTGTCACCTCGCCCCGGACCTGCCCCTTGTTCATCTCAGGAACGACGATCTTCTGGGCTGATTCGCTGACACGGCGAACGGCCTTCTCAGCAAAGGGCCAAATCGTCTTGAGGCGAAGGAGTCCTGCCCTGATCCCTTCTTTCCTCGCCCGATGGACCGCATAGAGGGCGCTTCGCGCCGTAAACCCGTATGAGACAATCACGACCTGTGCGTCCTCCAGGAAGGTCTCCTCTGTCTCAGCAATATCCTCCCGGTGGTCCAATATCTTGTTATTGATTCGATCCAGGAGTGCTGCATGGACCAAGGGATCATCTGTCTTTCTGATTCCCAATGCATCATGGGTGGATCCGGTCACCAGCAGTCTTTCCCCCTCCCCAAAGCAAGGCATGGGGGGCACGCCACTTGGCTCATCCGTTCCAAAGGGCGGGGCGCCTTTCCTCTTCGGTCGATCGGCGACCTTCACGGTTCCTCCTACATCCACCCTTTCCCTCAAATGCCCTATCACCTCCTCACCCATAAGAAATACCGGCACCCTGTAGACTTCTGCCAGGTTAAAGGCCTCTACGGTCATATCGTACATCTCCTGGACGGACCAGGGGGAGAGGGAGATCACCTGATAGTCTCCATGGCTGCCCCATTTGGCCTGCATGTGGTCTCCGCTGCCCGGCCTTGTCGCCTGACCGGTCGCAGGTCCGGCCCTTTGGATGTCCGCAACGACCAGGGGGGTCTCTGTAAAGGCTGCATATCCGATCCCCTCTTGCATCAGGGTGAAGCCGGGACCCGATGTGGCGGTCATTGCCTTGGCCCCGGCCCACACCGCACCGATAACAGAGCATATGGAGGCAATTTCATCTTCCATCTGCATAAACACACCCCCAAGCTCTCTGAGCCGGTGCGAGAGATGCTCCATGATTTCACTTGAAGGTGTTATGGGGTATCCGGCGAAATACCTGCAACCGGCAGCGAGGGCCCCTTCCGCTGCCGCCTCATTACCTGACAGATAGTAGGCACCCGGAGGAAGGAGGCTCTTCACTTCCCGGTACGAATAAGCCCTATCACTTGCGGCCACCATTCACTCTTACCTCAAAACCTTGTCCTGCTCCTGTCCAGGCCAAAGATCACTATAGTTTGCCCTGACCGAGACCTTTGCCCCCGACAAAGCATGATCCCGGCATGTCGTGCCCTCCGCCCCTTTCAGCAATTCCAGGGTAATCATTTTCCCCTTGAAATTCAATGATCTTCTTTCTAACATAACGATCATCACAAGGGTTTCGTCCTTTTACGGTATGGACTCGACTGGGTCCCGGACCCACATAGGCGCTCCATATAGAGAATCCAGAATTCAGAAGCCAGGAGTCAGTAAGGATTCTGATTGTACCTGGCTCCTGCAATAGACAATTCCGGTTCAGCATGGGCCAAAACCTTCTTATTCTGGCTCCTGGATTCTTCGTCGGCATATCTTGGCAGAGCCACTGAACTCTGATCTGGGCCAGAGGACCAGGGTTTCTATATTCGACTGAATCATCGCCTTAATAGGCGAGGTCGCCATATTTTCTGGGAACCTTTAGCCTATCATGCCACATGGTAGCGTCCCGTGTTCAAGCTCATAATAACAGGTAGTCAATGAAAAAAACCACACCGCCTGAGCGCTCCTTGATGCTGGGAAACGAGGCCATTGCCCGCGGTGCCCTTGAGGGCGGGATCTCTTACGCTACCGGATACCCTGGAAACCCCTCCTCGGAGATCCTGGATACCCTATGCAAAACAGCCGGAAACCACGGCGTGACGGTGGAGTGGTCTGTCAACGAAATCGTGGCCATGGAGGCAGCTGCTGCATTTGCCTTCGCCGGCAGGCGTGCCATGGTTACCATGAAGCAAAACGGCCTCAACGTGGCTGCCGATTTCCTGACTACCGTCTCGCTCGATGAAATCCCGGGAGGACTCCTGGTGGTGGTGTGCGACGACCCGGGACCCCTGACCAGCAGCAATGAGCAGGACTCCAGGCATTATGCCAAGATTGCCCAGCTACCCCTGCTGGAACCCTCCACGCCCCAGGAAGCCAAGGATATGGCGGTCTACGGCCTGGACATCTCACAGCGTTTCGGCGTGCCTTGCATACTCCGCTCTGTCTCGCGCCTTTCCCACAGCAGGGGGCCTGTCCTCACTGGGCCGATTCCTTCCGCTCAATCACAGCCCCGATTCTGCATAGAAAAGCCCAAGGTAGGCCTGCCCCACCTCGTAACAAAAAACCACGAAAGGCTCCTGGCCGTGAGGGAGCGGATACGTGAAGAATTCGAATCGTGCCCTTGGAATACCTGCCAGGGCCCTTCCAGTGCTTCCACGGTTGTCATAGCATCGGGTCTCAGCGCCAAATTCGCCGAGGAAGCCATTGAAAGGTTAGGCCTGGGAAATCGGCTAAGGCTCATGAAGCTGTCCACCCTTTGGCCCCTGCCAACGGAATGGATTCTGCGTGGTATAGGTTCTTCAAAGGCGGTCTGCTTTCTCGAGGAAATAGATCCTTTCATGGAGGATGGGGTAAAGGTCATCTGCGCTGAAAGCCCCCACCGGGTGGAAGGGATCAGGTTCCTCGGCAAGAATGACGGTTTCGTGGCAGGCCCGAACGGCCCTGGTGTCGGCGAAATGAACACGGACATAGCCACCTCGGCCCTGTCACGCCTCTTCGATTTGGACACAGGCCCCGGGAGAGGTCTTCCGGATTCTCTGAGGGCCAGAGCCACGAAAATGCTTATCCCCAGGGAACTCTCCTTCTGCCAGGGATGTCCGCACCGCGCCTCCTTCTTTGCCATCAAGGCGGCCCTGGATTTGTATGGCAAGGACGGCTTTGTGGTCGGCGACATTGGCTGCTATGGGATGGCAGCCGGTCCAACGGGCTTCGGTGTTATCAAGGCCCTTCACTGTATGGGCTCGGGTATGGGAAACGCTGTTGGTTTCGACCGCCTGGCTGGGCTCGGGTTCGATCAGCCCATGGTGGCCGTAGCAGGGGACAGCACCTTTTTTCATGCGGGGATGCCCGCCCTGGTCAATGCCATTCACCAGGGGGCTGACTCGGTTTTTGTGATCCTGGATAACGGAGTCACCGCCATGACCGGATTCCAGATCAATCCGGCCACCCCCCCGGAATTCTCCAGGGGAAAGGAGGGCCTTTGGATCGAAGATGTGGCCCGGGCCATTGGCGCCACGGTCGAGGTCCTCGATCCGGTGGCGGACGTGCATGCAGCTATCGAGACCGTGCTTCATGCACTGGACTCAAAGGGCGTTCATGTGGTCGTCTTTCGTCGCGGGTGCGCCACTTTCTTGCAAAGGATGCACCCCACCCGCTCCACCACCAGAGCCCGTGTGGACTCTGATGCCTGCCTGGGGGACCAATGCGGGTGCAACGGGTTCTGCACCCGCATCCTGGGGTGCCCGGCAATCCTCTTTAACAGGGATTCGGGCACCGCATCAATCGACCAGCAGACATGCACGGGATGTGGCCTGTGCGGTCAGGTATGCCCCAGTGGGGCGATTTCCATTCAAGACCAGGAAGATGAGAAGGGGCATGGAGGCCTCCACTAACCTCATTGTCACCGGTGTTGGAGGACAGGGCAATGTCCTTGCGGCCAAGGTATTGGCCAGGGTCGCCCTCAACCGCGGGCTTGAGGTCACGGTCGGTGATGTCTACGGGCTCACCCAGCGCGGCGGGTCAGTGGCAAGCCACGTCCGGTGGGCCAAAGACCGCCCCCTCCCTCCCCTGGTCCCCAAAGGGGCCCTGGATGTCCTGGTTGCCTTCGAACCCCTCGAGGCCCTTCGAATCCAGGCCCAGTTCGGCCATTTGGGAACCGTCGCCCTTGTCAACGATGCCCCGATCATGCCCCTGGGGGTACAGACCGGACGGTTTTCATATCCCCGGGAGAAATCCCTCTGGTCTCTCCTGGACGAGATGACCGCAACGCTCTGGAGAATCCCAGGATCCGAGGCAGCAGGGAACTTGGGGAACATCCAGGTCCTCAACATGGTCATGCTCGGGGCCCTTTGCGGCTCCGGCGTGGTGGGGTTCGAGGCAGGGGCCTTTGAGGAGGCGATCCATGAGGAACTGCCGCAAGAGCTGAGGGCAATAAACCAGGAAGCCTTTCGCCAGGGACTCGGGTTATGCCATCAGCCTTGAGAGCAAGTCCCTGACTTGTTGCGGTGACACCGGGGCAACCGGCCCTATGAGTTGGTCCTTTTCCCGCACCATCCAGTAGAAATCCGGGCCCGAAGGACCGGGGCTCCTCTGTTAGAATGAAAAGGAGTGAGGAATGGAGGCTCATATTTTGACTGCCCTGGAAGAACAGGTAAGACCGGAACACACCGCCCTGATTGTCATTGATCCCCAAAACGATTTCTGTGCCGCAAACGGGGCACTGGCCAGGCTCATGGGCTGGGATGTATCCCGTATGCAGGCAGCGGCCCAACGCTTGGACAGGTTTATTGCTCGAGCGAGGGATCAGGGGATCATGATCGTCTGGACCCGCTCCATCGTGGATCCCGCCAGGTCCAGGCCGAGCTTTCGGGCCAGGAAGCTTATTGTCGACGCCCTTTCCAGATCCATTGACCTGGTAAAGGACGCCAGCTCCGGCTCTGAGTGGTACTCGGGGATCACAAGCCCTCTTGAGGGGGAATACGTGGTGACCAAGTATCATTACGATGCCTTTTCAGATACCAACCTGGATCTCCTCCTGGCAGCCAAGGGCATAAAGACCCTTCTTCTCACGGGTTTCACGACCAACGTGTGCGTGGAAACCTCGGCCAGACACGCCTACATAAAAGGTTACTATGTCGTTGTGATTTCAGATTGCACGGATGCCCCCACCCGGGAGGAATACGACGCAACATTGTTTAATATCAAATCCTATTTCGGCAGGGTGGCAACGAGCGAGGAAATCGAGCGTCTATGGAAGGTTGCTTGAAGGGCTTCCTGCCGGGACATATCACGCCTTGGGCTTCTTTCATTCTCCACCCTTTCAGATCAACCTATTTACGGTCACATGTACAGGTCAAATATACGGCCTTCTTACTCATAAGCCAAACAGAAGGAAGGCGTACTGCTGGTTGAACTGTGCCTTTTCATGAAGCTCAGGTCTCCGGAAGTAAGCCTGAGAGGGGAAAGAACAGCAAATCACTTGCGCAATAGCCTGCTAAGGCGCGATGATTACGCGCCACAACAACGGTCAAATGGAGACCCCTAGGAGTGTGTCATTCGGTGACACAGTGTACCCCTTCACCAGAGAGATATACGTCCATGCAGCCATCACAGGATACGCATTTAGAAGGACTGGTATCACCCTCAATCCACCTTTTTACAATCTCGGGCTCTTTGATGAACGGCCGGCTCATAGCCACAAGATCTGCCTTCGCTTCACGAATAATGCTTTCCATCATACTTGGATTGCGAAGGCCACCTACCAGAATAACCGGTACCTGAACAGCTGTTTTGATGGCACCCGCATACTCCATGAAATAGCCTTCTCTCCATTCAGATGGGTCGATAGGACCTGACTGGGTGACTTTGGCACCAAACATGCCCCCCGATGTCTCAATTGCCGCTATTCCATTCTGGGAGATGATCTTGGCCACCTCTACGGAATCACTCAGGGTCATACCTCCATCAATAAAATCCGAGACATTCATTTTGATGAATACGGGGAAATCTGGCCCCACCCGTTCCCTGATGGCACTCGTAATCTCAATAATAATGCGACACCGATTTTCAGGTGTTCCACCATAGGCGTCCGTCCGTCTGTTAAAATAGGGGGAAAGAAACCTCGAGAGAGGGAATCCATGCGCTGCATTAAGCTGAACTGCATCGTAGCCAGCTCTCTTGGCCCGCCCTCCCGCCTCACCATAAGCTTGAACAATTGTCTTGATCTCATCAGGGGTCAAGGCCCTTGGAACGGGATCCGAAGATCCTTCCAGAGATACCGATGAAGGTGCAACCAACTCTCCGTGAAAACGGTAAAAAGACCCGAGTTGCATGGCCACTTTGCAGCCAAAAGAGTGTACACGTCCCGATAGCTCGGCAAACCGCGGTATAAAGTCATCACTGTCAATACACATGTTCTTGCTGTAAGGCGAGAGATCCCACTTCCGATCCGGTCTCACTCCGCTTGTTATTATCAAACCTACACCGCTCCGTGCCAGTCTCTGATAGAGGGCCAGCATCTCCTTGGAAGGCACCTTTTCAGGAGTAGCCATGTTTTCCATGGTCGCAGACCGTACAAGCCTGTTTTTCAGATCCAAACCACAGAATTTGTACGGTTCAAAAAGAAGAGACATAAAGGGTATCCACCTCCGATTCGCCGAACAAACTCAAATGGAGATCCTCAAGAACCAATTCTATGCGTCCTAAAAAAGGCAATAACCTCTTTTGCGACCTCAGCAGGATGAGTGACAACACAATAGGTTCCTTCAGCACCATGTATGACTGCCAGCTCTACATCCGAGCATAACCGCAGAACATCTTTCCACCCTGAACCATAATCAGAATCTTTACTCAATGACCCACGATCCCCAATCAGGATCAATTGGGGAGCTTTAATCCTTTGAAGGTCCTCTGTCAAGTCGACGTCAAGGGCAGCATGCATTGCCTTCCATCCATCAGGGGACAGATTCTCCTCGAATCGATTTGTTTCCCACTCCTCATACAAAGGGGGGATACCATAAAGCCGCACCAAATAATAAGCACCCATGCTCCCATTTCCAACACCGAATTCGTCTATGATTCTTTCCCCGATCCTTGACACCTTCGAGAACTGCTCCGTAGACTTGTACATACCGTAATGGATGATACTGGCCGTTCTTTCCGGGTACCGGGCAGCAAAATGAACCACAATAAACGACCCGTTGGAAGTTCCCATAATATGGGCCTTCTCTATCCCAATCCTGTCCAGGATTTCCTTAAGGTCATCGGTCCACTGATCGACTGTGATCCCCTCCGGACTTCTGTCTGAAAGGCCTGCACCCCTCTGGTCGTATAGGATAACCCTGAAATGGTCTTGAAGGATCGGTATCATAAAATCCCACTGCCTGTGAACCAGGCTGCTGCCGCCAATAAGAACAAGGGGTTCTCCCTCTCCAACCACGTCATACCATGTCTTTTTCCCATCATGGCTCATAATATGAGGCATATCTCAAACCTCCAACTACTCCCTTGAAGCAAGGACTCCACCACCATCAAATGCATGGGAGGAATTTGATTGAAGCTTGTGAAAAGATCCTCCAAGGGCCTATCCACTGTCTGTAACATTTTAGCCGTTTGAAAAGCGATTCAGAGAACTCGGTGATGGACGAACGGGGGTGATGATGCCTTTTCTTGCGTTCCGAGCCTCCCGGGCTGGTCTTTTCTGCGAC
>JAFDHO010000338.1 GCA_019308745.1 Deltaproteobacteria bacterium
CATCCTCTATATGCTGCAGTGGACGAAAAGCTAAACGAACGGTTGGCGGGCTTTGTTGGTGGTATCGGTTTCTACGTAGATCCTCTCTCAGACAGACCCTATCAGCTTCATTTCTTCGAGATATCGATTCGTGGAAAAGACACAAGAGGCAACGATGTCCCTCTACATGGTGAGCTTGTTGCTGTTCGTGAGCAGGATGGCAGATTTGAGGTTGTGCCTGCTGACATACTCTTGAATCTCCCACCACATCCGAGTCCTCCGGAGAGCGTAGACAAGCTTGACACTCAGGCCGCGTCGGATTTCCTGAAGAGTTCATATCAGCTTGAGTGCCGGAGCCGCTGTCAGCGAGAGCGGGAGCGCTTCGCTCGCATCTGTCGTGAATATTTGGAAAGATCTTTCGATGTGAGAATAAAGCGGGCCCAGGAAAGGGCTATGCTCCTTGCGGCCGAAGCAAGTACGAAGCCTGAGTACAAGCTTGCGGCGGACGAGGCGCGCAAGCAGGTCGAAGAACTGCAAAGAACCCGCGAAGAACGCCTCGCGGGGTTGAAACGTCTGCAGATTGCTCGCACTGGCCCTGTTCGGCATGTAGCGACTGCCGTTGTGCTCGCGCCTGATTCCGATATTCAGACCCAGCTTGCGGATCTTGCAGATGAACTTGACCCTAATGTGCGCAGAAGAAGTGAACTGGCCGCGGAAGATTACGTGATTAGCGTCCTCAAAGAAGAGGGATTCCCAGAGAATAGAATTGAACGTGTTGGACACCTGAAGCTTGGGTTTGATATCCGGGCCCATAGGGTCGTGGATGAGGCCACAGGCCAGGTTATGGTCAAGCGAATCGAAGTAAAAGGCCGTCTACGGGGTCAGCCTGTCCGCCTTACCACAAATGAGTGGTATAAGGCTCAACAGCTTGCGGACACCTATTGGCTCTATGTAGTTTGGGACCCTCTCGGAGAAAACCCAGAACTTGTGAGAATCCAGAATCCTGCCGCCAAGCTCGACCATGCAAAACGTGAAATCGTGGCGGCGAGGTTCTTCGAAATTCCGGCGGAGGCCGTGCAACAAGCGGCTCATCAGACTGGGAGAAATTCGTAATGGCTTCCAGGTTAAGAAGACTTTTCATCAGCAGCGTCCAGAAGGAGCTACCCCAAGAACGTCGGGCCATAAAGGACTTTGTGCAAGGAGATGCACTGCTGAGGCGATATTTCGATGTTTTCCTATTCGAGGATCTACCGGCAAGTGACTGCCGGGCCGACGAGGTATACTTGGAAGAGGTGGAGCGCTGTGCTGTATATGTCGGTATTTTCGGTAACGATTACGGTAATGAGGATTCAGAAGGCCTTTCACCCACGGAGCGCGAGTTCGACCATGCAACCGCCATGGGTAAACCGCGTCTCATTTTCGTAAAAGGGACTAACGACAAGGCCCGGAACCCAAAGATGCTCAAACTTATTCGCAAAGCGGGGTCTCAGCTCATCCGCCGGCGCTTCCACAACATTCCCGACTTAACCGCCTCACTTTATGCTAGCCTCGTGGAGTATCTTGAGCAAAGTGGCGAGTTGCGCACCCTTCCATTCGATGCCGCGGCCTGCCCCAGAGCTGTATTAAGAGATATTTCTTCTGAAAAGGTCCGGTGGTTTCTTATCAGGGCACGTGAAGAGCGTAAATACGCCCTATCTGCGAAAACTTCTCTTAAAAAGTCTCTTACGCATCTGAACCTATTGGATGGAGGAAATCCTTCACATGCTGCGGTACTATTGTTCGGTAAAGAGCCGCAACGGTTTCTACCATCAGCCGAGGTAAAATGTGTGCATTTTCATGGTATTGAGATAAGGAAGCCGATTCCCTCTTATCAGATTTATGGGGGAACGATCTTCGATCAGGTTGATCAGGCTGTGGATTTTGTTATGGCGAAACTTACCCGGAGCGTTGGTACCCGCTCAGCGGGACCTGAAGTCCCGGTGGAGTACGAGATACCCAAAGAAGTCGTGTCAGAGGCCATTGTGAATGCTGTGGCCCACCGTGATTACACCTCCAACGCCGGAGTGCAGGTGATGCTTTTTGCTGACCGCTTGGAGGTGTGGAATCCAGGAGAACTGCCTCCTAGTTTGACGCCAGAGCGGCTACGAGAGCCCCACGCCTCCATCCCTCGAAATCCTTTGATTGCAGAACCCCTCTATTTGGCCCACTATATCGAAAAGGTCGGGACCGGCACGCTCGACATGATTGAGCGATGCCGAGAAGCAGGCCTCCCGGAGCCTGATTTCGAGCAACGGGCGGGTCAGTTCGTTGTTACGCTCTGGCGGGACTGGCTGACGGATAAAATGATAAAGGAACTTGACTTAAACGAGAGGCAAAAAAGAGCGATCTCATATGTTAGACAGGAAGGGCGTATATCAAATACAGAATATCAAACACTTACTGGTGTCGCAAAGCGTACAGCTCATCGTGACTTGGCAGATCTTGTGGAAAAGAGAGTGTTCCAGAGGGTGGGAAAAACCGGAAAGGGAACTTTTTATGAGCTTCGCAAAGGGGCCAGAAAGGGGCCAAATGGGTTATGAGAGGGAGAAAATGTTTAAAGGGGCCACAAAGGGGCCAAACGGGCCAGGGGACCATCCTGAGATGATAGGGATCCAGAATCCCGCCGCCAAGCTCGATTATGCAAAACGTGAAATCGTAGCGGCGAGGTTCTTTGAGATTTCCGCTGAGGCGATTCTGCAGGCAGCGGTGTCCATGGAGGGAAGCTGAATGTCAAGGTACCGTCTAAACTGGTACGAACTCGAGGAATCCGACAGCGGGGACTGGCTCGTGAAGTTCCCA
>JAFDHO010000101.1 GCA_019308745.1 Deltaproteobacteria bacterium
TCCTGCTTTGCCGCAGGCGGTATGGATCAATCCTCCTGCGCAGGCAATGGTGAACAGAAAGAAGCTACAGTAATTTCCGCAAGTGAGTGTCCAAAAGTTGTTGACAGGTTCCGTGGAGGGAATACAAACCCTGAGACGTTGCATTTTAGATATACTAATCAAACCCTCTCTTCGTTACTAGCTCAGTGAAATTCGCCATAGATCAGACTTCTGTCAAATATGGCCTCTAACTTTAACATGTGCGTGTTTTTTCCGCGCGGATGCGTCACCCCCCGCGTCAATGGCCCTCGTAGTAGTCGGGGCTGCTGCCATCAGAATGATAGATATTCCCGCCACCATGACCGTCACCATGATATCACCTCCCTTCCACATGCAAGCCTGCCCATTCCCCAGTGCTATTTATTGCTTGTTCCCCGGTCCTGTCCATTCTCCTTCCCCAGCCCTGTCAATTCCCCGTTTCCTGACTAGCTCCTCCAGATCGCGGACATATCTGTCCCAGATATCCTGCGGCACGTGCTCCGGCTTGCCCAAAGCGTCTGCGGCCAGTATCTCCGTTCTCAGCCGTTTGTCGCTCCAGAGCGGGTCGACCGTAAATCCACCCCCCAGCTCCCTCCTCCTTGCCTCCTCGGCGATGATGACGCGCCTAGCCACACCCCTGCTACTGATATACCACATGTCACCGCTTCTTCTGTCAAGTCTGTAAACCCGACTGCCTTGAACGACCATTGTAAATCGGTTACTCAAGAAGTAGCCTAAACCCCAACCAATAGTCCCCGCTATTAAGATTACAACCGCCCATTTAATGCAGGCGTAGACTCCTTTACTAGTGTTCTCCTTCTTGTAATTTTTCTCGGGTCCCATGGCCACCTCCTTAATGAACCTCCTGTGGCTTCTCTAGAGGCAACAGTTCAACCTCTTCTATCCCGTCCACGCCAAGGAACAACAGTTGTGGCAGCACCAGCACCTAGGTCGATACGCAGTCCATAATCAAAGGTGTTCATACCTAGATGATCGATGAACAGGGAATAAATGAGTCTATCTGCATACGTGTCTCAGTCCCTCTTGTATTATGGCACGAGCATTAGCGGCTAACATCCCGTTCTTTACACAGATGGCAGGCATGAAACGAGAGAGAAGCTATTATCTTAAATACTGAAAGACTCATATTAGTAAAAAATTGGACTTTCAATATCAAGTAACATAGGATGAATGAGCCTTATATGTCAAGTGTCGTAAGGAGGTGGGTAATGATGATAGGGACTGGCTTCTCATCTCTAACTTTCTAGCGAACGGATGAGAAAATCAGTCATTCTTTTCGACTCTTCCTTATCGGTAAGAAATACTCCGCGCCAATCGGAAAATGGCAATTTTATTCTTGTTGGCTTAAAAATGAGAACGCACGGTGTGGATGACATCCATCATTTCAAACTCAGCCAGCAATCAACCTGGCACAATATCTTGCTGGTTGGCAATAGAACTGTACTGGAAGAGAATGAAATTCTTTTTTCAAGAAACTGATTTTGGACCTCTGTTCTTACTACGATAGGGAGCCGTTTAGCTACAGTTGTCAAATCTAGCAAAGGCTGCCATGAAAGTGTAACGCTGCCCAAACTAGATTCTCACAACTAATTTCAATCCAACCCCATGACACCCACAGCCCCCCAAGCCCTCCTTTGATCAATACCCGATTGGCCGCTAGTGAGCCTCCTTGGCTAGATTTTCCCATATGGGTCACTCGCCTCAAAGACTATGTCTCGCCCATCATTATTACGGCCGTCTCAAACAACGGCCCAACCTCGCAATGGCCAGTGGTGGACCACGCTTATATCCATACCGGAGATTTTCCTTTACACGAAACAACTACTCCCTGTATTCTAGAAGCATCTTAGGTCACATTTATCGATCTAGGTGGCTGACGTAAAAACCACTGTTTTCACTCTGAACTACTCTGTTTCGCTAGAAATCATACATCTTAGTCGTGGACAACCTGTTTCGAGGGAGAGTTATGGTGAGGGGTTTCCGAACGCTGCCATATGAGGCCTCCGAGGGAGGGTTGTATGCCTAATAGGGGCTTTTTTGTCTTCTGCGTCATACATCCGAAGAAAGGAGATGAAAATGAGGAACCTTGCCACCACTATAATAACGGTACTTGGTTTAGTAGTCGTCACTGCAATGTCGACTCAAGCGGAGGACAACGTAATCTTTGCCTGTTACCACAAGAATAACGGAAAGATCCGAATAGTAGAGGGTCCCAATGATTGCAGGTCCTCAGAAATGTTTATCTCCTGGAATTTAGTAGGTCGTGCTGGACCACCGGGGCCAGAAGGACCGCCCGGTCCACCGGGACCTCCTGGCCCAAAAGGCGATACTGGTGAGCAGGGCATTGCTGGACCGCCTGGACCAACAGGGCCACAGGGTCCTCCAGGTGAGAAGGGTGAACCAGGAGAAGTCGGGCCACAGGGTCCGGTGGGGCCTCCCGGTGAGCGAGGTCCAGAAGGTCCACCTGGACCTCAAGGTCTGCAAGGAGGAATGGGGCCAGCCGGACCGGCGGGGATTGGCTGCTTGGGCGTATACGACGGGAGCGGTCTCTTCCTTGGATATCTCGTGCATAAGGAAGGAGAAGGTGGCCAAGCACCGAGAACCACAGTGTTTGACCCCACTGTTCCAGGATTTTTTTGGGTTATCGAATATTCGAGGTGTGACGGCCAGGGCTATTGTCCTCCTCCCTTCATTGAGGTGCCAACATTTAGAGGTGGAAATTTTCTCTCAGATGACTGTACGGGACGGCCATACGGCAGTGGGCCACCACAATGGATATCTCTCAACACAGACGATGGTAATTACTATTTAGCAGACACATCAATAAGACCCATCGACCTGAATGAAATAGGTTCGTTCATTAACTATATTTCGACTCCACCCTATTGTGATGATGGTAAATACAAAACAGGACATGGACCGTACTTCGCAACTCGGCAGGTAGATTTCCCTTTAGCAAATGTTGAACTCACATATCCGATAATCGTGCGACCGATTGAATGAGTTTGGGTGACATTCAGGATTCTTGACTTCTTGCGAGACATCCTGCACAGGATAGCATATGAGATGAAAGGTGCAGAGATCCGGTCAAGATGGCCCTAAGCTGAAGTCAGAGGACCATCTTTTTGCTACATTCTTGCCACCAACCTAGAAGACCCTTAATTGTAGCCTTAAACTGCGGGTTCGACTCCCCTCGCCTCCACCAGTCTTCGTTCTGAAAAGCACTCGCTTTTCAGAACTTCGCCTTGGCAAGCCAGTCAATTCCGTTCGAAACACAGTGAAGAACGAAGACTGCAATCAAAGGTCTGATGAATTTTCATTATGTTTACATTCTCGTTAGCGAATCAGACGGATCTCGCCACTATACCGGTCTTACAATTGACCCTGATGCTCGGCTGAAAGCTCACAACAACGGCCAGGTTCCTCACACTACAAAATACCGTCCCTGCGGATTGAAACGGCGATTGCTTTTCGTTCTCGTGAAAAAGCCGCCTCATTCGAAAAATACCTCAAATCCCACTCCGGTCGAGCTTTTGCCGCCAAACATTTCTAACATTTGTCCTGACGCAGCCGAAAAAAATATATGATCCCTTTTCTCACCTGCTCACGGTCCCTTCCAGACCAGGAACTGGTCATAGAACTCAGTCGTTTTCACGTAGAGACGCGTTCTGTAAAGCTCTCTTTCTTCCCGTCTCTTCGCTTCTACCAGACCAAAGTACTCGCAAAAGCGCACCAGAAATCGGCTCGAAAAAGCAATGGCAACTGTCTTCGGCGGCTCCCAGTATGTTTCCTCGGCCGCTTCGTCCAGCGCCCTGGGAAAGGCCTCCATAAAATAGTCTGCCAGCGCTACATCCTCCACAAAATCAACAGCCTTCAGCCGCAGCAAATAAAGAGAAAAGAGAAAACCACCTTGAATGATCCACAGATCGAGAAAGCCATCCAGAAAGCCCCAGTTGAACTTCCTGGTATACACTTTGAAGAGTTGCAGATAGTGTTCACCTGTGAAACCCTTGTCAACAATCTGTCTCCCCTTCCTGGTCAAGCTGAACTGTTGTCTCCGTTTTTTCAGCCAGCCGCACATAGTGAGCACGTGGCGGAGGGGGTGAAGTTTCGCAGATTTTTCTTCAGAACGAATCTTATAATGCAGATCCTCCCTCTGGGTGAATTGCTCGTGGAGCTCCCGGGCAAATTTCAACGGCAGGTTTCCTTTGGCAGTAGCCCTGAGCGGCTCCAGTTCTGCCAGTCGGCTCAGGAACAACTGCACATTCTTTACCACTGGAATCTTTGCCAGAGTTTCCTCGGGGAGGTTCTTGTTGAACTCGAGGATGTCGGCCGTGTCTTCGAAGGAGTAATAGAGCAGGCGGTGGATCTGGTCAGAAGAAAAACCGAGAAAGCCGGGGACGGCCTCTCTGTTTTTCACTGCCATGAAGTTATCAACAAATCCCTGCAGCTCCTCGAGAGATTCGAATTCCTGTCCCTCGACAGCCCTGGTGATCTCTGCAAGCGTTTTTGCCAGTGGATTGTCTCCATTGTTGGAGTAGTTGCTCTCATCGATTTTCAGGCAGCAATGTTTGTACTTTCTGCCAGAGCCGCATGGACACGGTTCATTTCTGCCAATCTTGATCATCATGGGTCATCTCCTCTGGGCGGCCAGGTCGCATTCTGAAATGCGCTGGTAATTATGGCACAAGATACCAATACCTGAAACTTTCCCGAAGCAAAGGACAATGTCAATATTTAATTTTCAAGATGTGACCACTATAATTGACCTCGCCGGGGAAAACCTCAAACAACTTGTTCCCATGGGCTCCCATTGGCACGTCTGTGCTGGTCATGCAAGGGCAGAACAAACGAGGGCAAGACACTTGGGCACGAAATCAGCTAAGATATTACCTGCCATGAAAATTCTCGCAACCATCATTGGGGCCGCCTTTGTCTGTCTTCTCTATTCAGGAGCTGCTCACAGCCAGGACACGGCTGACCTGGTGCTGGTCAAAAAGAGCGAATCCCGCCTCTACCTCATGCGCAAAGGTGAAGTGCTGGCCTCATTTCATGTTGCCTTTGGCTCCAATCCCAGAGGGCACAAGCAGCAGCAGGGCGATGAGCGAACGCCGGAAGGCAGATACATCCTCGACTACAAGAAAGCAGACAGCTCATACTACAAGGCAATTCATATCTCATACCCCAATGCCAGAGACAGGAAAGAGGCCCGTAAACGCGGCGTCGACCCCGGCGGCGCCATCATGATCCATGGCCAGCGCAACGGCTACGAAAAGTTCTCCGCCTTCACCCAGTTGTTCAACTGGACCGACGGCTGCATTGCCCTCAGCAACCACGACATGGACGTGGTCTGGAACGCTGTCAAACCCGGAACCCCCATCGAAATTCTCCCTTGAAGCATTGAGCCGCATGAAAGATGACCTCGGCAAACTGGACCATTTCAGAGGCTCTGCAGCCAACGGGCGAACAGAGGATCAACCACCTTCCAGAGACCATTCTCGTCTTTGTCGATCAGGTCCTGCTGCAGCAAGTTCTTCTTTGCATGCTGGATTGTGGCAAGTGGCAGTGCGCTTCTGGAAAGAAACTCTCTGGAAAATATGGAGGGGCTCGGCTGCTCTGCAAGGACCTTCAACAATCTTATCTGCGGATGAGGGAGCCCCTGGAGAATTGCCTCATAGCCGAATCTTTCAGAGAGAAGAACGTTTTCCAAACCGGTATCAATATCATCTTGGCTGATTTGGGCGCCAGACAGTTCAAACACCTCGAAAGCAAGCCGTTGTATGTAATAAGGATGATTCTGGGCTAACCCGACAATCCTGCTAGACATCATCTTGTCACACTGTTTTCCCCCTTGCTCGAAGAGCGCGATCAGAAAAGGAACCGCATCTTCGTCTCTGAGAGGTCCCAGAGGCAGCATGACTGCTGATTGGAAAAAAGGACGTTTGCGGTCATTAAACATGGCAAGAAGAATCCCACGTCTGCTCCCCACAAAGCAGTAGGATGTCTTCTGTCGTTGAATGCAACTCCTCAATCTTCCCTCAATCGCTGGAGATTCCTTCAGTCTGGTAATCTCTTGAAATTCGTCAAAAGTAACATGGACGGGAAACCCCTCCCCCACCGCAAAGTCTCCCAGCTCCTGCATTACGCTCTCAAGCAGCTCGATACTCTCCCCCCGAGAGCCCACCGGCTCAACCGTGATGCTGAAGCCATCTTGTGCGGCACGGAATACAGGCCGAAAAGTCTTGAACGACCTTAGGAAACGTTTTCCTTTGTTCAGCAGCGATTCCCGCTGATGAATAGCCCGATAGGTGCCGCGGGCAATTCGGCTGGCAACCTCAAAAACGGATGAGACCCCAAAAAAATCTACATAAATGGTGACAAAGCCTTGCTTCGACAGTTCAGCCTGCAGTCGCCTCACCAGTGAAGTCTTACCGTAGCGTCTGGGGGAAAACAGCACCACATTGGCGTATGCCCGGACGTAAGAGAGAAGTTTCTGCTGCTCTTCCTCACGGTTGCAGAAGGGGTCAGTCGGGGACAGCTCACGAAATATGAAAGGATTCGCCATAGTTTACTTTCTACGAAAGAGTATTATGATATAATAATAACTATTTTGTCATAATTGTCAAGATGAAATAAACGGAATGTGTAAAAAGGGGACGGGGATGATTTTATGCGTTTCTCTACTATGTAGCCGACAACTACTTTTTTCTTACTAGCTCCCCGTATTCTCCTCCATTAACTGTCCAACCTGCGAAAACAGGCTTCTTTCAAAGGCCAACACGGGCTCCTATGAGCCAGTAAGCTACAGCTATAGTGCCATAGGAAACATCACCTCCAAGACAGTGGGCACAGAGGTCCTCGATTACAAGTAATATGTCTGGGGACACAAGCATGCAGTGAAGGAGATAGAGCATAACGGCACGACATACACCTACACCTGCGATGCGAACGGCAATATAGTCAAATTTGGTGTATGGCATCTCAGGCGGCCTCCTACTGAGAGATTTCGTTGGAAAACCTGGCCCGCTACATTATCCGGGCTTCTTTTTCACAAGAGCGGATGAGCTACCTGGAGGAGGAGGCACAAGTCCTCTACCGATCAAAAGACGGCAAAGAAGAGAAGATCTTTGACGCCCTGGAATGGCTGGCGGCCATGTGTTCTCATGTGCCTGGCAAGGGTGAACAGATGGTGAGGTATTACGGCTACTACAGCAACGTTTCTCGAGGCAGGCGGAAGAAGCAAAACGAAGACAACCTCATACCCTGTATCCTGGAGACGGATGAGTTGTCGCAAGGCTCAAGGAAGAATTGGGCCAGGATGATACGGAAAATCTACCAGGTTGATCCCCTTGTTTGTCCCAAGTGCCAGGGCCGGATGCGCATCGTCAGTTTTCATAGAAGATCAGCAAATTATCAGGAAGATTCTCACCCACCTTGGGCTCTGGTTGGTGCGATCAAGACCTCCACCGCGGGCCCCACCCGGAACTCTGAGGAATTTCGCAAAGCTGGACTCGTTGAATAATCGCATTCTCATGGAAGAAATCACAACCCGGATACCCTTCTACGACTTGATAAGAGATTTCCTGGTCACGGACAGTGTCAAAAACCTATTCCTGATCCGGCATGGGGAAACCTATTTCAACCTTGAAGACAGGATAGGGGGCGATTCCAGCCTTACTCCCAAAGGCTTGAGGCAGGCGCAGGCCCTTGCCCAATACTTCAAGAGCAAATCCATCCCTTTTATCTATACAAGCAAGAAAAAGCGCACCATAGAGACAGCAGAGCCCATAAGAGACCTTCAGCCGAACTGCTCCATAATTCCCCTTGAGGAATTTAACGAGATTGACAGCGGCATTTGTGAGTGCATGAGTTACGAAGAAATTCGCACCCAAATGCCCGAAGTATATTATGCCAGGAAACGGGACAAATATAATTACGTCTATCCCTGCGGAGAGGGATACGCAACCATGAAGGAAAGGGTTGACCGGGGTATCAAAAAGGCTCTCTTCCTGAGTGGCAGAGCAGAAAACATCATGATAGTGGGCCACCGCGCAGTCAACCGAATGATCCTATCTCATTTCCTCTACCGCCGAACAGAGGACGTCCCATACATCTACATACCGCAAGACAAATTCTATCACATTGTCGCCACCCAATACAAAAAGCTTTTTCAATTGGGGCCCTATGAGTGAAGGAGTCATCTCTTAGTAGGCATGCCTTCATCTCTTGAAGCCCTCATAGTCATAGTGCAATGTTGCTACTTTCACTTGACATATACCCTTACTTTGTGATATGGGTACCCATATGAAAACGACAGTAGATATATCCACCAGCCTGTTGCAGGAGGCAAAAAAAATTGCGCAGAAGGAGCGGTCAACGCTCAAGGCCCTTATTGAGGAGGGATTGCAAAAGGTCCTGAAGGAAAGAAGACGCAAACCCCGTTTCAGACTCCGTAAAGCCACTTTCAAGGGAAAGGGGCTTCAGCCTGATGTAGCTGGCGCTTCTTGGGAGCGGATACGGGAGATGACTTATGAGGGCCGGGGCGGATGATCGGTGTAGAAACCAATATCCTCGTCTATGCCCATAGGGAGGACTCCCCCTGGCATGAACGCGCCTATGCATATATCAAACAACTTGCCGAGGGCAGTGCTCCATGGGCGATACCGTGGCCATGCGTCCACGAGTTCCTTGCCATTGTGACCCACCCGAGAATCTACAAGCCCCCTACCCCGCTGAGTCGGGCCTTCGAACAGGTCGAAGCGTGGCTGGAATCACCCAGCCTTGTGATGCTTTCAGAGGGCGACGGATATTGGGGCGAGCTTCGTTTTTTAATGCAAACTGGTAAGGTCTCAGGTCCTCAAGTCCATGACGCAAGGATAGCTGCACTATGCCGTTTTCATGGAGTCCGGAAGCTTTGGACAGCTGATCGTGATTTCACCCGCTTTAGTGGGCTTGCCGTGAAAAACCCCTTACTCCTTTAGGTCCTGCAGTCAGACAGAGGGTTCTGAATAGCTTGCGGTTAACTACAGGGGGGCCACCTTATTTACCTCCATAGACTCCTATCACGGCTTTATCCACCCCACTCCGTGGGATACAGCGCAAATCTGGGAAGATATCCAGCGGGTTTTCAGGCATCACGCCCTGCCTCTGAACATCATCCCCGATCACAGCATCGCGCTCATCGTCCATCACACGTCCCTCTTGGGCGATTGGATCCGGCATATAGACGAAACCCAGGATCACTGATTCAAAAGACTTGGCACAATAATAGAGTGGTGGTGATTGTTTGCAGATAGTTGGAAGGGAAAATGATAAAATAGGTATGCCCCCTTTTCCTAAAGCACTTCATCGACGGATTCGAAGGGTTCGGGTATAGTCTCGACATGTCACCGGTCGGCCTCAATACAAGGCTTTATGCCATGCTGGTTCCCCTTTTCTATGTCCTGAATGGTCTCCTGGCCCTGTCCGGGCTCGTGGCGCTGTGGCTGAGAAGCAGCGAGCAGCGTTTTTCCCTTTCACTCATCCAGGTCATAGCGGGATTACCGCTCCTTTCCGGGGAATATCTTTACTGTGCCTATCACCTGGAGGCCCGGGCGGCACGGGTTGTTCTTTTTTCTGAAGTGGTTTTTGCTCTGACATGGCTCGCCATGGCCCTGCGCCTGCGTGGTGCAACCCTGGCAGGCGTGTGGAAGTCACGAATCAGCATCCTTGTTGAAATTGGGGTCGGGATGGTGGTGACCGCAGGGGCCGCCTTTTTCCAAGGCTACCGATTAGTCCCGAGATAAGCGCTTCAATCTTCACCTTTTCTAATGCCAGCCCGGTCTATTTTTCGTCTATCTTCCTGCTCTTAATAGTCTTCTATGCCGCCTGGCGGCTGGAGCAATTCTGGCGTTCCCTTGATACCCGCCATCGCCGGGAGTACAAGACCCTGGTGACATGTGTGCAGCTTTCTGGTCTGCGGGACCTTTATCTGGACCTCTTCTTACCGGCTTACCTAACTGGCCGTTCTGCCTAAACATGTCCTGCTGCTGTCGGCCCTGTTGCCCCTGGGCTGGGGCCTAATCTTCTACGGGGTGCTCCGCCACCGTCTCCTCAACCGCAAGATCTTCATCTCCCGCAAGGTGGTCTATTCCTTTGTAGTGCCGTGTCTCTTTGCTTTCTATCTCGTGGGGTTCGGGCTGGTTTCCCTGGTCATTCGCGCCTTCGGCCTGCAGATGTCCTTTGTGCTCAAGTGGCTGTTCCTGACCCTGGGATTTGCGGCCGTTGGCCTCTTTGCCTTCTCCGGCAAGATACGCCGCCGTGTCCATTGTTTCATCAGCACCCACTTTTATATGAATAAATATGAATACCGGGATGAATGGCTCGACCTTTCACAACGCCTCCAGGGGGCCGTAAGTGAAACCGACGTGGTGCGGGCCCTGCGCTTGGTGCTGGAAGAAAGTCTTTATACTAGGGAAATTTTTATCTGGCTCGGAGACGCGTCCCAGGGCTACCGCCTGGTTGCTCCACTTGACCGTTTCAACACTGCCCCAACGGACTCGTCCCTTGCACCAGACGATCCCCTGGTGCGCTTCCTTCAAACACATGGCCGTTTTCACCTCCATGAGAAGGATCCCGACCCCGCGTGGCGCCAGGTGACCAACGCCAAAAGAGAATCCCTGCGCTCCCTCCACCTTGTGCTTCTTTTCCCCCTCTTGGTGGGCAACCAGATGCCCGGACTGATCGGTCTTGGGCCGGAGTTTACGGGGGGACAGTACGGTCATGATGATTTTGATCTCCTCACCGCCCTTGGAACCCAGGCCGCCTCGGCCCTCCTGGCCGTACGCATGACCGAGGAACTGGCCCATTCCCGGGAGCAGCAGGCCTGGGACCGGCTGTCGGCCTTTGTCCTGCACGACATCAAGAATGCCGCCAGCATGCTCTCCCTGCTCCGGGAAAACGCCCCGGAGCATATCCATGAGCCCGAGTTCCAGCAAGACATGCTGGAAGTGGTGGACGACGCCCTCAAGAGGATGGGCAAGGTGGAGCAGCGTTTGCGGACATTGAAAGAGTAGATCTCGCCGTTGAGACAGGACCTTGAACTCGGTCCTTTTCTTAAGGATTTCGGCCGTGGGCTGGAAAAGAAGCTTTCGTCAATGGAGATCACCATTGATTGTAAGGATGAAATACGGATCAACACCGATCCAAAACTTCTCTCCTCCATCCTGGAAAATCTTCTCCTCAATGCCTTTGAGGCACAGGGAGAGGGGGCTCTTGTGCGGATCAGGGCAGGCCGGGATGATGACAGCGGACAAGCTGTTATCGAGATAATGGACAATGGCCCGGGGATCTCGGAAGAGCTGTTGCCCGATCTCCTGTTCGACCCGTTCAAGACCACAAAGGACTGGGGCAGCGGTATCGGCCTATGGCAAGCCAAAAGACTGGTAACAGCCCTTGCGGGCAGCATCTTAGCGGGAAACCGTCCCGAAGGGGGCGCCCGGTTTGTGGTACCATTGCCGCTTAGGTCTGCTGACCCGGCCAAGGAATTACCTTATCTTGTCCCTAGATGTGACTTTGTTCGTCCCGTAGCTCCTGGTTGAGGGCAAAGGGGCAAGAAGACGAGGGCAAGCCGGTGTCGGGATTCTTTACAGCTGCGTAATGGCCCGATTCGGCCCGATTTTGAGATGAAACCGGTCAAGTACAAATTTTCCCTGTAGCTCAAGGACAAAAAAATCCCCCGGGGGTTGAACCGCCGGGGGATTTTATGAACCTGTATCTGAGCTTATGATGCGCTCAAAAACGGTTTAGCCCTTTTTGCTGAAACGCTTGCGGCCATAACCCGCGAGGCCGAACAACCCATAGCCCAGAAGCAGGATGGTTGACGGCTCGGGGACGGGCTCCGACGGTGTGGCGATTCTTCACCAAAGCCGGGTCGCATTAGTTCCCCCTTCTGGTGATGAAAATGAATCAATTAGGTCATCAGAAGAATCCCCAAATCCAAGAAGCTGCAGTGTGTAGTCCACTCCGTTAATATCAAATGTTTCGGGGGTATAAGATGAGGGGAAGGTTATAATATCATCACTAGCAGGAGGTCCGGGCTCATTAGGAGTTTCATCTATTTCAAAGGTAAAATCAAATACACCGTCCAGTCCATCTGGATCGGAAAATGACATACTGATCGTTAAAAACGCCGCTGTTGCGTTTGAACCGGCATATATCGGGGCATTAAAGTGGCGTAACTGGCCAATCTCGAATATCTCGTTGATGTCAAAAAAACTATCAGGTGGCGCTATCCCGGTGAAACCAAGCCCACTTTGTCCTTGATTAGTTGGCCTGCCCCATCGGACTTGGTCCTCAAGGCTGTTTCCATAAGCGACAGCTACACCACTAAGGTAATTGACATTGTAGCCTCCAGTAGTGCCCGTCCACGCTCCATCTACAGTGGACAGTGCTAGTGCACCGGCTGTACCGGTCATTCCAAAAACCAACATCACCGCGCATAAAAACAGTAAAAACTTTTTCTTTTCCCCCTCCTTTTGGAAAATTGATGATAAGATGAAAACCGTGTGCGGTTGGTATTGATATAAGGATATTAAGCAAGCACTATGCCATTTATGCAAAACTTTGACTTTACTGCCCTTTCATTAATCCTAGCTGCCTCAGATTCCTGCTGCTGTAAAATATTCCGACATGTCTGAAGGGACTCAAATCAGCGGGATTTTACGCCGAAATACGGTTATCCTCTCGAAATGAAACGGGAAATTGGAGGGACACGGGGCAAGGGGGAAATGGGCGCAAATATCAGGGGCAAATAGGTGTCGGAATCCTTTACAGTTTCCGGAACCGCCCGGGCCCCATGGGATAAAACCGGCAAAACACAATCGCCTTTGGCGAAGGTTTTTATTTCCATGCATCGCGCGAAACTGTTAGCAAATACTGGGTATCCTGTAACTAATGAAGATTCTGTCGAAAATACTTGTTGCGCAGTGACTTTAACGCATGGCATCAATCTTTTGGTGGAGTTCTCCCCAATCAAGGATTCTTTTGTCGGCTGTCACAAGGGTGGCGGGGTATTCAAGGGCCGTGGCGACAATCATGCGGTCCGCGGGATCGCCGTGAAAGGCCCGCAGCTCACCGGCGCGAAGAGCGGTTGAACCCCGGAGTGGGATTTCCTTCAAACCGCTCTCGAGCAATTCCCTTCGCCAGACATCCAGCCCTATCCGGATAACGAGCCGATTTTTCCTGACCAGCATGGCGATTTCCCAGAAGCTGATGGACGCCACGCCGAGTTGACCTGATGCAAGGGCGCTGTTCATTGCCTGAGTCGCCTCTTTCCCAAGGCGCGGGTTCCCTTCATCGAGCCATACGAGAACGTGTGTGTCGAGTAACAGCATTAACCGGCATCCCACTCCATGTCCAGGGGCGCGATCAGGTCATCCTTACTTTGCACCTTCCCCTTATGCAGGCCGAAGAGTGTTTTCGGCAGGCTGCGATAGGGTTTCAGGACGGATACGGGTTTACCGTTTTTCGTGATTGTAATTTCTTCCCCCGTGCGGTTGATCTCATCCATCAGCTGGAGGCATTTTGCCTTGAATTCCGACGCTGTTATTGTTTGCATGGCATTCTCCTCACGATGCCTGGTTTTTCAACACTGGACAATCTGCACCACTTACATGGTCCATTTTAACCATGGTCATGACCATAGTCAATAACAAAGATTCCAAATGTTCAAAAGTCCCCTCGCCCCTTGAAAGGGCGATAGAGCGGGTCGCCGATCAGGACCATTTGCCAGGAGCAGAAGGGCTTTGAGAGGGCATAGCATTCCGCCAGGGTCCAGTACCCGTCCAGCAGGAAAAAGGGGACGGGGATGATTTTATGCGTTTCTCTACTATGTAGCCGACAACTACTTTTTTCTTACTAGCTCCCCGTATTCTCCTCCATTAACTGTCCAACCTGCAAAAACAGGCTTCTTTCAAAGGCCAACACGGGCTCCTATGAGCCAGTAAGCTACAGCTACAATGCCATAGGAAACATCACCTCCAAGACAGTGGGCACAGTGGGGAGTGGGATGCGCTACAATAATTTAGTTGACAGCCCATGTCACTAGTGTCCGGTTGTTAATCGAACAAATTCAATTGGTTGTAAAACATACCCTCTTTGGTTTTGTATTCATTGCCCGAAAACACCTGTGAAATGGGGATTTTCTCGAAAATC
>JAFDHO010000339.1 GCA_019308745.1 Deltaproteobacteria bacterium
CTCGGGCTGCCTTGTACATTTCACCATAAGCACCAGATTTCCGTTGGGTTGCAGCCGCGCGTGCCAAGCCGGGTAAGGAATTTCCCACGAATGCACCGGACGGCCCATCATGTCCAACAGGTCCACCCGGTCCGGGGCAACACCAGCCTCAGGGGCACCGGCGCCGGGCAGGTGCGTAAAAAGTGTATATCCAACAAAAGCTTCTTGGCGTTCCCAAACGGTGACGCCGGTTTGGTATTTTAGTGGCCAGGCCATGGATTATCCCTTCCTTTGTTCACGTAAAAGACCCTCAGCGAAGGAGGTGGCTTCAATCTTTCTCTGGGTTTGATTCCCCGCAGCTTGCTGCGTGTAAGGTCATGCATAATAGCTCCGGATGTGTCATGGACCTTAGGGTATCCAGGAGCCAGGAGTCAGAATTCAGCGGGGCCGCCGGGCAAAAAGCCCGGATTGAACGAAAATGAAACCTTTGTCCTTGAAGTTTCATAGAAGAAGAACAAGACTAATATGAAGCCGTTTGTATGGTTGTCTTATTCTGGCTCCTGAATTCTGGCTTCTGAATTCCTGATACCCCGCTGCTTGCGGCGGGGTAGTTCAATTAGCTGCCAAAGGCCATGTAACAAATTGATACGTCAGTGCTCTTGTTTTAGGGTCGTGGGTCTATCGGTCAATTTTCACGACACCTAAAGGCCGAGCAAACGAAATAGCAAAGGTTCAGAAAATGTAATACTCATTGCCTTTTGGAGAACAAAATAGATAAAGGCCCATGTCCCGGCTGCCAGTGCTGCACCGAACACAATCTTTTCTTTATGGGCCGCAAAATATATAAGTACGAACAGCGGAACCGCAATTTCATGCCCGATCAAGATGACGCAGACCAGAAGAAAAACAATCCATAAAACGGCATGGGACACACCGGTCAAACTGCCACCAAAAGATTTGGCCAGATCGGTTTTCCCCAGGCTGCCGCGCTGCGAATAGAGCCGGGGAATAAACGCCTGACAGGAATGGATCAGACCAACGATAATCAGGGGGATACCGACAACCCAGGGAAACAGTTTCCCACGCAAAGACAATCCGGCGGACAGGTAAACGATCCAGAAAGCGATCAAGGTAAAAAACAACCCGATCCACCAATTCACGTCATGCCAAGGTTTTAAAACAACCCCCCTATCACTCTCGATTGCCTTTGGCGACTCACTGGAGGAGGCTTGTTTTCTTTTCCGGTATAGCGGCACAGCAACGGAAAGCACCATCAATCCCAAAATGATCACGGTGATCGGCCGCCCCCAGAGAAAGGACGCCCCGTACCTGTCGACGGTTATGAAAAGATACGGTTCTGCAAGCTTCCCGAGGACCAATCCCATGATGAGCGGCACCCGGGGCCAGCCGGTATGTTTGAGTATGTATCCCAGGAACCCGAACATACCGAAAGATATGATGTCTCCATATTCTTTGGTCGTAATCGACGCCCCGACCACCATGAAACCCAGCATCAAAGGGACTAGAACATTTGCCCTGATGTAGCACATCCGGACGAGATAGGGCTGCAACAAGAGCGCCAGAATAGCGGCGATGATGTTGCCCAAAACAATGGTCCAGATCATCATGAATGTGAGGTCCAATTTGGTGGTCAACATGTCCGGTCCCGGCTGAAGACCGATAATGATAAAATATCCCAACAAAAGGGCCATCGCGGGATTGCCGGGAATCCCGAAGGTCACCGTAGGAATAATAGATCCGGGTTTCTGCCCGCCGGTCGCCGATTCAGGCCCCATCACACCACGGATATCCCCCTTGCCAA
The DNA here is from genome assembly GCA_019308745.1 of Deltaproteobacteria bacterium. Taxonomy (GTDB): domain Bacteria; phylum Desulfobacterota; class DSM-4660; order Desulfatiglandales; family HGW-15; genus JAFDHO01. The sequence goes on from JAFDHO010000339.1 coordinate 1,802, forward strand.
ACTCCGATGAATCCTTTGCCGACTGGACAGCATGACCGTAGCCGAACCACTCCGCCACAGGCCCTCCGAGACCCGGTATGGCGCCACAGAAAGTCCCGATCAATCCGCACTTGACGACTACCCACTTATAGCGGATGACATCGATAAAACCTGAATATTTGCCTTTCGTTGCATCGATCCTCTTCTGGGCAATGGTGGTCTGCCGAACCATCAAATCGATGCTTTCCGGTATGGCAAAAAGACCGAGAACCAGAGGTACAAAAGGAATTCCATCCCACAAATAAACGATGTTAAAGACAAACCTTGGCTCACCGGTGTTGGGGGAAAGCCCGATCATCGCAAGGACCAAGCCTACCCCCACCATTATCAGGCCGCGCAGGACAAAATCCCCGGCAAGGGACCCGATCATGACCATACCCAGCATCGTGAGCATAAAAAACTCGGGCGATGCAAACAAAAGCATCAAAGCGCGAAGGAAAGGTAGGAAAACAATAAACACTGCGGCGGCAACGATTGTCCCGACAATGCTGGCAAGATAGGATGCACTCAGCGCCCGACCGGCTTCGCCTTTTTGGGCAAGGGGGTAACCGTCCAGACTGGTCGCCACTGCCGAAACGGTTCCCGGAACGCCCAATAAGACCGCGGGTATGGTATCCGTTTGGGTTGTCACGGCATACATACCCAAAAGAAAGGCAAATGCCACTTCCGGAGATTTCCCGATGGCAAAAGGAAGCAGCATTGCCATTCCGATCAGGCCGCCGAGCCCGGGAACGATCCCGATAAACATGCCAATAAGGATACCCAGCATCATGATCGGCAAGATTGGCCAGGAAAACAAGGAAATAAGCCCTTGAAAGGCCGCTATTGGAATATCAGTGATGGCTAGTCTCCCATGCTTGCTTTGATCGCTTTTCTGATGGTCGGGTCATCATAACTGGTGAAAATATTGTCAAATAGCTTCCGGCCGTTGTTGGCATCATGAAAGATGACATC
>JAFDHO010000340.1 GCA_019308745.1 Deltaproteobacteria bacterium
GTCAAAGGTAGCAGGCTTATCCTCAAGGACGCTGCCGGCGCCGAAGTAGTCCCCTTCACCCCGGATGTCCACCAGGATCTCTTTTCCGCTTTCATCCACGAGGCTGACACGGGCGGCTCCCCGTTGAATGACGTAAAGGTGTTGATGAGCCGGTTCACCCCTGCTCACAATGCGTTGGCCCTTTGGGAAGAAGGCTATTTCAATGCGGGAGACCAGGTGCAGGAGCTCTTCGGCTCCCAAAATATCAAAAGGGGGTACGGAGCGCAGGAATTCGTAAGCCTGGGCTGGGGCCGCTGTCGGACCTGGTACAGCACTATTCTGTGTATTCATGGCATTTCCCATCTCACGCTGAAACTCTCCAAAAGAGCACTCATAGTGATCCTTCTCTTAAGGGAGCGAGAGGCATCAGGCGAGTCCCCACCAAGGGGGTTCAAGGGCGAATCTGTTATTCTCATTCAAATATCATTAACAAGGGAGCTAGCGGATGTCAACGGGCTTGTGGGAAGGGATTCAGGCATCTGGCTACGGCAGGCCATGTCAGGAATGGCGACAGACTGGCCCTAAATGTATCATCCACGAGGACGCGAGCTTTTATCTTGTTGTATTATTTCGTGATTTTATATACATATAGGAACATTTCCCAGGCAAGATCTTTTGGCGGCCTTTCGGGTATGGTATGAATCCCACGTATTGGTTATATAGATTATTGACATCCGGGGTATTCCTGGCCGGATTTCCTCCTTTTCTGGTATATACCCGGCTGTCCGGACGTCATCAACAGGGGATGAAGGAGCGAATGGGTATCATCCCCCGGGCGGTTTCTCGAGACACCGAGGGCGCTCCGCGCATCTGGATACATGCGGTTTCCCTGGGCGAGGTGAAGGCCGCAATTCCTGTCACTAAGGCCTTGAGAGAGATTCTCCCGGATTGTTCCATCCTTTTTTCCACCACGACCCAGCATGGCCGTTCCCTCGCCGCAAAGAGCCTAAGAGACATACCCATATTTTATGCCCCCATTGACGTGGGTTTCTCGGTAAGAAAGGCCCTTTCCCGTGCGAGGCCGGATGTCATGGTGTTCATGGAAACAGAGCTGTGGCCCCTATGGATCTGGGAGGCAAACTCTAGAGGCATCAAGACCGCCCTGATCAACGGGCGTATTTCTCCAAGGTCCATTGGCACATATCTCAGGTTCAGAACCCTGTTCCGGCACGTCCTGGGAAAGATAGATGTCTTCAGCATGATCTCCGATCAAGATGCAAACCGAATAGTAAGTCTGGGAGCAGACCCAAAGAATGTGGTCGTAAACGGGAATTCAAAATATGAGTTGCTGATCGACATGGCTCGCCCGGGAATAGAGCAGGAAATGCGAACCCAGTTGAACCTGCAAGGGTCTCAGAAAGTCTTCATCGCCGGAAGCATTCGCAAGGGAGAGGAAAAGCTTATCCTGGAAGTGTATGAAGCATTATCCAGGACGTTTCCGAACATGGTACTGGTCATAGCCCCAAGACATATCAAGAGGACACGGCTTATTGAGGAGGTCTTGAAGTCCAGGGGAATAAGATATCAATTAAGGACGGACCTTGAGAAGCCCGGGACCAAGAGAACCGAACCCGTTGTGATAATCAACAATTTCGGGGAACTGTTCAAGCTTTACAGTGTGGGGGATATCATTTTCTGCGGTGGCAGTCTCATCCCGGTCGGGGGACAAAATCCTCTGGAAGCGGCGGTATGGGGCAAAGTCGTGTTCTATGGTCCTTCAATGGAAGACTTTTTGGACGCAAAGGCCATGCTCGAAGCCGTAAAGGCCGGGATAATGGTATCCAAGCCCGAAGAATTCTGTGAGAAGGCCTCGTGGCTGTTGGACCATCCTGAAATCAACGCAAGAAGGGGAACTCTGGCCAGGGAAGCCATCGCTCGCAACCAGGGGGCGGCTCGACGCCACGCCGGAATCGTGGCTGATTTGCTGAGAGATCATGGCCTGGAGGTATAATCCCAAAATGGAAGAGGTCGAACCTATGTTGAAGGATCTGAAGTCAAGCCGAGAGAAATTTCGTGTGCTTTTTGAACCCCGGACCCTTGCGGTAATAGGGATATCCTTGATCAACGACCGCCATCCTGCCAATGTCATATTCAACAAGAACCACCTTCGTTATCCCGTCAAGGTGTTTGGTGTAAATGAGAAGGGAGGGCGTTATCAGGGAGAGAAGATATACAGGAGCGTATTGGATATTCCTGAAAAGGTTGACCTTGCAGTCATAGTAGTGAGGGCTGAACATGTCCCGGGGGTCCTCAGGGAGTGCGTTGAGGCGGGGGCCGGAGGAGCAGTGATAATATCCGGTGGTTTCGCCGAAGTCGGACGGTCGGATCTTCAAGATCGCATTACCCAAACGGCAAGGGATGCCGAATTCCCATTCATCGGTCCGAACTGTATAGGGATCTTTTCACCGTCTTACCTGGACACTTTTTTTATTCCCAGCGAGCGCATGGTCCTGCCCGTGCCTGGGAATGTAGCCATCGTGAGTCAAAGCGGAGGAATCCTGGCTGATCAGATGGTCAAGTTTGCCGGGGAGGGCGTTGGTCTTTCCAGGGCGATCAGTATTGGAAACAAGGCCCTGATCAATGAGCTTGATTTGCTGGAAATCCTGATAGGGGACTCCCGGACAAGGGTGATAGCCTTCTACATAGAAGGGTTCGGCAAGAACGAGGGACGACAATTTGTGTTGGCCGCCAAGGAGAGCCCCAAGCCCATCATCGTCCTTAAGGCAGGAAAGAGTCCCGGCGGAGT
>JAFDHO010000341.1 GCA_019308745.1 Deltaproteobacteria bacterium
ATATCCCCTTATCACACCTGATGCCTTATTGGCTCATGTCATCTGGATTGCTGCGTGGTTGGTCTATCGGAAGGGGTTACACCTTGACGCCCGCTTTCTTAGATGACACAACTCATAAGGAGCATGGGCCCATTGATAATCTCTTAGATTCAGGATTGTAGGATGTGAAATACCTGAACGAATGTTGTGTATGTTTATGTGGGCAGTGGGGATTGAGAGAATTTATTTCTCATTTGACTGTCCAATATCCGTTTCCGTCTCAGATTCAGATTGATCCCTGCTGTATCGTATTCTCCATTCGTCAGGAATCTTATCTACTGAAGCGTTTCCTGTTGGTTTATAAACAGGCTTATTCATAGGTCTATATCGAAGAGTACCTTCCCAAGCCTGAATTACTCTTTCTTTTGCAATATCGAGATACCGCCTTTCAATGTCCGCTCCCGCCGATCTCCGATTGCAGAGCAAACTTGCGACTGCCGTTGTCCCTACGCCAATGTATGGGTCAACAACTAGATCATTCTCATTCGTGAGAGCAAGGACTAGTCGCATAATAAGCCCAATTGGAAACTGGCAAGGGTGCTCGGTCTTCTCAACATGATTGGCTTTGACATTTGGTATTTCCCACACATCGCTCGGGTTTTTTCCTAATGGATTTCCTGACGGTTGACCGGTCCGAGGTCCACTATAGGCTCTCTTGCCAGGGTACTTTTGAGGGATTCGAACTGAATCCAAATTAAATGTGTAATCGGGCGTGTCATGTGTAAACCATAAGATTGTTTCATGCCGCCCAGAAAATCTGTAAGTCTCATGCAGCCCCGAACCAAAGTGCCAAACGATTCTATTCTTGAGAACTAACCCCACGTCTTTGAATATTGGGTACAGTACTATATCAAGCGGATAAGCTTCCTTTGTCTTTCCGCTACCCTTGATGTAATGACCAACTTGCCAGCAAATGCTTCCCGTTGGGGATAATATTTCCACACTCGCCCTAATTGTCTCCCTTTGCCCCTCGATATACTCTTCCAGGGAGACCTGTGTTTCATATTCCTTGCCAATATTATATGGTGGGGAGGTGACAATCAATTCTGCTCTATCACCGCTGTCCCTAATATCCTCAAGTAGCTTGAGCCGGTCACCCAAATAAAGAGTAACCATTGCTCCACTCTCATAGTTCTCTGAGATTCTCAGTGTCTTGTCTTTTGCTCGGAACAATGGCAATTGACTTGATTCGTCCATGGGTATGTCCTTGAGGCGGATTTCCTTCACCGCTGCATTTTACCATGAATAGACGAGTTGTTCCACCAGCGGAACAGCCCGGAGGCCGAATTGTACTATCATGTTCCATATGCGGAACATTATCGGACCCCGAGTCCGCCAGGGTCGGCTTGAACATTCTCCTCCCCTCACTCAGGAGGAATTAGCAAACATCCTGCAAACGCAAGGTTGGGATGTCTCAAGGAACATAATCGCAAAAATCGAAATCGGTATTCGACAAGTTACCGACATTGAGCTAATCCAACTTGCTGGCGCACTTGGTGTACCAGTAAGCTGGCTTTTTGGAGAGGACGAATGATTATAGCCGCTAGATATTCGTTTAATTCCGGCGAGGAATATATAAATGAACATCACTCCAAATCATTGGAAGAAATCGAGCAGGTGATTGCGTCCATAGACGCTGAGTCTTGTAGATTAAAGAAACCACTTCAAAAGGAGATTATGAGAGCACGAAGGATAGGCGTCACACATTTTTACAGCCCCAGACACCTGAATGCTCTTTTTGACTGGCATTTCCTCAATCTGGGTTGGGATATGAAGCCAAGGATAAAGACTCACGACAGTGCCCGAGTGGGTTATAGAGAAATGGATTTCAAAAAAGGCTTATTAGGTGTTGAGGTGCAAATGGGAAAGTATGCCTTTCTCACCTATGACATTGTTGCAAAGATGATCATATTTAAGAATCTTGGGGTAATAGATTCTGGAATAGAAATATGTCCAATGGCTTCTATGCTTCCTCATATGTCTTCGGGCATTGGAGCATTTGAACAAGTCGTCTGGGACCTTGAGTATAGAGGAATTTCAAACCTTGATATTCCAGTGATCGTATTAGGGATTGAATCAACATATCTCAATGAAATTAGATCGAAAGAAGACGAAGGTGAAGAGCAGTTGATCATGCCAGGTATTGAAAAGGACCCTGAAGTTGTGCTAAACAGGTATTTGGATAGGCGGCTAACCGACTCTGAAATAAATCTAATCAGAGAAACAGGACTGAATATCGAATATGGCGGAAATCAATATTCTGCTATTATGAATGTGCCTCCATGAGCCGGCCCCCCTCCGGTTTGTGGAGGCGCTTTCCTGCTCCTACTCCTACAGAAACGCCTACTCCAACTTGGACCTGGATACCACTTACAGCAACGGAGAATGCGAAGTCAGGGGGGAACGGAAGAAGTCGCCCTTGTTAGCCTTGCCCAGAATACATATTCGGGGGAGCAACTCCAGAAGGCTAATTGTGCGTCGCTGGATTTGTGAATTCGCTGTATCGATTCTTTCAAGCAAATCTAGCAAGGAATATCCTTCTATGCCTAAACCGAGATATGAGAGAGTTCAACATTCAGATTTGGTTTTGCAGGATGCTTCAGACTACCTCGTGGTGCACCCCTTTTTTTGGACACTTTTCAGGTACCGGATTTGTGATGCGACGGCCGCAGCCACTGGGACTCGATATACCGCTCAGGCGCTTGATAGCCGATCGTTGAAT
>JAFDHO010000008.1 GCA_019308745.1 Deltaproteobacteria bacterium
AAGACATAAATCAGAAGGGGAGGCAGAGGCCGACAAAAAGATTGGGTGGAGGGATTCTCCAGATTTCTCCAACATCTCTTCTGCCCATGAAACTCTCAGATCTTCCCGGGGAAGACCCTCATGCGAGTCATCAGGATCGGGTTTTCTTTCTAAGCCATGGTTTTCACTTGACATCCAAATGGAAGTTCTCTAAATTTTCCCACCAGCAGAAGATCACTATCAAATAAACCCTTGAGAATATCGAAGGAGTTGACCTCGCGGAAAGGCCATTGGAGATCACAAAAGGCCACGTGTTCCAAACAGGAGGGCGTGCTCCCAGATGAGATCATTTGCGGCCCCGTGACCCGGCTCAACCATTCATGTGGGACGTTCTCTATTGGAGTCTCAACTCTAAGCAGCACCAGGCGTTCCAGCTTCTGGCATCCGAGTGTAACCAGATCAACTTCCAACACAATCCTGTTTGAGGCTTTGTGACTGTATCCTCCAAGTAAGATCCATTTAAAGGCGAAAACAAAAAGGAGGTGAACATGAACAAGAAGATCCTTTGCTGGTCAATGCTCGGCGTCTTATGCATTGTTTTGTCGGCTTGCGGGGCCAGGTTCGCGAAGGGGCCCGCTATCATGGGTAAACCCGTCAATGCCATACCCGAGGGAAAGATCGTGGATTTGAGTCACGCGTTTTCCCCGGGAATACCGGTCCCGGACGGACTGCCGAAACCGGAGAGAAAGGCCATTTACGGAGGAGCCGTGCAGATCTTTACCCATGCAGGCCAATACGGCACCCACCTGGATGCACCAGGTCACTTCCACAAGGGGATGAGGCTCGTAGACGGCATTCCTGCCCATGAATTCATTCTTCCGGGATGTGTCATCGACATATCCAGGCAGGCAATCAATAACTTCGACTACCAGCTTCAGCTATCGGATGTGAAGAAGTGGGAAGAAAAATATGGCCCCATCCCAGAAGGGTCCATGGTCATGCTGAGAACGGACTGGAGTTTTAGGTGGACCGATCCGAACGCCTTTTTTGCAAAGGACAAACAGGGCCAGAAACACTATCCCGGCTGGGGGAAAGAGGCCCTGGAATATCTCGTTGAAAAGCGCAAGATAAGGGCCATAGGTCATGAGACCCCCGATACCGATAGCGGCATTACCTGCGGTGTGGACAAAGGATGGCCCCTCGAATCCTATGTCCTGGGCAAGAACCTCTGGCAGATTGAGATGCTCAACAACCTGGATCAGCTACCCCCAAGGGATTTCCTTGTGTTTGTCGGGGTCCCCAAGGCCGAAAAAGGGACCGGCTTCCCTGTCAGGGTGTTGGCAGTCCTGCCTTAGAGAGGCCTGGAACTCGAACCCTTTCCGGGGCATGTCCCTGGCTGGGAGGCTTGTCTGAAAGGGGGAAGGATTGAGGTCCCAGGGGTATCTCGGGTCATTGACAGGAAGACGCTTCAGTGCTAAAGATGCCTAAACATAAGAGTCCGGGGTCCCCGCGGTGACATAAGGTCTCAGAACCTTGGCCGCGTCTCCTCCAGTATCGTCGAAAAGAGAATTCCTAACCTTTAACCCTTTAAGTGAGAAGGAGGCATGGAAAATGAAAAAGTTCATTGTTTTGGGGCTATGTGCATGTTTCTTGGTCTTCTTTACCGGTGCGCCCGGACAGGGGGCCGATGTCTCAACGGGGTTGAAAATCGGGGCCGCAGGACCATTTACCGGGGCTGCTGCGGCACCGGGAATGGAGATCTTTAACTCCATAAAGATCGCCATAGACGAAAAGAACGCTGCCGGTGGCATCAAGGGAGTTAGGGTCAAGCTCGTCATGGGTGATGATGCCGGGGATGCTGCCCAGGGAGTCAATGTGGCCGAGAAGTTCTGTGCGGACAAGACCATGTACGGGGTGATCGGACCACCCATGAGCAACGTGGCCGAAGCAACCCTGCGCATTTACGGCGGCTGCAACCTCACCTGCATAACCACGGCCGCGTCGAAGCCAGCCCTGACAGAAAAGGGGTACAAGCATTTTTTCAGGGTCAATGCGAGGGATGATGCCCACGGGCCGGCTGTTGGGACTTTCATTGCCAGGGATCTTGGTGTCAAGAGTGTCTACGTGCTCAACACGAAGGATACCTATTCCCAGGGTTACGCAGATCAAGTGGTGGCTACCTTAAAGAGATTGGGCGTTACCAGGATGTGGCGAGATACCATCGTCGCCGGAGCAAAGGACTTCTCTCCGGTCCTGACAAAGGTAAAGGCCCAAGGGCTGGATCTGGTGCTGGTCGGTGCCAAGGCCGCTCCTGATCATGCGGTTATGGTCCGGCAGATGAGAGAACTTGGGATCAAGGCCATCTATTTCGGCTCAGAGGGTGCAAGGGATCTCAAGGACTTCATAGAGGCCGCAGAAGGGGCCGCAGAAGGGGCCTATCTCAATCACTTTGCCCCCGACATATACAAGATTCCCGAGGCAGCCGGTTATGTAAAGTCCTATGAGAGCAAGTACGGGAGCCTGAGCGGTTTTGGCCCCCCGGCATACGAAGCCACGAAGATCCTTTTGGCCGCAATGGAAAAGGCCGCGGCAGACGGGGACATTACACGGCAAGAAGTCATGAAATTCGTGGCCGGCACCAAGGACTACAAAGGCATATTGGGCTTTCCCGTGAGCTTTGACAGTAAAGGCGACTTGAAAGGAGGCGCCACCTATATCTTCAAGGTCGTGGGGAAAGGCTTCAAGCTGGTGAAGGTGGCCAAAGGTGAATAGACCCGGAAGGGTTTCTCTATAGCCCCTAGCGGCATGTGACCGGTGGGAAAGACAGACGGTATTATGTCTTTCCCACCTTTTTGTTTTCTGATAGGATTTCGTCTATGGACCTCATCTTAGAACAACTGCCCCAGCAGCTCGTCAACGGCATAACCATCGGCGGGGTATATGCCCTCATCGCCCTGGGGTATACCATGGTATACGGCATTCTTTTCATGCTCAACTTCGCGCACGGAGAAGTGTACATGATCGGTGGTTTCACGGGTTGGTGGGTGCTTCACCTCCTGACAACGAGCCACGGCCCTGTTGTAAACGGGTTCGTGGTGATAGTGTTGATGATCCTGGTTGCCATGGCCTTGACAGGCTGCCTGGGAATGGCCATAGAGCGGCTGGCCTACCGCCCCCTCAGAAAGGCGCCGAGGATGAACCTCCTCCTTAGCGCCCTCGGGGTTTCCATTGTCCTCCAGAACCTGGTCCTGAGGTTTCAAGGTGCCGAGGTCCGTTTCTTCAAGACATCAGCCCTGATACCGGATTGGCTCCGGATCTTTGAAGTCGGCGGGGCAGTGATCTCTTTCATGCGGTTGCTCGTCATCCTTGTGTCCCTGGCCCTCATGGGTGCCCTCACCTGGTTCGTGAAGAGCACCAAGATGGGAAAGGCCATGCGCGCCACCGCACAGGATACGGAGGCCGCCACCTTCATGGGAATCAATACCAACAGGATCATCCTCCTCACCTTCCTGATAGGATCCGCCCTCGGAGGTGCGGCCGGGACCCTGGTGGGTCTCCTCTTCACCCAGGTAGACTATTACGTGGGTTATGCGGCTGGCCTCAAGGGATTTACCGCGGCCGTACTGGGTGGCATAGGCAACATCCCCGGTGCAATGCTCGGGGGGTTCATCCTGGGCATCGTGGAAAGCCTGGGGACCACATTGATTTCCTCTACCTACAAGGACATCATCGCCTTTATCGTCCTCATCCTTGTGCTGATCATCCGGCCCTGGGGAATCATGGGAGAGAGAGAACCGGAGAAGGTCTGAAATGCCGCACTTCGATTGGGCCAGCAAGAAGATCGGAGATATCCCCGTAGCCAACCTCGGGCTCATCCTGGCCCTTGTCATCATCGTCCCCTTGGTCATGCCCAGCAACTACTGGATCCGCATCGCCGGCAATGCGGGGCTCTGGATCATGCTCGCCCTCGGGTTGAACGTGGTCGCAGGATTTGCCGGTCTGCTGGACCTGGGTTACGTTGCCTTCTACGCCGTCGGCGGATACTTGTACGCCCTGCTCTCTTCAGGCCACTGGAACATCCATTTGCCCTTCCTCCTGGTACTGCCGATCTGCGGCCTGGTGGCCTCCGGGTTTGGCTGGGCACTGGGCTCCACCTCCATGCGGGTCAGGGGGGACTACCTGGCCATTGTCACCCTCGCCTTTGCCCAAATCATGAGGCTCCTGCTGCTGAACCTGGATCGCCCCGTGAATATTACAGGAGGTCCGAACGGTCTTGTGGATCTTGACTACGCCGGGATATTCGGCTTCACCTTCAGGACCGTGACCCAGTACTACTATCTCATAATTTCCATGGCCCTTCTGGTGGTCCTTGCCTCATACCGGCTGAAACGCTCGAGGCTCGGCAGGGGATGGGAGGCCATAAGGGAGGACGAACTGGCAGCAAACGCCATGGGTGTCAATGTCACATACATGAAGCTCCTGGCCTTTGGTATCGGGGCCGGCATAGCGGGCGGCGCGGGCGCGGTGTTTGCCTCCTGGCAGGGGGGCGTGTTCCCCAACAACTTCGACTTTCCCCAACTGGTGACGGTCTACTGCATGCTCATCCTCGGCGGGGTGGGGAACATATGGGGGGTTATCCTGGCAGCGATCATCCTCTCCATCCTGCCTGAGGCCCTCAGGGAGTACGGGGCCTACAGGATGATTGGTTACGGCCTGCTCCTCGTCATTCTCATGGCGGTTCGGCCACAGGGGCTCCTTGGCGAGATTACTTTTCTCTCCTTCAGGCGCAAGAAAGAAAAGGGGGAGGAGGTCGGCGAGCTAAAATCCGCGGAAGAGCTGTTCTACGGGGAGGGGAGCCGGGACTTTGTCAAGCCCCTCAGGAAGGGCGGCCTGGACAGGGATCGGGTGCTCCTGGAGTTGAAGGATCTCACCATGGACTTCGGGGGACTGCGGGCGGTGAACATGCTTTCCCTGGAGGTGCGGGAGGGTGAAATCGTAAGCATCATAGGCCCCAACGGCGCAGGCAAGACGACCGTCTTCAACCTGATCACGGGTATCTATCCGCCCACGAGCGGAGCGATCCTGTTCGAAGGCGAGGATATTACGGGGAAAAAGCCCCATCAGATCGTCAGGATGGGAATCGGCAGGACCTTTCAGACCCTGAGGCTCTTTAACAACATGACTGTGCTGGAAAACGCGATGGTCGCCCAGCACTGCCGGTCGAGTTCTTCTCTGTTCAGTGTGCTGGTTCGGACTCCGGGTTTTCTGAGGGAAGAGGAAAGAATCGAAAGGATCGCAAAGGAAAACCTCGGGCTCTTTGGCGCCAGGTTGACCGGGTTTCGATACAACCAGAAGGCCATGAACCTGTCCTACGCCAATCGCCGCCGGATGGAAATGGCCAGGGCCCTGTCCACGGACTCCAAACTGGTCCTCCTGGATGAACCCTCGGCCGGGATGAACCCCAAGGAGACGGAGGAAATAACCAGGTTTATCAGGCAATTGCGCGACGACTATGGCTACAGCTTCCTGATCATCGAGCACAAGCTCAAGGTGGTAAAAACCATCTCGGATCGGGTCATTGTCCTTGATTACGGGAGCAAGATCGCGGAAGGCGAATACGACGACGTGGCAAACAACGAGCATGTGATCCAGGCCTACCTGGGAAGGAAGCATGGAAAAAGGGCGCGATGACATCCTGAGGCTCTCCGACGTGGATGCCTTCTACGGGAAGATCCAGGCCCTGGGGGAGATCAATATCTCCATGGAGGATCGGGAATTGGTCTGCCTCTTGGGGGGGAATGCCTCGGGGAAGTCCACGACCCTCAAGACCATCCTGGGCGTGGTAAGGCCTGCCAGGGGCACGGTGGAGTTCATGGGAGAGAGGATCGACGGGCTCTCCACGGGCGAGATCGTGGCCAGGGGTATTTCAATCGTTCCCGAGAATCGCAGGATCTTTCCCAAGTTGACGGTCCTGGAAAACCTGGAGCTGGGGGCCTATCTGCGAAAAGACACGCAGGGGATCGCCCGTGACATGGAAAGGGTCTTTGAGCTCTTTCCCCGTCTCAAGGAGAGGCTGAAGCAATATGGGGCGACCTTGAGTGGGGGGGAGCAGCAAATGCTCGCCATGGGCCGGGCCTTGATGTCGAGGCCAAGACTGCTTCTCATGGATGAACCCTCCATGGGGCTTGCCCCCATCCTGGTAGAAGGCTCCTTTGAGATCATACAGCGGGTCAACCAGGAGGGCGTGACCATCTTCATGGTGGAGCAGAATGCCAATATGGCTCTCTCCATTGCTGACCGGGGCTATGTCCTCCAACTGGGAAGGATCGTGCTCCAGGACAGCGCAGAGAATCTCCTGAACAACGAGATGATGAAGAGGGCCTATCTGGATACGGGATGAGATGAAAGTCCTTTGCAGCAAATGCAGGAAAGACTATTCCCAGGGCACCATGGGACGCTGCCCCTCCTGTGACGGCATCCTGCGGCCCGAGTATCCGGACGGGGCGGTGAGGAAGCTCCGGGACATTATCCCGGGGCCTGGAATTGACAGGTACACGGGCCTGTTCCCCCTGGAGGGGGCCGTGCCTTGCCTGGGGGAGGGGGATACCCCTCTCATCGGATCCAGAAGGATAGGGCCGGCCATGGGTTTGAGGCGCCTTTGTTTCAAGGTCGAGGGCTGCAACCCCAGCGGATCTTTCAAGGACCGGGGCGGGGCCCTGGCCGCCGGGCTGGCCCTTGAAAGGGGACTCAAGGGGATCATCACGGCATCTTCGGGAAACGCTGCGGCGTCGATTTCCGCTTACAGTGCTGCCGCGGGCCTGGAATGCCTCATACTCATGGAGCCGGGCAGCCCCCCGAACAAGATCAGGCAGACCCTTGCCACGGGAGCCACTGTCATACCCGTTGACGGAGTCTTTGACCACGGGCCGGAGGCGATCGGCAGCCTCATGCTACGGCTCGCAGAGGCCCTGGATTACTACCCCGCCTTGGTGTGGGCGCCGGTCAACCCCTACATATTGGAAGGGGTCAAGACCATGTCCTACGAGATCGTGGCCCGCCTGGGAAAGGCCCCGGACCTGGTGATCTGCCCTGTAGGGGGCGGGGACATGCTGGCGGGGCAGTGGCGGGGTTACCTGGAACTCAAGAGGGCAGGCCTCATAGATCGCCTGCCCAGGATGATCGGTGTCCAGTCCTCTTCTGCCCCGCCCCTCGTGGAGGCCTTCCGCTCCGGATCCAGGCGTGTTAAGCCCCTGCCATATGCAAGGTCCAGGATCTCGGGAATAAACGTGCCCTTTACCGGAGAGCACGCCCTTGAGGCGGTCAGAGAATCCGGAGGCATGGTGCTGAGTATTGAGGACGAGGAGGCCCTGGCCCTTCAACAGAAGGTGGCCTTCGATGAAGGCCTCTGGATCGAACCGGTCTCTGCCGTCCCCCTCGCTGGCCTGAAGGTGCTTTTGGAAAGGGGCGGCGTGGAAAAGGATGACCTGGTGGTGTGTATTATGAGCGGGGCAGGGTTCAAGGACAGCAACCTTGCCCACAGTGAGGCAGAAGAGGTATCGAGGCGCAATCCCATGCCCTTTGACATCGAGGCGATAATAGCCGAGGCAAAGGCCCTCAGGGCTTCTTGAGGGGGCGTCCCTGTTCGTCCCATCCCCTCAAGCGATAGTAGTCCCTGACCATGTCTCCCACGGGGACCACGTGCCCCTTGGAGGCCCCTTCTTGTAAGGGTTCATGGGTGAAACGCCTTGGAAGGGTGTCCTGGCTCACATCTATCCCGAACGCGATATTGAGCAGGCGGTCCCTGTCAATGGTTTCCCTCAGGGCCTCGTCGACTTTCTCAGGTGTGAACTTCAATCCGGTCCCGGCCGTCAGTAACCGTGCCGCAAAGCCGAAATCCAGGATGTCCATGCTCAGGCCCACATTCTTGCACATGGTAAGGCAATCCGTCAATAGGGCCTGTCGCTCCGTGTATTCCACCAGGACCGCCTTTCCTTTGTCGGAAAGGCGATCTGCGGCATCCCGGGTTCCAAATCTCTTCTCGCTCTCTTCGTATCTTTCCGTAAGCTCGAAGAAGGGCTCTGCCCTCAAGTGATCCGCACCCCTTGAGGCAATGGCATAGGTCAGGCCGAAGGCCTTGAGCCCCCGAGGGTCACCACATATCATGTCCAGGCCCTTGATCTGAAAGGCGTAGAGGTCCGTTCCCTTGCCGAAGTGTCTGGCAAGAGCCCGGGTCCCTTCCGCAAACACATTGCCGATTCCTTCCCTGTGGACGATCATGTGAACTATGTTCTCAATCGTCTCCCTGTTCCCCCAGGAAAAATCAAGGCCGTCCAGTTCGTCTTTGGTGAGAAGCCCCCTCTGGACACACTCCATGGCCCAGCCTATGGTCTCTCCCGAACTGAGGGAATCGACTCCCATTCGGTTGAGGTAGGCGTTCATCTTCAAGGCGAAGCGCAGATCATCGTTGCCTATGCGGGAGCTATAGCTACAAAGGGTCTCGAACTCGGGGCCTTCGGCCTCATCGTCTTCCGTTATGTAGTAGCGGGAGCAGTGGATGTTGCAGTTAAAACAGCTCTTATTCTTGACCTTGTAAACTTCGGCGATCCTCTCCCCGCTGACCTGATCCACATATTCCGCGATTCCCTTCTGGAAGTGATCCGTGGGCAGGATCCCCAGGTTGTTGAGGGCCTTCATCAGGAGGGTGGATCCCAGGGCCTTGCGGCGGTCGTATTCGGGATGCGCCATGATCCTCTTGTCGAATTCCCGGCAGAGGTCAAGGAAAACGAGGGTGTCATGGACCGTAAGCCGATTGGTCCCACGGACTGCTATGGCCTTCAGGTTCTTGGAGCCAAAGAGACACCCCATGCCCGTTCGGCCGCACATCCTGGAGTTGTTGCATGCCACGGTGGCGAATTTGACCAGGTTCTCTCCGGCAGGTCCTATGGCTGCCACCTGGACGTTGTTGTCGTTGAGTTCCTTGCGCAAGGCCTCCGTGGTCTGAAACATGTCCTTGCCCCACAGGTGGGTTGCGTCCCGTATTTCCACCCGGTCATCAGAAATGAGCAGGTAACTCGGCTGTTCGGCCTTACCGGTGATGACCACCTGGTCATAGCCGGCATATTTGAGTTCCGGGCCAAAGAAACCCCCTGCGGCCGAGTCCCCGAGGATACCCGTCAGAGGGGACTTGCCCGAGATAGTCATGTAGGCCGACGTGGAAAAAAGCGTGCCTGTAAGGGGTCCCACACCTATGAGCAGCATGTTCTCTTCGCTCAAAGGATCTACGTCCCTCTTCAGTTCATCAAAGAGCCTTCGCGAGTTGAGGCCCCGGCCCCCGATCACCTTTAGCATGTAAGAGGTATCGGTGCTTTCCCTCTTGATATGCCCCGTTGATAGATCAACCCTCAAAATATGTCCGCCATATCCGTGCATTTCCTAACCCCTTGTGGAGGCGAGCCACTTCTGCCTCAATCGGTCAGTGGATGAGAGGGCAAAGCCAAGCCGTTTTTCCCCTGGCGGGATCTTTGCCCCTTTTTTCTTGTAGGTTGCCAGGCTGACCTGGTCCATGATGTCAGGTTCAAAGGCGATGGCGTCCAGGGTGCATGCCTTTACACAACGAGGATCCCCTCCGCACAGGTCGCACACGTGGGGGATGCCCTCAAAGATCTCAATGGCACCGATAGGGCACAGGTTCTCACAGATGCCGCAGGCCGTGCACAGGACCGTGGATACCACCACCTGCCCGTAAGGCCCGATGGAGATGGCCGACTCGGGGCATTTGGCACAATACCTCTCCTCGCACTGCTGGCACACGAGCGGAAAATCAATCCCCTTGCCTTCCACTTTCACCACCCTGATACGGGTGCCACTCCTTCCCACCTTGCCCGAGTGGAAAAAGGAGCACTGGACCTCGCATCGGCAGCAACCGGAACATTTCTCGGGATCAATGCTCAACATGACTCCCTGATCCTTTCTATTCGGTAGTGGACGAGGCCTTTAGGATCCGGGCACACGAATACCTGGCCTTCCTTGCTCGCCCAATCGCCTTTCTTGGGTTCGGATCTCTGCAAGAGGGGGAATATGGGCATCATACTCTGAAGGGCCCAGAGGCAGATGTGTTTCCCTTCCGGTACCGTGAGCTGCATACCCTCCCTCTCGATGTAGAAACAATCCCCCACAAGGAGGGATTGGCTGCAATAGCCGTCAATCCTTTCCACCGTGACCTTTAGTATGTTCATATCACCCCTCGCTCAAGTATCCCCACTCTACACCAAACGGCTGTCCTATTCAAGGTTCAAAGCTGGCCCCATTTTGGACCGAGGCAATCGTGTTGACGACCCCCTCCCGGTCGTTCCGGACGGATCCGTCTTAGACGGATGAGATCCGGAATCCAGGCAGTTCACATCGCTTGAGATATCTGGATCCCCCGGTCAAGCCGGGGGATGACGAATTGCACCAAAGGAGCCTATGAGCGCGTTTATGGACCGAGGCAACCATGTTGCCGGCCCCAGGTTGCGCCTCTCTCTCTGTCCATCGGCGATGAACCCCGATCCACTGCCCTCCACATTTGACCTGATCTAGTATGGCTAGTAATACATAACCATACCGAAGAATTTATCAAGATACTCTAACCAAACCCAAGAAACATATATATCTTGATCATATGTATTCATTGTCAGAAATCGGCCAGCACCTGGGACTTCATTATGCAATAATCAGTAGAATCGTCAAATCATGAATGTTATGATACAATACTTGACCCCGGCATTAAAGAGAATCAAACAGCAATCTCTTCATAGGGGAAGATAGAAAATGGCACCACAGTTCGGGTATGCGGGTTTTCGTCTTCGTGTGGACCTGTCAGAAAGGAAGGCCGTTATCGAGGAAATCCCCGACTCCTATGCAAGGAAATGGATGGGGGGAAGAGGTTTCAACATGGAGGTTTTTTTCCGGGAGATCCCTGTGGACGCAGACCCCCTCGGAGAAGAAAACCTCTTGATTTTTGGAGTCGGACCAATAACGGGTACGGCTTTTCCTGGGTCAAGGATCAATGTTACCGGCAAGTCTCCCCACACGGGATACCTGGGAGACTCAAATGCGGGAGGCCATTTCAGCGCAGAGATAAAGTTCGCCGGCATTGATCAGATCGTGTTTGACGGAAAGGCCGATGCCCCCGTCTACGTGCGTATCATGGATCACCAGGTAGAATTCCGTGACGCTAGCCATTTATGGAAGCTTGATACATGGGACACAACCGCTGCCATACGCAATGAATGTTGCGACCATACGGTACAGGTTGCCTGTTGCGGAACTGCTTCTGTAAATGGAGTTACCTTTGGCAGCATCATCACCAACAATGCGCGCGCTTGTGGCCGCACCGGGATGGGTACTCTGATGGCCTCAAAGAACCTCAAGGCCGTTGCCATTTCGGGCAGCGGGGGCGTGCGTGTGGCCGAGCCCGAGAAGTACAAGTCACTCGTCAACTATATTTATAGAGCCACCTACAACCATTCCAATTTTCAAGAGAGGGGAATAACAGGGACCACGAACCTGATAAGGCTTTGCAACCGGGCAGGGATACTTCCCACCCGCCATTTCCAGACAGGTGTGTTCAAAGAATGGCTGAAGGTTTCAGGTGAGACGGTAGCGGCCAAATACAACGTAAAGCGTAAGGCCTGTTTCTCATGCATAAACCCTTGCAGCCGTTTTTACATTGTCCCTGGAGGCTTTGATGGTGAAGAGCTCAAGGCGGAAGGGCCGGAATATGAAACCCTTGCAGGGTTCACGGCCAGGGTGGGCAACGCCGATCTCAAGCTGGCGCTCAAGTGCGCGGAGATTGTCAATCGTGCCGGCTTGGACTCCATAACCGCATCCGAAGTGATTTCGTGGGCTCAGGAAATGTATGAGATTGGCCTATTGAGCCAAAGGGAGTGCGACGGCCTTGACTTATCCTGGGGTAATTCCCGGGCGGTCTATGAACTCCTTCTTAAGATCGTCAAGAACGAGGGTTTTGGGGCAGTGCTGTCGAAGGGCGTTGTCCATGCTGCAGAGACGCTCGGCATCGGGCGTGATCTTTGTATGGAGGCCAAGAATCTGGAGATTTTCCAGGCAGATGTTCGCGGACTAAAGGCTTATGGGCTCGGCAATGCTGTGGCCTCGCGTGGGGCCGACCACCAAAGGGCGGATCCCTTTTTTGAGATGTCCGGCAGGACTGAGGAGGCTCGGGAAAGGTTCGGATCGTCCGAGTGCGCTCTCATGGAGAAATGGAAAGGGAAGGGCAAGATGGTCCCCTGGTTTGAAGAGATGTGCGCCCTGGCCGATTCCCTCAGCTTCTGCAAGATCCTGGGCATCTCAATGGAAATTGTGCCGGAGCGGGTGGCAAGAGATCTTTACCGGTTCGCAACAGGATTCGACGTGGATATAGAGGAAGTTCTGCGCATCGGTGAAAGAATCAACAATCTTGAACGGGCAATCCTGGTTAGGTACGGCCTTTCAAGAAAGGATGATTATCTCCCCAAAAGATTCACAGAAGAGCCACTTCCGGAGGATTCCAATCTGGCCGCTGGGATGATCTTTGAAAACGATGCCCTGCTCTCCGAATATTACCGTTTTCGGGGGTGGGACCCGAAGACGGGCTGGCCGACGGAAAGGAAGCTTGAGGAGCTGGGCCTTGGATTTGCGATAGAGGACCTCAAAGGCAGAGGCCTTGCATTGGCAAAGGACTATGAGACTTCTGAGAAGGACAATAACGACACGACCAGGACCCGCTGGGCTTACCTGTCCGAGAAGATCGGTGAGGGTTCAGGGTACATGAAGAAGTTCAAGAAGATAAGAAAAGGAAGAAGAAAGGGGACTGAAGGTCCCAAAATGCTTGGCAAAAGGCTGGTGGTGGATCCTTCCCTCTGCTCGGGGTGCCGGGCCTGTGAAACAGCCTGTTCATTCTTTCATCACGGGATTTACTCGCCCTCACTCGCTCGGCTCCACGTCGTCAAACTTGAGGATCTGGGGGTTGATAAGCCCATTGTTTGCCTTCGATGTGCCAGAGCTCCGTGCGCCGCTATATGCCCGGAGAGTGCCATTGTTCGAGATCCTGAGAGAAGGATAGTTGTGGTCGATGAAGGGAAATGCGTCGGTTGCGGTCTTTGTGTCGAAGCGTGCGTTTCAGGCGTGATTCAACTTCATCCTCAAAAGCAGGTTCCCCTCCTGTGTGATCTGTGTGGGGGCGAACCAGATTGCGTCAAGAAATGTCCTACAGGGGCCCTCGTCTTCGTAGAGGGAACCGGTCATGCCGGGAAAAGGAAACGGGAACATCTTGGGCAAAAAGTGGGGAGGGAATTTCTGGAGGGGAAAGCTTTGGATGGGAGAAGACCGGTAGACAGACCCATGAGCCCGCCTGATCCTGAGACGGGAGAATCCATCACACCTCCTGAGGCCTATGGAGGCAATCCACCCCCTCCCTTTCGCAAAAAGTAGCCCTGATACTACAGGTGTGGACGAGATTATCGATTGTTAGGAGATAGTGGACTTGTTCTGGCAGCAGCTCGTCAATTGGGTCAATCTTGGTGCCATGTATGCTCTCTTGGCTATTGGCTACACGATGGTCTATGGGATCATCAAGCTGATCAATTTCGCCCACGGCGAGATCTTCATGTTTGGTGCCTTCTTCACTTGGTGGTTCATGGCAGCGCTGTCCCTCCCTTTTGGCCTCGCCGCCCTTGTCGGGGTGATTCTCGCGACATTAGTCGGAATGGGGATTGAACGCGTTGCATACCGGCCTTTGCGCAATGCTCCGAGGTTTGCTGTCGTAATCAGTGTCCTGGGAATGTCCATCTTTCTGCGAAGCATGGCAAGGATTATATGGGGGGCGGAATTTCAGGTCTTTGACGTTGACGTAGGCATAGGGCCTATTCATGTTGGAAGCGTGGTGATTCCGTTCAAGAAGGTTCTCATCCTACTCACTTCATTGGTCTTGATGGTGGCGTTGAGTGTGTTTGTGAAAAGGACTTCTCTCGGCAAGGCAATGCGCGCCACTGCTGCTGACAGTGAAGCTGCAGAAATGATGGGTATCAGTGCGAATTCCTTAATCGTTCTGACCTTCGCGATTGGATCGGCTCTGGGGGCCGCGGCTGGGATACTCTATGCCATAAACTACAACAGCATTGATCCATTCATGGGATTCAACGCGGGCATGAAGGCTTTTGCGGCCGCCGTACTGGGTGGAATCGGGAATATATACGGTGCTATGCTTGGAGGGCTCTTTCTCGGGATATTCGAGGGCATTGGGGCGGGATATGTTTCGTCCATGTACCGGGATGCCTTTGCTTTCGGTGTGTTGATCATGGCCCTGGTTCTAAGGCCGCAGGGCCTCCTGGGCGAAGGGGGATCCCGTGAATAAGAAAAGATTAGATGACCTGACTGGGGTATCGCAGGTTACGCCTTCCGAGGCGGGGGCCCACGAGGCGCCCCTCCTCAGGATGGCCGAGCTCTTTTCTGTTTCCAGATGGTACATCAAGGTTTTGATCATCGGCGCGTCACTCTTGATCCCTTTCCTGGTGCAAAGCAACTATGTGATGCGGGTCATAATCTACATACACCTCTATATAGTCCTCGCCCTGGGCCTGAACGTGGTTATGGGTTTCACGGGTTTGCTCAATATCGGCCATGCCGCCTTTTACGCCACCGGGGCTTACACCACGGCAATCCTCATGACCTCCTATGGACTGCCCTTCTGGCTAACCGTACCGGTCGGCATGGCAATCGGGGTCCTGTTCGGGTTGGCCATAGGATTTCCTACCCTCAGGCTCAGGGATGACTATTTGGCCATGGTTACTCTCAGCTTTGGGCAGATCGTGTACATTGTTGCCAATAACTGGACGGGTCTTACAAGAGGCCCCAGGGGCATACCGGCAATACCGCCGCCGACTATTGGGCTTCCCGGTTGGTCTTTATCGTTTGACAGCTACAGGGCTTATTACTATCTGATTCTTTTCTTCGTATTTTTGACGGTGTATGCGTGCGTGAGGGTGAGAGACTCAAGGGTTGGGCTTGCGTGGATGGCAATCAGGGAAGACGAAGATGTGGCAGCGGTCATGGGCATCAACCTGGGACTCTACAAAACTTTATCTTTTGCGTTCTCAGCCGCTCTCGGGGCTTTGGCGGGGAGCTTCTTTTCCGTTTTCCAGAGTTTTGTGAGCCCCAACAGCTTTACCATTCTGGAATCGGTTACGATTGTGACAATTCCTATTCTGGGGGGCCTGGGGAGTATCCCCGGCACCATCCTGGGGGCCATAATCATAATTGGTATCCCAGAAATATTTCGCGCAGCCAGTGAGTACAGGATGGTAGCGGTGGGGGCTTTCATGGTGGTCATGATGATCTTTAGGCCACAAGGGCTTCTTGGAAAAAGACTTTACCAGCCGACCTATAAGATTTGAGAAAATGGCTCTTCTTACTGTGCGATCACTAACCAAGTATTTCGGGGGCTTGACCGCCCTCAATGGCTTCAGCCTTGATGTTGAGGCAGGGGAAATCCTGGGGATCATTGGACCAAACGGTTCAGGGAAAACCACTTTCTTTAATGTTCTGACAGGCATGCATAGGGCCAACGGAGGCGAAGTCTATCTGAGCGGGATCAAGGCCAACCTCTTGGAAACAAAGACCCACACTATAATAAGGCATGGAATTGCAAGGACTTTTCAAAACCAGAGGCCCTTCAACAATCTTAGCGTTCTGGAAAACGTGATGGTGGGCGGCCATTCCCGCACGAGAGGCGGGGTGTTTTCTGCTTTGTTTGGCTTGAGGGCGGCTCGTAGAGACAGGGAACGACTCAAGGGTGAAGCGAGAGAAGTAATGGCCATCTTCGGCAAGCGTCTTCTCAGCATGGAGGATGCTCCCGCCTGGAATCTCTCATATGCAAACAGAAGACGCCTCGAAATTGCCAGGGCAATTGTTTCCAAACCTCGAATCCTTCTCCTGGATGAGCCAACCGCGGGTATGAATCCTGCCGAGTCTCTCCAACTTGTCAAAAACATAAAGGACATAAATAGAATGGGAATTGCGGTTATTGTCATAGAGCACGATATGCGGGTCATAAAGCAGCTCTGTCAGAGGGTCGTTGCCCTCGACCACGGGGAAAAGGTGGTGGAAGGTGCCTATTCTGAGGTGAGAAACAACCCAAGGGTCATTGAGGCCTATTTGGGAAAGGACTAATCTCATTGGCAAAAGCCGGTTCTATTTGTAGAGAAAATTCAAAATGTTGAAATTAGCTCAGGTGACTACCTACTATGGCCCACTCAGGGCACTGCACGATATCTCACTCCAGGTTCATCGGAAGGAAATAGTCTGTCTCTTGGGGGGCAACGCTTCAGGGAAATCCACGACAATGAAAGCCATATTGGGTATTGTGAAGCCTAGAGCAGGACAAATACATTTTATGGGGAACCGAATTGACGGCCTTCGCACTCATAACATAGTGCGGCAGGGAATTTCACCGGTGCCGGAGGCAAGAAGGATATTTGCCCGACTCACGGTCGAAGAAAACCTTGAAATGGGTGCTTTTGTTCGTCGTAGAACTCCTGGATATGATTTCGAAAGAGAAGCAGGGGAGGTTTTCAGGCTTTTTCCCAGACTCAGGGAGAGGGTCAAGCAGGATGCAAGCACATTGAGCGGGGGAGAGCAGCAGATGCTGGCTATCGGGCGGGCATTGATGGCTAAACCCAAGATGATCATAATGGATGAGCCTTCCATGGGATTGTCCCCATTGCTCGTAAACGAGGTTTTCGGCGTGATCCAAAGGGTAAGGGATCTTGGGATTTCCATATTCGTGGTCGAGCAGAACCTGAGAAAAGCCTTGTCAATTGCAGATAGGGGTTACATATTGAATGCAGGAGAAATCGTCATGGAAGATACTGCTGAAAACCTGTTAGGAGATGAAAATGTGGTTAGGGCGTATCTTGGGGAGGAGTAACGTTATTTTTCGAACAATGTCAAGAGAACGAAAGGAGGGTTAGCATGAAGTCGAGATTTTTCGTGGCCATTTTGGTGCTGGCATCTGGTCTGGTTTTGGGCTCACTGTCCATGGCAGCTGAACCCCTGGGAATCGGGCTTTGTGCCCCCATGAGCGGCGGGGCCGCCTCTTGGGGGAAGAAGGCGGAATTGGGGACCCAGTTTGCCATAGAGAGGATTAATGCAGCCGGTGGCGTCGTGCCGAAATGTGAAGGAAAGGCGCGAAAGCTCAAGCTTATTGAGGTTGCGGATGACAAGAATGACCCTAGGGAGGGAGCCGCGATTGCGCAGCGTTTTGTCGATAATGACAAAATGCTGGCCATGGTCGGACCAATAACAAGTACCGTGGCTTTGGCGGGCGCGCCAATTCTTAATAAGCACGGCCTTGTGCAATTGGCAATAGGAGCTACGGCTCCCGTTTATAGTGCAGCAGGCCCGTATTCTTTCAGAGTTGTCCCAACCGATGCCTTTCAAGGAAGATACATGGCTGAGTGGGCACTGAGTCAGAAAGAATGGAAACGCTATGCCACCATATACGTTAATGATGATTACGGCAGAGGACTAAACGAGGTCTTCGTCGCTGCCATGAAGGAGTTGGGCGCAGCCCAGCGCATAAAGGTTGTTGCATCCGAGGCTTATCTGCCCAACGACACAGACTTCACCGTCCAGCTTTCGAAGATAAAGTCACTGCGCGCGGACGCCCTCTTCATCGCAGGTCATTATAGGGAAGGCGCGCTTATTGCTCGACAGTCGCGCGAGCTGGGGCTTAACGTTCAGATCCTGGGTACAGATGGCATAGGGCATCCGGAGTATATAAAGGTGGCGGGAAAAGCAGCTGAAGGAACAATCTACTCCGGATACTTTTCCCTGAAAGACAAACGGCCATACATACAGCAGTGGGCTGCTCAATTCAAAAAGAAATACGGACGTGACCCGGGACTCGTGGAGGGACTGGCCAATGATTGCGTTGAGCTCCTGGCCAAGGCAATAGAACTTGGGGGAGTAAATCGGCGAGATATAGCTGTTGCCCTTTCGGCCATCGGCGCTTACTATCCGCCCGTTATGGGAGCGCTTGGAGAGAACAAGTTTGACAGCAACGGCGACATGGTACGAAGTATGCTGATGTACATGGTGAAGGATGGAATGGCCGTGCTGTACCATAAATAAACACTTGGCTTGCTCTCCCAGAAGGGTTGCCAGGTTGGCGTGAAGCGAGTCGGCCAGACTTCGTGTATTGGCTTTTGAGTGTGTGCTGAAAGCCCAGGTCCCTGTAGTTGAGCGGTCGGGCTGTTGCGGTCGGTGCATCGCGTCGGCGGTCGGGCCGCGCCAAATATTTGAAGTTGTTCGAAAGAGGTCTGAATTGAGGCTCAATTTAGACCCCATATGGCCCTTTTTGGTGAAACAGCAAGTCTGTGGT
This sequence comes from Deltaproteobacteria bacterium, assembly GCA_019308745.1. Taxonomy (GTDB): domain Bacteria; phylum Desulfobacterota; class DSM-4660; order Desulfatiglandales; family HGW-15; genus JAFDHO01. The sequence continues at coordinate 18,398 of JAFDHO010000008.1, forward strand.
GCCATCACGGGTAGGATCCTTGTCTTGGGACTCAGGTATGGTAAAGGTGCGGTTCCCGGCCTCCACAAGACCCTTCTCTTGCCAAGGGTGCAACACGACTCCATTATGCCGTTAAACGGAAGGGGTGGATTATGGCTATCTCATACGATGATATTGAAAATGCATTCCTTTTTGTCAGCATGGGTCAACAATTTATGAACAACGCCTACCTATGTAAGGAAACGGGGGAGATATTCTACACTTCCGAGATGGGTGATTCAGACGATCTTCCGGAGGATATTGAAGACCTGGAGAAGTACATAGCCATCCCCCACAAGAACGACCTTGACCTAGGCAAAGCCCTCGTATTTGAGTTTGTATCGGAATATTTGCCCGAGGAGTTGGAAAGGGTGTACTCAATCTTTCGTCGCAGGGGTGCATATTCGAGGTTTAAGGACCTTCTGGCGAGCAAAGGTGCTCTCGAAGATTGGTACGAGTTTGAAGACCAACGGCAGAAAGATGCACTCAAAAGATGGTGCCGCGATAACGACATAGAAATAGAGGATTAGACAAAACCGCAGAGGCTACCTCCTTCATGGGGGCATTCCTGATGCAGTTTCAGTGGATCACGGGCAGACTCCAGAGAATTGACAGCCCCTTTTTTGGAGTGGTTGTTGGATGATTTGGGCAACAATATGGTAAGACTCGAATCCAAAAGCTTGACAAAATGACCTCTATAATGTACAAGTAGATGTACATCTCAGGGGGACGCAGCTATGAAGACGGTCACATTCACTGATTTCCGCAAAAAAGCATCCGTTTTCATAACCGAGGTAGAACACGGAGAAAGGCTTATTCTGCTCCGCCGTGGGAAACCTGTGGCCGAAATCGTCCCCTTCTTCGACATCTCCCGAAAAACCCCTGCATGGAAGGAGCCGGGAATCCGCTTGCGGATACAAGGAAGAGATCTCTCCTCCGCAATCTTGGAAGAGCGAGAGACGGCCGCATGAAGGTGGCAATTGATTCATCATCCCTTGCCAAAAGATATGCGCAAGAGCCCGGAAGCGACAAACTTGATCGGATTCTCCAGGACGCTTCGGAGTTGGCTTTCTGTGTCATCTTGGTGCCTGAGATCGTCTCTGGTCTCAATCGGCGATTGAGAGACCGGGCGCTTTCTATCGGAGGCTACCGGGCGGCAAAAAGACAACTATTGGCTGACGTACACGACTCGACGGTTCTCCAGATTACTCCCTCGGTTGTATCTCGTTCAGTAAGGCTTTTGGAAAACAATATCTTGCGCACACTGGACGTCCTCCATGTTGCTTGCGCTCTTGAGTGGGAAGCAGATCTATTCGTAACATCGGACAGAAGACAATCCATTGCAGCAATGAAGAGCGGGCTTCCAACTGAGTATCTAGGTCAATGAAGTGCCTTGACCCAAGACTGATCGGTGCCACTAAGTTCCACGTTTGCGGATTACGGTTCTGTTGGTTTTTGCGTGTCCAATTATGATGGTCTCGTAAAAAGTGTGAAACTGCTCATTTCTGTCATTCCTGCCCCGCATCTCAGGTGCGGGATGAACTCCAGCAGGAATCCAGTAATTTCAAGAGCTTCCGGATGCCGGTGGAAGATCCCGTGTTCAGCGGGGATCAACGTAGTCCGGCATGACAGTTTTGGACTTTTTGCGAATTCATCAATTATGGAAGAGTCGATTCCAAGGCCATGATTAAACTAAGAAGACTATTCACGCCGGTCCATGGATCTTTACCTGCGTTTGTCAGGGGGGTCTCCGGAGGCTCTGTCGAAGAATCTCCTCCAGAAGATAGCGCAAGAAGAAAAGCACCATCTTTCCACCGTGGCGCACATGCTTGAAGACCAAATCTGAGGATCACTGACCAGGCCGGATTTCATGGTGAAGGGATCTCGCATATGACAGAATTGATCGTGCGAAATGAGCCGGCGATCAGAATGGGGTTTTTTGTGGGTATCTTCCTGGCCGTGGCCCTGGTCGAACTGGTTGCCCCGCGCCGGGGTCTGACCGTATCAAAGAAGACTCGATGGTTTGGAAACATCGGCATAGTGGCCATCAATACCTTCCTTCTGAGGATCCTGTTTCCTGCCGGCGCCGTAGGGATCTCGATATGGGTAGGGCGTCAGGGCTGGGGGATATTCAATCTTGCCGAATGGCCCTTCTGGCTTGAGATTGTCTTAACGGTCATCATACTTGACTTTGTCATCTACATGCAGCACGTGATGTTCCATGCCGTCCCTGCCCTGTGGCGTCTCCATATGATGCACCATGCGGACCTGGACATCGACCTTACCACCGGGACGCGGTTCCATCCCATTGAGATCATCATATCCATAGGGATAAAGGCAGGAGCCATCATCATACTGGGGGCCCCTCCGGTGGGTGTCATCATCTTTGAGATCATCTTGAACGGGACGGCCATGTTCAATCACGGTAATTTCTTTATTCCCCTGGGAGTTGACCGGGTATTGAGGCTCCTGGTAGACTTTCAGATGGGGCACGAGCCTGACAAGTTACTCCAAAGGATCATGGCCCGTATTGTCCCGGGTCCCGAAGTGAACAGGGGCAGTGATACATGTCTCGTGAGCCTCATATCCTGGAGGGCCGAAGGCATGTCCGATGCTCGGTGGAAGAGACTGTGCGTGTCACACGAGACACAGATGTTTATCATCAAGCACATGATAGAGAGCGGCGCTTGACAGGGCCGAGCCTTTCCAATATATTGCTTGAACATCCAGGGAGATCCCCATTCCTTCCTATTCGGTTGGATCAATTATGGGCTGGTGGCGAACATGATCTTCCTACAAGTTGACCTTTGACAGAGGCCCTGTTATTCCCCGGGGCGTCGAGCAACAGGGAGTTTCTTCATGAGAAATATAGTTACGGGCGAGGACGTGGAAATAGCCATACGTTCAGGGGAAAGGGAGATTGTCGTCGGCCCTGATGACATCATCACAAGCGTTGCCCATGAGGTGGCTGAAAGGGGCGGTATTCGGTTTGTCCGGGCTGAAGGATCGGCACACGGAGAGGCCAGCCCGGATGAAGGCACCACTCCGAAAGGCACGGCAGAGGCAAGCTCGGCCCCTTCGGGCCTTGACCTCCAGGTGGGTGAGAGGGCCCGAGCAGAGCAAATCCCCCAAAGAGAGGCCTCCTCCGTCCCCCCCTTTGACATGGACTGGTGGCGAAAGCAGTTCCCCATTCTGGAACACTATCTTCACGTGGCCAATTGTTCCCAGGCCCCCCAATCCACCTTCACCAGGGAAGCAGCCATGGAATACCTGGACAGCTGGAATCAAATGGGTATGGACTGGGAAAGGTGGATGGAAGAGATCCATTATGCAAAGGAAGAATTCGGGAGACTTATCAATGCAAGCCCCGGGGAAATAGCGGTGGGGACATCCGTATCCGAACTCACCAGCACCATAGCCAGTTCCCTTCCCCTGGACAGGGAAAGAAACAAGGTGGTGGTGACGGATGCGGAATTTCCAACCGTGGGACATGTGTGGCTGGCCAACAGGAAATACGGCTTTGAAGTGGATTTCATTCCCGTGAAGAACGGAATCATCGAGGTCGATGACTATGACCGGTACGTGGATGAAAAAACGATCATCACCTCTGCATGCGACACCTATTACTACAACGGATTCCGGCAGGACCTATCCAGGATCATTCCCAAGATCCATGAAAAGGGATCCCTGGTCTATGTTGATGCGTACCAGGGCCTGGGCACCCACGCCTTGGACGTGAAGGCATTAGATGTGGACATCCTGGCTTCCGGAAACCTCAAGTACCTCCTGGGCGTGCCGGGGATCGCCTTCCTCTACGTGAAGAAGGAAATCATCGAATATCTCCAACCCGCCTTTACCGGGTGGTTCGGGCAGGAGAACCCCTTCGCCTTTGATATCCACAACTTTATATACGCCACGGATGCCAGGCGTTTCGACAATGGCACGCCACCGGTGCCCACTGCCTACATCGCCAGGGCGGGTATGGGCATTATCAACAGGGTCGGGGTAGAAAACATCTACAGGTGGACCAACGTGCTTTCGGAACATTGCCTCAGAGGGGCCATGGAAAGGGGTCTTGATGTGGCCAGTCCGACGGATTTGAGCATAAAGGCACCCAATACCGCCATAAGGGTCCCGGGCGATTCCCACGAGTTTGAACTGGCCTTGAGGGAAAAGGGGGTGATAGCCTCGGCCAGGAGTGACGTGGTCAGGATTGCGCCCCATTTTTTCATCACCCTCGAGGATATCGATTACATCCTTGACTGCTACGCAGAGCTTCTGAAAAAGAAGAGAAACGGTCAGAGGCTGATATACGGAAAGATGAAGGTGTGGAACCTCGGCTAGCCCTCTGGCAAAAGGCGGCCGTAATCCTGGGTGCCTTGTCACCCTGGCCCCGGAGGGGTGAAGGGCAATAACGGGGATCATTCATGTATTATCTACTGCTATTCAACGTGTAACAAGGAGCTGTTATGAAGATCTGTAAAGTCATGGGATTTGCGACGGCCTCTTTGAAGATTGAAGGCCTGGCCCCCTACAAGTTGCTCATAGTCAAGGGGATAGACGACGAGGGGGAACCGACGGGTGAAACCCTCCTTGCGGTTGATACCTTCGGGGCCGGGCTGTCGGAGGTGGTTGCTGTGGTGACGGGCTCCACTGCCAGCAAGGCAATCCACAACAAGGATCTGCCCGTTGATGCAGCGGTGGTAGGTATTATTGATCATGTCTCCATAAACAAGAAAGAAATCTACAGCAAAAACAGGGAGGAATAAATGGACAAGGCTCTAGGAATGATCGAGACAAAGGGTTTGGTGGGGGCCATTGTGGCCGTGGACAGCATGTCAAAGTCGGCCAGTGTGGAAATCCTTGGCTCCAGGGAAGTCGGTGCGGGGCTTGTATCCGTCTTTGTTAGAGGAGATGTGGGAGCGGTAAAGGCGGCAATAGATTCGGCTGCAACATCAGTCAAGAAGGTAGGAGAAATTGCCTCCATTCATATCATTGCAAAGCCGAGCGAAGAGACGCTCCGGATGATCCCGGGAGTCGGAGCAGCAAAGGCAAAGAAGTAAACCAAAGGCTGATCAGCCGGAAAGACCTGAAATGGCCGAAGAACATTTTCAGTTGAGGACCTATGCACTGATAGATAGCATGCAACCTCAGTTTGCTGCCTTTCTTGCATCGGAGCTCGACGGGGACGTCCCCTTGGCAAAGATGGCCGAGCTATGGATGGAGCTGGCCCCCGGCAGTGAGATCTATAACCTCCTTGATGTGGCGCTCAAGGAGTGCAATGCGAAACCAGGGCTTCAGATGGTGGAGAGGGAGTTCGGGGTCCTCGAGGTTCATTCTTTTGACCTGGAGTCCGTAAAGGGTGCGGGCGAGATCATTCTGAGGACCTGCGGGCTGGAAGTCTCCCAAAGGCTGAGGCCAACCGTGGTTTCCGCCAAGATCATCAATAAGGTAAACCCCTACCAGGCGCAACAGATCAACAAGGTAAGGAAAGGCACGCTCCTTTTGCCCGGCAGGTCCCTCCTGGTCTTTGAGGTCGAGCCCGCGGCATACATCGTCCTAGCCGCAAACGAGGCAGAAAAGGCATCCAATATCAATCTCGTACACTTCAATCCCTTTGGCCGTTTTGGAAGGCTCTTTCTTTCGGGCAGCGAATCGGAGATAAAAACCGCAAGAGAGGCAGCCGTGGCTGCCATCGAAGGCATATGAGCAATTACAAGGCCCCATTCGTGCCCGCCTATCTGAAGAGGCAGGAGCACAATAGTGGAACGGTTTTCATACCCCGGTGGCTCAAGGAAGAAGGGCCGTCCCCTGATTCCGAAGTCGCGGCGGTTTCTGAACGAAAGGCCCCCTTTCCGGACAAATACGTCAGCGGAGACACGCCCTATATATTAAAGGGCGGGACGTGCATCATTCCCGGCCAGGGAATCCTGCCCCTGGATATCAAGATCCATAGGGGTACCGTTGTCTCAACGGGAAGGGACATGGCCCATGATGGCTGCGAGGTCATAGACCTTGGGGGGAGGCTAGTCGCCCCCGGCATCATAGACCCCCATTTCCACATGGGCATTTTCTCGCCCTTTGACGAAGAAGTTGTGACGGAATCCAGGTCGGCACTACTCAACGGCATCACGACCCTGGGGCTTTATGTGGGCGGGACGGATTCATACCTCGGCATTCTCGACGAAGTCACTGAAAAGATAGAGAGGCGGAGCTATGCGGATATCTTTATCCACCTCGCCATCCATACCCGTGAGCAACTGGAGGAAATTCCTCTCTATTTTTCCGGGTACGGGATCACCTCTTACAAGGCCTACATGTGCGGCATACCCGGACTTATCCCTGAGGTAGAGGATGATTTCCTCATGGATCTCATGGAGAAGGTGGCATCCCTGGGACATGATGCGGTCCTCAACATCCACGCGGAAAACCACCGGCTTGTCAATAGAACGACGGCCCGCCTCAAGGCCAGGGAACCGGAAACTGTCTCCATGAGGACGTGGGAGGAGAGCCACCCAGGATTTGCCGAGGCAGAGGCGATCCAGAGGGCCGCTTTTCTGGCAAGGAAGACAGGGGCCAGGACCTATTTTGTCCATCTTTCCGCAAGGGAATCTGTCCAAAGGGCAAGAGCGCTCAAAGGCGAGACGAAAGACATCTTTTTCGAGACAACCTCTCCCTATCTCACCCTGGCGCTGGAACAGGATCTGAGCGTCCTCACCAAGATGACTCCGCCGGTAAGGACGCTGGATGACCAGGATGCCCTCTGGGGGGGGCTGGGCGATGATACGCTTGACAGCATCGGGACGGACCACACGCCCATGACCCGGAGCCAGAAGGTGTCGAGCCCCAACCTGTGGGAAATACCTCCCGGTTACCCTGCCGCAGGGACCCATGTGCCATCCCTCCTGGACCGGGCCATGGCGAGGGGTTTCCCCTTGCTCAAGCTGATGGAGAAGATGACCTCATCTCCTGCAAAGATCTTCGGTCTCTATCCCAGGAAGGGCACCCTGCTGCCGGGGAGTGACGCGGACCTGGTCATTATTGATCCACTGGTGGAAAGGGTGGCGAGCCCGGAGATCGCAGCTTCCAGGGCCGACTATTGCCTCCACCAGGGGCAATCGCTGAAGGGCTGGCCCGTGGCTGTTGTGAAGGGAGGGAGGGTCGTCACGAGGGAGAATTTCGACCGGATCAAAGATTCCCCCGGAGGACGATACTTGAGGAGGCAGAAAGGCTGAGGGGTTTTCTGTGAAAGGACACGAAACTTCGTGTTATACGGTAGGCATTGAGATCGCGGTCGGGGCTGAGAGGGCCTTTCAGTATCTTTCCGATCTTGAGAAACTGGGCCTCTGGGCCCTGGGCTGCTTTGATACGAAACCTTCGGGCAAAGAGGGCCTGTACAAGGGGCGGTCACTCTTTGATGGTTCGGAGGTGTTTGTGCGCACCGAGACAGACGAGGGTCGCCTTCTCATTGACTATTATGTCGGAGGTCCTGAAAGGCAAATCCCGCGGATCTTCACCAGGGTTGTGCCCGGCCATACCTATGGAGGGGGTCCTGATCATTGTCTCGTCATCATGACCGCTTGGCGAACAAAGGACATGTCGGATCCCCGCTGGAGGAGGCTATGCGCGAGTCACGACGCAGAGATCTTGATGATCCAGTCCCAACTGGAGAGACAAAGTCCCTGTCCGTAAACAATTGTTCCATCCCCAAGAAACGCTCCGGGAAGGTTCTCCCGCCTCCAGGAAAATTGCACATTTCATTCTAACTGGGGAACCCCGGTCCTCTGGCTCCGGATATTTACTAAGCCCTGGGCGGGTGCTCGCCTGGTCGGGAACCCGGTGGAATAGGCCCCCTCTCACAGGAGGCCGAGCAATGCCGGCAGGGTCAGGGTGACGGCCGGGATATAGGTCACAAGGCCAAGTGTGAAGAGAGAGGCCACGAGGAAGGGCAAGACGGCGATCACTATGTGGCTTACGGGGTCTTTGGAGATATCTGCTGCTGCGAAGAGGCATACCGCCAGCGGTGGTGTGAGCAGCCCGATGTTGAGGTTGACAATCATCAGGACGCCAAAGTGAACGGGGTGGACCCCCAGCTCCACGGCCAAAGGGGTCAACATGGGGGCAAAAAGGATTATGGATGCGGAACAATCCAGCCACATACCGAGAAGGACCAGGAAGAGGTTTATCATGAGCAAGACAAGATACTTGTTCCGGCTTATGGAGTAGAAGATCCCTTTGATCTTTTCAGGGACGTTCTCTATTCCAAAGACCCAGGCAAGGATGGCGCCACAACCGACGATCAGGAGGAGCTTTGCGGAGAATATGACGGCGGTCTTGAATATGGGGAGGTACTCGGTGATTTTGAGGGAGCGATAGATCAAGGAGGCCACCACAAAGGCGTAAAGGACCGCGACACCGGCCGCTTCAGTGGGGGTGAAGACCCCGGAGAGGATGCCGAAGATGATGATCGCCGGCATGACCAGGGGCACCAGGGCATCCCTTGTTCCCAGGGCCAGCTTCTTGGGTGTCAGGGGGACGGTAATCTTCGGGTAGTTTCTCTTCTTGGCCAGATAGACAACGATACACATCTGGGACAGGCCCATCAGGATACCCGGTATGATTGCCGCTGCAAACAGTGCCCCTATGGAGACGGATGTCACCGCGCCGTAGATGACCATGATCATGGAAGGGGGAATGATGGGACCAATAATGGATGAAGAGGCCGTCACCGCTGCTGAAAATGGGCCATCGTAGCCTTGCTTCTTCATCGCGGGGATGAAGATGGAACCCAGGGCGGCTATATCTCCCAGGGCCACACCGGTTATACCGGCAAAGAGCATGGAGGCAAGTATATTCACGTGTGCGAGACCTCCGCGCCACCTGCCGACCACCAGATTTGCGAACTCCACTATTCGGTCAGCGATCTTCCCCTTGGTCATGATCTCTCCGGCCAGGATAAAGAAGGGGATGCACATGAGCACGAAGGCGTCCATGCCCGAGAAGAGTTTCTGAGGGGCCATATCCAGGAATGACGCCTGTGGGGAGAACAGGAGATAAAGAGAAGCGGAAAACCCCATAATGAACGCCACAGGCATCCCTGCAAGGAGCATAAGGATGAAAACAAGGACCATCCACCCCAAAGACATTATGATTCCTCTCCTGAAGGGGAGGCCCCCCGGTCAGACCTCCCTGTCGCAGGATTCCCGGGGGAAGATCCTTCATCCTCGTCTCCGCTCCTGTCGGCGGGCCCCGCACACAGGAGGTAGATGTCCTGAATGAGGGAGATAACCGTATATACACCAATGAGCGTGGCCCCGACAGGGATGGCAAGGGTGGGCCAGAGCATACTGATCCTGAGCCCGGAACTTTCAAAGAGCCTGTTGAAGAGGGCGATCTTTATGCCCTTGACCGTGATGATCACCAGGAAGGTCAGGGTGCAGAGGCGGAAGGCGGTCTCCATGATCCTCCTTCCGTTGTGCCCCGCGAGGAGGGGAAAGAAATCAATGCGGATATGATCGTTCCTGGATTGGACGAGGGCCGCGCCGATCATGACCATCCATATCATGAGATAGCGGACCAGTTCCTCCGCCCACACGAAGGAGTAATTGAAGATATACCTGGAGAAGACCTGTAAGATGACGACAAGGCTCATGAGGAAGAGCAGAAACACGCAGACGCCCGTTTCCAGGGACTCGAAAAAGGGACCAAGCTTGAAGTCCCGTTTCATCATGGGACCCCTCTCATTGCTCAGAGGAAACATTGTTTGGAATTTTGGTCACGCGCAGCGCAGGCGCAGCCGCCGCGTGTTGGAAATTGCCCTTCGACTTTGCTCAGGATGGTGAGCTGGCCGAACCGTTTGATATTGGGGATTTGGTATTGGAATTTCAATGAGAAAAACGAACTTCCAGCAAACCAAATCCCCTCGGGCCATAACCGGGACAAAGGGCTACTTGGCGTCCTCTGCGGCCTTGAGCATCCCGTCTACCCATCTGTCTCCCACTTCTCCCCTCAGCCATTCAAGCACCGGTCCCTGGGCCTTGGCCTTGAAAAGAGCCCTCTGTTGGGGGGTCGGGACATAGATCTCCATGCCGTTCCTTTTCAAACCTTCGATGGCCATGTGGTCCGTGTAACGGGATACACCCCGGTTCACGGCCAGGGCAAGGGCCTGGGCCTTGTCTATGACCTGTTGGAGGTCCTTTGGGAGCGACTGGTAGAACTTGTCATTGATGACCATGGCGGAGACCGCGTAGACGTGGTTATCCACGGTGACATATTTTTGTACCTGGTACCATTTGAAGAGGTTGACCAGGGAAAGGGCATTGTTCTGCCCGTCAACCGTCTTGTTCTTCAAGGCCCCGTAAAGTTCCCCGAAGCTGATGGGGGTGGGAGATCCCCCGAGGCTTGAGACGAGTTTTTGGAAGATGGGAGACGGCATGACACGGATCTTGAGACCTTTCATGTCTTCGGGGGTGCGGACGGGGCGCTTGGAATTGGTCCATTGTTTGAACCCGCCTGATTCCCACCAGTGAAGGACCCTGAGTCCGGTCTTTTTTCGGAGCGCTTCATTGAGTTGTTTGACGAAGGCGCCGTCATAGAGTCGCCAGGCCTGGTACTCATCCTCAAGCAGGTACGGGATGGAAAAGACCTGAACGGGCTTGAAGACCTGGGCTATGGGGCCCTCGGCCGTGTCCGCACCTTGGATCTGCCCCATCATGACCTGTTTCATGCGATCCGAGGGGCTCCCTAGCGCCCCTCCCCATATGAGCTCCACCTGGATGCGGCCGTTGGATTTTCTTTCGACCTCGTATTTGAACATGTTGTAATGGGTCGCCCAAAAGCTGGGGTTGATGTCAGGAGCAGCAAGGCCGAACTTCATGACCCACTGTTGCTGGGCATGGCTTGAAGTTGGGGTGAGAATAAACCAGATCCCACAGGCGATCAAAAGCACGCAAAATGTCAATCTTCTCTTCATGGTTCCTCCTCCCTTTTAAGTTTATTTTATCCTGAAAAAACTGTTCTTTGACACCGTCGAACAATATATTAATTTCACAAGCAGGCATCAGGGTCAAGGGAAAATATGGTTCGGTGGCGGGGAGTAAGGTCCCTTTACCTTTGCAGTTCAAGCCTCGGCCAAAGACCGGTCCGGAAGGGTGGAGTTTTGAATTGACAAACAAAGGGGAAATAGTATTCTGATTGCATAACATCTGTATACAAGAGGGCTGGACAAATGTACGAGATCCGTTTCCATGGCCGGGGCGGGCAGGGCGCTGTCCTGGCCGCCAAGATCCTGGCCAAGGCCCTGGTAGAAGAGGGTAAACATGTCAAGGCCATCCCTTCCTTTGGTTTCGAGCGCAGGGGTGCCCCTGTGGAGGCCTATCTCCGCTTTGACGAGAGGCAGATAAGGCAGATCACCAACATCTATGAACCAGATTGCGTCGTCTGCCTTGACCCCACCCTTGGCAGGTCAGTGGATATCTTCAGGAACCTCAAGGACGAGGGCACCTGGGTCCAGGCTACCAAGAAGCGGTTGGAGGAACTGGTGATTCCGGGCACTGTCGCAAGGGTAGGTCTCTGCGATGCCTTCGGAATAGCCCTCCAGATCTACGGGAGAACCATTACCAATACCATTATGCTGGGAGCCCTGGCAAAGACCACGGGGATGGTGTCCCTGGAGGCCCTGTATTCGGGCATGGCCTCTGTGGCCTTTCGGGATGCGGACCTCGAGAAGAACCGGGATGCCGTGAAGACGGGTTATGCCGAGACAAGGGTCTTTGAGCCCGGCAGGGAGGAGTGCCCATGAAGCGGCAGCCAAAAGAATTCTTTGATCAATCTCGAATACCAGGTGATCTCTGCCCCATCGCGACAGAACCTATGGACGTCAAGACCGGAGATTGGCGCGCTGAACGCCCCGTGGTTGACCGGGAGAGGTGTGTGAAGTGTGCTACGTGCTGGCTCTTTTGTCCCACCCAGTGTGTCCTGGAGAAGCCCGCGTGGTTTGAGGCGGATCTGGAGATATGCAAGGGGTGCGGCATATGTGCCAGTGAATGCCCGCATCATGCCATAACCATGGTGGAAGAGGTGGAGGAATAATAATGGGGAAAACCATTGTCTGTGACGGCAACGAGGCAGCGGCCTGGGGTGTGGCCCTTTCAAGGCCGGACATGGTGGCGGTCTATCCGATTACGCCCCAGTCTTCCCTTGCAGAATATATCTCCCAATTCGTTGCGGACGGCATTATCCAGGCCGACCTCATGGACGTGGAAGGGGAACATAGCGTCCTTTCGGTGCTTCAGGGGGCCTGCCTCGCCGGTGCAAGGACCTTCACTGCCAGTTGCGGCCAGGGTCTCGCCTTCATGTTCGAACCCTATTACAGGACGGCCCCCTTGAGGCTTCCCCTGGTGATGTCCATTGTAACAAGGGACGGAATAACGCCCCAGAGCGTTTGGGGGGGACAGCAGGATGCCATGACGGTTCGCGAAGCGGGTTGGATACAAATGTACACGGAAAACTGCCAGGAGATCCTCGACACCGTGATCATGGCTTACAAGATAGCCGAGAACCGTGACGTTATGCTCCCCGTGAATGTCTGCCACGACGGCAATTATCTATCCTATGGCGTGGAAAGGGTGGAACTTCCGGATCAAGAGGAGGTGGATTCATTTCTCGGGGAAAAGAATACCAACTGGCACGTCGCCTTGGACCCTGAAAGACCCATGGGCGTGGATCCCCTGACCGGGGGGTCAGGAGGGGTCGGCCCGGGGCTTTTCTTGCGATACAGGAAGGGGCATTGCAAGGGAATGCAGAATGCCCTCAGGGTCATAACCGAGGTCCACCAGGAATGGGCACAACGTTTTGGACGGGTCTACGCCCCCCTGATAGAAGCCTACAGGCTCGAAAATGCCGACTACGCCATTGTCACCATCGGAAGCATGAGCGGGGCGGGAAAGGACGCTGTGGATGATGCCAGAGAAAGGGGTGAAAAGGTAGGCCTGATTAAAATCAAGACCTTCAGACCCTTTCCCCTTCGGGCTTTTTGCGGGGCCCTGTCTCAGGTGAAGGCGGTGGGAGTGGTCGATCGGTCGGTCAGCTTTGGCTGGAATTCAGGGCCCGTCTATCAGGAAATCCTCTCGGCCCTCCACCACGTGGAGACAAAGACGAGGGTCGTAAGCTTCATAGGCGGCCTCGCAGGTGCGGACATAAGGGTGGACCATTTCACCAGGGTCATTGAAACCACGGCCCGGGCCCTCAAGGGAGAAATGCCCCAGGGGCCCATTTGGCTTAACGAAGAGGATTAGAAGCGGGGTGCTGGACATGGCGCGATATAAGTATCTCATAGTGGGCGCGAGCCACGCCGGTCTCTCTGCACTGGACTCCATCAGATTGACCGACAGGGAAGGGCCCATTACCATGGTGAACCGGGAGGCCCGTCTCCCCTATTCGCCGACCATCCTCCCATACGTCCTGTCAGGCAGGGTGGATCCGAGCAGGATCTTTCTCAAAGACAAGGAAGGCCTGAAGAGGATGGGAGTAAGGTATCTCCAGGGAACGACCGTCTCAGAGGTTGACCAGGACGCGGGAGAGGTGGTGCTCTCGTCAGGCGAACGCGTGGGATATGAGAAGTTGCTCCTTGCCACGGGGGCTTCACCTGCGTCACCTGAGATAGATGGTCTGGAAGAGGTGCCTTACCACGTACTGAGGACCCTTGACGACGCATTGAAATTGCAGCGGGAGTTCGGGGAAGGAAGGTCTGCTCTTGTGATTGGAGCGGGTCTCATCGGCATGCACGCGGCTGAGAGCATGGCAGAGTGGGGCATGGATGTTACGGTGCTGGAAGCCGAGGCCAGCGTATTGCCCGGGTATTTCGACGAGACCCCGGCGAGAATGATCCAGGATGTATTCCAAAGAAATGGCGTCAAGATAAGGGTAGGGAGCAGGATTGGGAAGGTCTCCCGTTCAAAGGGGACCCATATTGTCGAGATCTCCTCAGGGGAGAGTCTTTCGGCCGACCTGATTCTCGTGGCAACCGGTGTCAAGCCCAACAGAGATTGTCTCAAGGAGAGCGGGATAAGGACAGACAAGGGCATCCTGGTAGATGAAAGGATGAGAACAAGTGCCGCGGCCGTGTGGGCCGCGGGAGACGTAGCCCAGGCCAAGGACCTTCTTGACGGCCAAAAGCGCTTGCATGCAACGCTTCCGGACGCCGTGGAACAGGGGCGCATTGCCGGCATGGACATGGCAGGAGATGCTTCCCTGAAGGATTACAGGGGGGGCATTCCCATGAACGTTTTCAAGTTTTTCGGGAGCAGGGCCCTCTCCCTTGGAACGAGTGTCAATGGAGAACCGGAAGCAGGGATAGAAGTGGACCAGGTCTTCTTACCCGGGACCGGGAAATTTCTGAAGCTCGTTTTCGAGGGCCCCTATCTGGTGGGCGCAGTGGCAATCAATACGGACCTGGATCCCGGTGTCATGCATGAGATCATTAGGGGAAGGATTGATCTGCGGGATAGCAGGGCCCTGTTTGTGGAGAGACCGAAAGAAATCGGCCGTATACTCATGACAAACCTGTGGCGATAAGGAGCGGGGGACCTTAAGATAATGTAAGTGCTCCCGGCTCCAAGGGTGACCCGGAAGGTGACGCAAGACAAGGGAGGAGAAATTGGGAAGAAGTTACAGAACAATCGCCTTTTATCCGGAAAGATGTAACGGCTGCAACGAGTGCATGGAGGCCTGTGCCCGGGTAAAATCGGGGAACGGAGATCCGAGCCATTCTAGAATAGGGATAGAGAAGGATGCAGAGGGTTCCTCCTACGGCTTGGCCCTTTGCAGGCAATGCGGTGAACCAAGATGCGTCATGGCTTGTCCGGCGGCAGCGTTGATAAAGGATGATGATTCCGGTGTCGTTCAGTTGGATGATGCAAAGTGCGTGAACTGCCAATTGTGCACGCTCGCCTGCCCTTACGCAGGTATTACATACAAGGCGCAGACCGACAAGGTGATCAAATGCGATCTTTGCGCCGGAGATCCTGAATGTGTCAAGGTGTGCAAGCCCGGTGCCCTGGAGTTCAAGAGGGCCGCGGACATCTACAATGCCTGGGGCGAGGCTGAGGACCTGTTCGTGCCGGGGCTCTCTGCCTGTCTTGGTTGTAACTCCGAGTTGATCATGAGACACACCCTTCGCAAGATAGGCCCCAACACCGTCCTTGCGACACCCCCCGGGTGCATCCCCGGAGTCGGCGTGGTAGGGGTAAATGGCTTAACAGGGGTCAAGGTCCCGTCCATCATCCCGCTGCTCACAAACACTGCTGCCATGCTGGCCGGAGCAAAACGCTATTATAGCCGCATAGGCCGGGATGTGACAATGCTTGCCCTGGCAGGGGATGGGGGCGCAGCGGACGTGGGATTCCAGTCCCTCTCCGGCGCTGCGGAGCGGGGAGAGCAGATGATCTTTATCTGCGTTGACAATGAGGGCTACATGAACACGGGGGTTCAGCGGTCCAGCACGACACCCTATGGGGCATGGACGTCCACCACACCGGTCGGAAAGGAGCTCAGGGGCAAGAGCAGAGATGCGAAACCTTTGCCCCTGATCATGGTGATGCACAACTGCGAATATGTTGCAACAGCAGCAATGGCGTTCATGGAGGATTACTACGCAAAGCTGGATAAGGCGATCGAAGCATCCAAGCGGGGTATGGCTTTCCTGCACATCTTTTCACCCTGTCCGACGGGCTGGAGATTTTCGCCAAGCCAGCTCCTTGAAGTAACCCGTAAGGCAGTGGAGACCAACATGGTACCCCTCTGGGAGTATGAAAGGGAGGTCGGTCGCATTCGGTTCACCATGCCGATAGAGGAACCACTTCCGGTCAAGGAATATTTGAAACTGATCGGAAAATACAGCCACCTGGACGAAGGCCAGGTTCAATATCTGCAGCGTATGACCGAGGAGAGGATCGAGTTCCTGAAGAGATTTACTGCAGATTGAACCGATGGCCCATATTCTTTTCAAGGGAACCTATCCAGGAGTTTGGGGGTTGTAGAAGGCAGGAAGACCCGGCAACACGGTTGCCTCGGTCCAAAGATGGAAGGAGCCAGACATCCCGGTAGTTGCCACGAAGGGACTTGCAGAATAGCATTGGGTGGAACGTTCGATGGGAATGGGAAGGGTTTCGAGCCCACCGTTGGGCTGGCGGAGCTGAATATCTCGTTGATCGGGGAGAGGGAACATGGATGAGAAAGTAGTATTCACCAAAATGCTTGAGGAGGCCAAGATAGGCCCTTTCACGGCACGGAACCGGGTCAAGTATGCTGCCTGCTCCATATCCAACTTCAATGACCGTAATGGCTTCTATACCGAAAGGGAATTCGCAAGGGACGAGGTTATCGCCAGGACAGGCTGCGGCATTATTACCAACCAGGGTGCTTACCCGGATCCGAAAGGAGAAGGCAAGGCCTATTATAACCAGCTTGCGATCTATGATGACAGGTACATACCCGGCTTTCGCAGGGTCGCGGAGATGATCAAGTCCAACGGGGCCATCGCCATACAGCAGGTCCTCCACGCAGGCCGCTACGGGGGCGTGGACCTGGGTTACTGTATCCAGCCGTCCGATGTCCCTCAAACCTTGAGGCATTTCCAGCCACCCAGGGAGATGTCAAAGGAGAAGATCAGGGAGGTCATAGAGGATCATGCCAGGGCGGCGGAGAGGGCGATCAGGGCAGGATTCGACGGTGTCGAGCTGACGAGTTTCCAGGGCTACCTGATGGCCAATTTCCTGTCAAGTTGGACGAACAAGCGCACGGACGAATACGGGGGGAGCCTCGAGAACAGGGCCCGTTTCATGGTCGAGGTCCTCCAGGCAGTGAGAAAGGCCATTGGCAAAGACAAGCTCCTGTGTGTGAGGCTCAACGGCGAGGACCTGACCGATGAATACGGAGGCTCAACACCGGAGGAGTGCCTCCAGTTCATGAGAATAGCAGAACAGGAGGGGGGAGTGGACCTGATCAGCGTTGTTGTCGGCTGGCACGAATCCCGGCGCGGTGCCCTGGGAAGGGACCTCCCCGTTGATCATTGGGTCTACCTGGCACGGAGGGCAAAGGAAGTGCTGACCGTGCCCATAGCCTTTGGGCCCCGGTGCCGTGACCCTTTCCTGGCCGAGGAGTGCCTCCGGGAGGGGATCTTCGATTTCTGGGAGGTCTGCCGTCCTTTCCTTGCTGACCCGGACCTGCTTCACAAGATCAAGCAAGGTAAGCCCTCCCGAATCAGGCCCTGCCTCGGAGGCCTTACCTGTCTGGCGCGGATGTTCAACCACCTTGCCTACCTCTGCACCGTGAATCCAAGGTTGGGTCATGAGTACGATCCAGCCTACGACATAACTCCTGCCAAGATCACGAAAAAGATCCTGGTGGCGGGCGGTGGCCCTGGAGGGCTGGAATACGCGTTGACAGCCGCACAGAGGGGTCATCATGTGAAGCTCTATGAAAAGACGGGTGAGCTGGGCGGGCAGCTCAGAATGGCGGCAAAGGAGATCTCAAAGGGCAATAACATGCTCGAACTGGTGGACTATTACGAAAGAAGCCTCGCCGAGAGCCGAGTTGAAGTTCTGCTGGGCACGGAATTGACCCTGAAGACCGTAAGAGAGGAAATGCCCGACGTCGTGGCTCTTGCGACGGGTTGCCGGGTAGATACTTCAAGGGTGCCCGGGTTCGATGACTTAGATAACTACTATGCCCTGGAGGACATACTCCTAAGGGAAAGGGATCCGGGCAAAAGGGCCATAGTGATCGGAGGGAAGAGGGCAGGGCTGGTCCTGTCGGAGTATCTCGCTAAGAAGGGCACGAAGGTTGCCCTGATAGAGGAGGGCGCGAGGTTGGGGGTAGATGTGACCACGACCTTCAGGTGGCGGCACCGGGCATGGCTTGATGAGCTTGGTGTGGAAACGAGACTGGAGACCTCTGTAAGAGACTATAAGTCAGGGGGCGTGAGGGTGGTAAACAAAGAGGGAAGGGAAGAAGACATTCTTGCGGACAGTGTCGTCATCACCGAACCAAGGGTTCCAAACAGCGATATGGCCCGGGAGATTTCAGAACTGGCAGATGAACATTACCTGTTGGGGGATGCGGTGGTGCCCAGATCCCTGTGGAATGCCATTCATGAGGGCTATAGGCTTGGCACAAGGGTGTAAGGGATATGGGAAATAGTATCTTAGATTTGAGTTTCCTGCTGTGACTGCGTTACGGATCGAGCCGGCCGTGTCGGTGGACACAGGAAGTGACGAGTGACGAGCGACGAGCAGGATAGCTGGAGGTAAAAAGGGGAAGTAAACAGCTAGCAGTGAGCAGAAAGGAGAGGGAGAAAGGGAAACTTTATGATTGGAATTGAGAAGATTGATCACATTTGTATCGCGGTTAAGGATCTCAAGGAGTCAAAATCCCGCTGGGAGGCCTTTTTGGGGAAGCAAAGGCCTGACCTGGAATACAGGCACGACCCTGAGGCGATTGAAGTGGCCAGGTACTACGTGGGAGAAGTAGGTTATGAACTCATGTCGTCGACCCGGGAAGGAAGCGACGTGGACCGCTTCATCAAGAAGAAGGGTGAAGGGGTTATGATCATCTCCTTTAAGGTGCCCGATACCCTGGCTGCCATGAAAAAACTCAGGGCCGAGGGATTTGAACTCATTGACCGGGAGCCCCGCTCCTGGGGCAAATCAAGGTATGTGTTCCTGAATCCCAGGTTCATGAACGGGGTCCTTGTCGAAGTCATAGATGGGGATGAGGGCGCGTAAAGAAAGACATGAAATACCGGGACTGATCAGCCTATGAAATCCATGGCCATACCAAGAATCGAAGCAGACTCCTTGACCCAAAGGGTCTACAGGGATCTCCGCCAGGCCGTCATTACAGGAGACATACCCGGAGGGATGAGATTGGTGGAGTCCACTATCGCACAAAGAATGGGTGTTAGCAGGACCCCGGTGCGAGAGGCCCTCCAGAGGCTTGCCCTGGAAGGCCTGGTCTACTCCATTCCCAGGGCCGGTTACATCGTGGAAGAGTTGTCCCAGGAGGATATTGAGGACCTGTTTACCACACGAATGGCCATCGAGAAGTTGGTGGCGGAGAGGGCGCTCAAGAGGATTACGCCCCAGGAACTGGGAATGCTTAGAAAGAACCTGGAGAGGACGGATGAATTGATCAAGGGCGGCCGGACCGAAAACATGATGGACTTGGATATCGAATTCCACAACATCATCTATAGGGCCAGTCGGAGCAAGACCCTCTACCAGATCTGCAAGACAATAAGCGACCGCACCCTCAGGTTTCGCCTGGCGTGCATCCATATCCCTGAAATCGCCCGGAGGGCCAGGAATGACCACAGGAGAATATACAGGGCCATGGAATCGGGTGATTCCAGGAGGGTAGATGAATCCATAAGGTCACACATAAGGACGGTAAAAAAGGATATTCTGGCATTCCTGGACAAATCGAGGCTCGAGGCCTTCCTTCAACTGGAGTAGCCCTTAACTCCTGCAAGCAGGCGTCGATCAATGCCGGCAGAATCCACCTCATGTCCATCCCCAAATGGCCTTTGACATGGATTGCCACCAATAAAGTTTCAAATTCAGAAATGAGCCATTAATGTCCGGTTAGGATTTTGCAAATAGAGACTTTGATTGTCAAAAGCTCGATCAATAACACGTAGAGATGTCCCCTGGGAGGTCTTTTTCAAAGGCTCAATCAAAATTCCTCCCAGGCGCTAACACCGGCACCAAACACTTAATAGATGTCCTCAGTAGCCCCAAAAGATCATCTCTACCGGAGCCTCGGTCTTGTGTGCCTGTGAGGCAATGACTATGAGGCTTATGGGGGCGTGTAAAAGGGTTAGGACGAATATTGAGCCTTTGAAAAAGACCTCCCAGGGGACACAACCGACTGCTCTAGGAATCAGTTATTCTGCAAAATCCCAACCGGACATCAGTGATTATTATGGGGGTTTCTACACCCCTGGGGAGTTTTGGTTGAGGCCTGCTTCCTTGACATCCAGGGCCCATTTGTCATATTTTACGGTACTAGAGTGAATCTCCTAATCCTGGCGCGACACATGAGGATGGCTGTCCGGAAGCGGGAGCATCTCCGCCTGCGGGCAGGAATTCGATTTATACACCCAGTAACCTGACAAAGGGAATGGAACCCCACACGCCAGAACAACAGCCCGCCCCCATGCTTGTAGTCGAGGACCTTCACAAGAGCTTCGGTGACCTCTATGTGTTGAGAGGTGTCTCTTTGAGGGCAGGAGTGGGAGATGTCATTTCCATGATCGGGTCGAGCGGCTCGGGAAAGAGCACTCTTTTGAGGTGCATCAACTTTCTTGAGATCCCGGACTCGGGGCGGATCTACGTGAGAAACGCCCTGATACGGGTCAAGAAGAACCGAAAGGGCCGGCCCGTCCCCGAAAATCCAAGACAGGTAGATCGTATCCGAACGAGGCTGGGCATGGTGTTCCAGCACTTCAATCTCTGGACCCATATGACAGTCATGCAGAATGTCATTGAGGCCCCGGTCCACGTCCAGGGAAAACCGAAGAAAGAGGCCGCCAGGTTGGCAATGGACCTGTTGGACAAGGTGGGGATCGCGGATAAGGCTAACTACTACCCGGCCCAGCTCTCAGGGGGACAACAACAGAGGGCAGCCATAGCCAGGGCCCTGGCCATGGAACCGGACGTTATGCTCTTCGATGAGCCTACATCTGCACTGGACCCGGAGTTGGTAGGCGAAGTTCTCAGGGTTATACAGCGTTTGGCCGAGGAAGGCCGGACCATGATCATTGCAACACATGAGATGGGTTTTGCGCGGGAGGTGTCGTCACATGTGATTTTCCTGCATGATGGGCGAGTAGAGGATGAGGGTTCCCCGGCCTACATATTCGGCAGTCCCAGATCCTCCCGGTGCCGACAATTTCTGGCGGCTTATCTGTAAACATTTTCCAGATCGGGTTTAGGGAGCTTTGCGAAGCACAAACTTTGTTAACCCTATCATAAGGAGGGAGACCATGAAGAAAGGATTTATCTTTATCACAGGCCTGATCATCGGTGTCTTGATGATGGCAGGCAACGGGACAGCGAAGGATTGGACAAAGGTCCGTATCGGAACAGAGGGAGCCTACCCCCCGTTCAACTATGTGGATAAGAAAGGGGAGTTGCAGGGATTCGATATCGACATTGCCAAGGCCCTCTGCAAGGAGATGGGGGCTGAGTGTACCTTCGTGATTCAAGATTGGGACGGAATTATTCCGGGTCTTCTGGCGAAGAAATATGATTGCATTATCGCGTCCATGTCCATCACCGAGGAGAGGAAGAAGAAGGTCGATTTCACAGACAAGTACTATATGACACCTGCAAAATTTGTGGCCAAAAAGGGCTCGGGCATCCAGATATCGAAACAGGGACTCAAGGGAAAGGTCGTGGGGGTGCAGCGCGCCACGGTCACGGAATATTTTCTCCGGGACAATTACGGTGACACGGTCAAGATCAGGTCCTATGCCACGCTGGATGAAGCCAAGATGGATCTTCTCTCCGGGAGGCTTGACCTGATATTCGCTGACTCGGTTGTCCTGCTTGGTGGGTTTCTTGAGACTGAGGCCGGAAAGGACTATGAATTTGTCGGCCCAGGTTTTTCTGACAAGAAATGGTTCGGCGACGGAATTGGTATAGCCGTGAGAAAGGGAGACGATGATCTGAGGGAGATGTTGAACAGGGCTATCAAGGCGATCCGGGACAAGGGGATATACAAGAAGATAAATGCCAGGTACTTTGATTTCGACGTCTACGGTGACTAACCCCGAGAGAAGTCGGCCACACTCCTGCCGCGTAAGTTGGGTTTGAGGGTGACCGGCTTTCTTGTCTATTGAGCGAGGTCGTCGGGTTTTTGAATGCTGGATTTGAAAGGCTATGGCTGGATGCTGTGGAAAGGCGCGGAGCTGACCATCGCTGTCGGGCTGTTGTCCATGGTGGTGGCTTCCGTTCTGGGATTGATCGGCGCGTGGGGCAAACTGGCCAAGGGAAAGCTCGCCCGCCTTGTTGCCGACACCTATACCACGGTCATCCGCGGCATCCCGGAATTGGTCCTGATACTGCTCGTCTACTACGGCATGCCCACCCTCATCCAGGATTTTGCAACCCTTGCGGGGAGAGAAGTCTTGATCAACTTGAACCCCTTCGTGGCAGGGGTCATTACAATAGGCTTCATCTACGGGGCCTTTTCCACTGAAGTCTTCAGGGGGGCTTACCTTGCGGTGCCGAGGGGGCAGATAGAGGCTGCCAGGGCCGTGGGCATGAGTTCAGTGAAGGCTTTTCGCAGGATCATTC
The DNA here is from genome assembly GCA_019308745.1 of Deltaproteobacteria bacterium. Taxonomy (GTDB): domain Bacteria; phylum Desulfobacterota; class DSM-4660; order Desulfatiglandales; family HGW-15; genus JAFDHO01. The sequence goes on from JAFDHO010000008.1 coordinate 40,774, forward strand.
TTCCACAGATGTGGCGTTTTGCTCTTCCCGGTCTGGGAAACGTGTGGATGGTGCTCATCAAGGCGACGGCCCTCATCTCCGTCATACAGCTCCCTGAATTGATGCGAAATGCCGACATTGCTGCCCGTGCAACACGCCTTCCCTTTACCTGTTTCTTTGCGGCTTCACTCATTTACCTCGGCATTACAATCATCTCGATGCTTCTCCAGCAGCGTGCCGAGGCCTGGGCAAGTCGTGGAGTAAGAAAGGAATAGGCAGTGGATCTGGACATCATATGGGAAAGCCTTCCCAGGCTCTTGCATGGGACCCTGATAACCGTGGAGCTGACGGCGGTGAGCGTTATGATCGGCCTTTGCATGGCCGTGCCCCTCTCCCTGTTGCGGGTCTCACGCAACCCGGTCATGTGGATGCCCGTGTACGGTTTCATCTTCTATTTCCGGGGCACGCCGCTTCTCGTCCAGATCTTTCTCATATATTACGGAAGCGGGCAGTTCCAGGGGTTTCTAAGCCAGATTGGGCTATGGACCTTCTTCCGGGAGGCCCACTTCTGCGCCATATTGAGCCTCACCCTCAACACGGCGGCCTATACCGCAGAGATCCTTCGAGGTGCCATACAGGCAGTTCCCTTCGGAGAGATAGAGGCTGCCAGGGCCTGTGGCATGTCCGGCGGGCTGCTCTACAGGAGGATCATACTGCCCAAGGCCTTCAGACTGGCATGGCCCGCCTATACAAATGAAGTTGTCTTCTTGCTCCAGGCCACCTCCCTGGTCTCCATCATCACGCTGATGGATATCACCGGTGTGGCCAGGGTAGTGGCCGCCCGCACCTTTGCCTTCTATGAGTTGTTTATTACAGCAGCTCTCCTCTACCTTGTCCTGGTATACGGAGTGCTGTTCCTCTTTCGGAGGGTCGAAGCCCGGTTGTCGAGGCACCTGATGGATCTTCAGACTACTGCAAAAGGACAGGCCCCTGCCCTTTGATGTTGCCAATATTCCACCATCCCAACATTTTACTATTCCTACAGACCGAAGGCCGATTGCAAGGGAAGGGCACGAGGCGAGTGGTATGATCTGGGCGGCAGGCTGGTGACAGAGGGTCAGGCGAATAGGGCCCGGGCCAGAAGACCGGCTACGGGAGGAAAGATCACCACAGACGAGATCCTCACGGCCATGAAGCGGGGGCCGATGAGGGCCAGTTCAAAGGGCAATTGGCCGATGCCGATGAGGGCCCATGCCGAGATCAGGGAGACGATGGTCCCTATCCCTGCACCGCCCTGTGCAATGGCCGCGATGATGGGAAGGGCTATGTACGGACCGCCCGGGATCAGGGCCCCCGCGAGGGTCCCGAGGAGGATTCCACGGAGCCCGGATTCCTCACCGAGCCAGGAGCGTATGATCTCGGGGGGTATGGCCACCTGGATAAGGCCGGCAACAAGGAAGGCGACCAAGAGGAGAGGGATTACGCCTATCAGCATACTCTTGCCGATGATCAGTCCTCGGACATGGCAATCCCCTCCGCGCCGAAGAGCGGCAATGAAAAGGGCGATGCCCATTACCAACAGGACGAGAAAGGCGATCAACATATGTTCACCCGTAATGCTCCCCGAGCCAAGGACGGCCTGAGCGACGCATCTGCCTTTCTCTTGCCTCTTCTGCCATCCTGGTCGCTCCTCCCCACGTCCCGGTTCAGAGAGGCTCGCCTGAGACCCTGTCCGGGCCTTGCAGTTCTCTGATCTGTTCGCGGATCTTGCCGGCAGAGGAGGAAAAGAGGACGTTTGCACCGAGGCCGATTATTATGGGAAAGGCGAGGGTGGCTATGTATCGAATGAAAGTTATTTCGGGACCCAGGAGGGCCACCTCCAGGGGCAGCCTGCTTATCGTCCAGAGGGATTTTGACACAATAAAGGCCATGACCACCCCAATCTGGGCACCCGAGATGAGAAAGGTAGCTGCCAGGGGGAAGAAGACGTAAGGCCCGCCCGGTATGAGTGCCCCGGCAAGGCACCCCAGCATCAGACCCCTGAGCCCGGATTTCGGGCCCAGCCACCGTGATACGGTGTCTTCGGATATGAGTGCCGAGATCAATCCTGCGGTGACAAAGGCGAGAAGAAGGAGGGGCGTGACCTGGAGGAGCATCTTCCCTCCGATGAGCGTCCCCTTGAGCACGAGGCTCCAACCTCCCTGGATCCAGGCCAGTATGGCCAACAGTATTGCCGAAATGGCAAGCCCTATGGTGGTTTTCAGCACCCCCTACCCCCTTCTCTTTCTCCAGAGCGTCCCCTGTTTGGTGTCGATCAACTCAATGCCCATGTCCATCAGCTCCTGTCGAATGTTGTCTGCGAGCTCCCAATCCTTGGCCTTTCTGGCCTCATCCCTCCTTCTGATAGATTTTTCTATCCGTTCATCGGCCTCGGGATGTTCGAGATCCAAGACGCCCAAGACCGAGTTTATGCTGCTCAGTGCGTCCTGTGCCTTCTTCTTTGCTTCCGGGGACAGGCCTTCCTTGCCCATCATGCGATTCATCCTGTTGGTGAATTCGAACAGTGCGGCAAGGGCCCGTGCTATATTGAGGTCGTCGTCAAGGGATTCCACGAACTTGTGTTTCAGGTCATAGACCGCCTGGTCTATCTCGGGGTTGTGTCCGCCGGGTGGGCAGCCATGGAGCTTGTGAACGAATTTGTCCAGGTGGTCGACCGTCTGCCTGGCGATCTCCAGCTTGTCCCAGGAAAAGTACATGGGTTTCCTGTAATGGCGGCTCAAGAGCCAGTACCTCACGACCCTGCCTTCATAGCCCTTTTCCAGGACACGCCTCAAGGTAAACACATCCTCATCGGAGTGTATGATGGGTTTCTTCCCTTCAACCATAACCAGTTCATTGTGGAGCCAGTAATTGGCCATGGGTCTTTCCGTAAGGGCACCTGTTATGGCAATGGCGTTCTCGTGATGGGGGAAGATGAGGTCTGTCCCGCTAGTATGGATATCGTAGGTGCCGCCAAAGAACTTTATCGCGATTGCAGGGCATTCCAGATGCCAGCCGGGTCTAACGTTCCCCCACTGGGTCTTGTAGAAGATCCCCTTCTTCAATTCCTTCAGGGTCGACCTTTTGAGCAGCGTAAAGTCGCGCGGGTCTTCCTTTTCGTACTGATCCAGGTCCACGGTCTTCCCGAGACGGATCTTGTCGAGATCGATCTTCGAGAGCTTGCCGTAGTCTCCGGACCTGGCTATGTCAAAGTAGACAGAACGCAGCTTCTCATATGCGTATCCCTTTTCCAGCAGTTTCTTCGTGGCACGGATCATGTCATCCACGTAATGACTGGATCTTGGATAGTCCGATGCCTTCTTGATGTTCAGGGACTCGAGGTCCTTCTGGAATTCCTCATAGTATCTATCCGTAAATTCCTTCAGGGAGACCCCTTCCTTATCAGCCCCCTCGATTGTTCGGTCATTGAGATCCGTGAGATTCATGACCTGCCTCACGCTGTATCCCTTGAATTCCAGGTAGCGTCTTATTAGGTCTGAGAAGACCAGGAAGCGGCATTGCCCGACATGGATGCGCCGGCAGAGGGTAGGACCGCAGGAGTACATGGTGACGCTGTCTTCCTGGATGGGGACAAACTCTTCTTTCTTGCGGGTCAGGGTGTTGTAGAGGGACATGCCGGACTTCCTCTTGACCACGAACAGGGGGGTGCTGAGGTATCTCTCCCCGCCGTCCGGCAAGATCACCACGATCCTTCCCTCTTCCATTTCCCGTGCCAGTTTCAGGGCAACCGCCATGGCTGCGCCTGAGCTCATTCCCACGAAGAGCCCCTCTTCCTTTGCCAGCAATCGGGAGGTATAGTAGGCCTCGTCATCGTCGATATTGAGGATGCGGTCGGCGCGGTCCTTTTCAAATATCCCCGGCCGGTAGGATTCCTTCATGTTCTTCAGTCCCTGAATCTTGTGGCCCAGATAGGGCTCTACGCCGACGATTTCAATATCCGGCTTGAGTTCTCTGAAACGCCTGGAGAGACCCATCAGTGTCCCGGTGGTCCCCATGGCACACACGATCTTGTGGAGGTTGCCCCCGGCCTGTTCCCAAATCTCAAGAGCAGTACCGTGGTAATGGGCGATCCAGTTGGATTCGTTGTTGAATTGGTCTGCAAGCCAGTATGTTTCAGGCTCCTCCCTGATGAGGTTGTAAACGAATTCAATGGCGCCATCCGTCCCCAGGTGGGCAGGGGTGAACTGAAGTTCGGCCCCCATGGCCCTGAGGATCTTTTTCCTCTCCTCGCTGACCGCCTCGGACATGACCAGGTGGATCCTATACCCCTTGACGGCTGCAACCAAGGAAAGGCCGATGCCCGTATTGCCGCTGGTGGCTTCAAGGATAATCTTGCCCGCCGTCAGTTCTCCCCTTTCCTCGGCGTCTTCAATCATTCTCAAGGCGGGCCTGTCCTTTACAGAGCCTCCGGGATTAAAGGATTCAAGCTTGGCCAGGATCTGGACCCTTTTGTTGCTGTTCAGCCTATTGACCGGGACCAGAGGTGTCCAGCCTATCAAGTCCAATATGTTGTGGTATCCCTTCTTCATCAAAGGCACTCCAGGATCTCTGCACCCCCTGTCGCTTTAGTGCGTCCGCACACGTCCGTCCAGCACGATAACAGAAAGCAAACCGGCAGGCATCCCCAAGGGCAATGGGATTTCCAAGGGGGTGGCAATCAAATAAGGTTTGCAATTTAGTACAAGAAATCATAGTTTGCAACAGGGAAATGGGAGCCGGTCCGGTGCCGGGCCCAACAAAGAAACGTCGTAACGCTTTAGCCTTTTGAAATGCCTCCTCAGATACGGAGAACGGGTGATGATGCCTTTTCTGGAGTGACTGGCGGGAGGGCGCCGTCTTTTCCCGACTTATCAGTGGGGG
>JAFDHO010000342.1 GCA_019308745.1 Deltaproteobacteria bacterium
GTACTCGAACTGGCGTATTTCAACGGGAAGATCAAAGGTATCGATATTTCCCCCGTTACAGAGCACAAAGGCATGTTCAATGGAATTTTCCAACTCGCGTACGTTTCCTGGCCATGTGTAGTCCATAAGGATCCTCATGGCGGACTGGGTAAGGCCTTTTATATCCTTGCCGGTCTTCTCGTTCTGAAGGTTGATGAAATGGCTTATGAGGAGGGGGATGTCCTCTTTTCCAAACCATCTCGATACATAGTCTCGATCTTGCCACTCCTTCCTGATCTTCCCCATAACCACAGCGTCCCGGCCCCCCGGAACTCCCACTGACCCGACCGATAAGCTTCCATTTAACACCCCTTAACCTTTCTGTTTTTGCCCTGAGAATCTCAATATGCCATTCTTTCCGGAATGACGCTCCGGAGCCCGCCCCTGGGATTCGGTTTATTTCCTTGATTTGCCGGTCCGGAAGAGCCGTTACACCGGCTGAATACGCGACCCCACTTCGTGGAAAAATTCTCGGGACCAGATCTCCAGGGCTTGTGGATCTTTTACGAACGGCTCCACTTCCTGGCGAGCTTGCTCAACATCCAATTCCTCGATCGTATTGGCGAGTAACTCCCTGAAAGCATTCCCATCCAGGTGGGAGTCACCCGCCCAATCGCCGCTTTGACGCAACCGCTGTTCGAGATGACCAAGGTGGAGTTCTGGATGATTCGCGGCATACCATACCATGTCATACCAATCCCTTCCCTTCACCCTGGTTTTCCATTTTCGGCAAATGACAGCGTGCATTTTCCCGGCAAACAGATCCGGCAGGGTGTACGACCGCACAGCAAAGGGAATGGGCTGCAACAGGTATTTTACTTCGGTAGAAAATTCCCCCGGAGGATCGGTGTCTACTTCCAGTTTGATCTTTAGAACCTGACTCCGAGGGACTTCCCGGACGATTTCATCCTCTGCTTTAATGACCAGGAGTTCCTTCAATGTGTTTGCTTTAAGAAAAGCAGACTGTATTGGACTGGAAACTACCTTGTTTCTTTTTTCCACCTTAACATCAAAACCGAATGCCAAAAGCTCTTTTTCCAGAGCGTTGCTGTACTTCCCAAGGTCAAAGTCATCCGATGGGGCAAGTAGAGAGAAATCCAGGTCCTCAGAAAACCTGTCAAGTCCATACAAGGTACGGAGGGCCGTGCCGCCGTAGAAAGCTCCCTTTTCGAAGAATTTGGAGCGCCACAATCCCAGCAGGGCTATCTCCTGTAGAATCTCGCGCAATGCCTGCAGAGAGTCTCCCAGCCTCCGGCATTCGTATGTCGATAGCATTTTAGCAACAGCATCATGCATTGCTGTCTCCCTTTTCCCTTCTCTTAAGGCGGTAAACAAGATCACGCAACAGGAGGATCTTCCTCGATCTGTAGCGTGTGGCAAACTCCGCCAGTCGCTCGGGGCTTAATTTTTGCAACGAAGATTCACTCATGCGCAGATCTTCAAGAATATAATTTTGGAGGTCCTTACGGGTTCGTATAGCTATGCCTCGATCATGCCGAATCTTGTCGGCTAACGCCTTTTCCGGAATGGCCATCAAGAAAGACCGACCATCCGCGGTCTCCATTTTGTCTAAACCTGTCCGGAAAGCTGCCAAGGGGATCATCCAATACGTAAAAAGACCGACAGGAGTGTAAAACTTCCTGGATCGACCACAGGTTACTGATGTGACCGCTTCGACCCCCTCCGGTATCATTCCGTAGTATTGGAGGGCGTACTCCAAGGAGATGTAGGAAGGACCGTAGATCAGATTCGCTATAACTTCCCTTGAATAAGGTTCTTGACGGTAATCTTCGCCGAATATATAGAGTCCCTTCTTTACCCGGATAATAGCTCCCTTGCGCAATAGATCAGTGATCTTGTCCCGCGGGTTCCCGTACTCCTTTAGAGCGTGTAGAAGTACCTGGTAGTCGAATTCCTCATGGGGAACCAGTTTTCTAAGGACTTGCATCATGCTCAAATCCCGCTTGCTGAGGTAATTGGTATTCTTGATTGAAGGCCTTGGAATATAGCATAATCAGCATAGTATGTCGACATTTTTCCGACATACTGTGCTGATTTGTCAACAACGACCCCATTTTTCTGCCACACTGTGACAGGAATTTCTCTGGCGCAAAAACTTCTCCAATGTCAATAGAACATTTTTCCCGGTATGACGCTCCGGACCCCGCCCCTGGGATTCGGGGTGTCGCCCTGCCGCCGCGGAATCAGGTGCAGGTGGGCATGCATGATCGTCTGACCTGCGGCCTCTCCGCAATTGACCCCGATGTTGAAACCAATCACTGAATCATCCCGTTCCAGGATCTCTTGTTTCAGCCGTAAGATCGGGGTTTCCGCGTCGTTTCTTTCCTGGACCGTCATGGTGAAAAAATCAGGGGTGTGTCTTCGGGGCAGTACCAGGGTGTGGTATTGAGTCACCGGGTATTTATCCCTGACGGCGATCACGGTCTCGTATTCCCGGATGATCCTGTTTTCAACATTATCCCCGCAGAACGGGCACCCTCTCTGATTGGTCCCAAGGTGTGTCATGCTTTTTCATTCCACGAAATGAATAAAATAGGTCTGATCCCTTTTTCACACGGTAAAGATATTGAGACAACTTGGCTTTGATACACATCCCATAGGAGGAGCTGATAGAAAGCCGAAAACATCCTTGCTATCATTTGCTGGTGTTGTTTCGTTGGGCGGTAGTAGTTTGCGGGAAAGTGAAGCAAGGTATGAGTA
>JAFDHO010000343.1 GCA_019308745.1 Deltaproteobacteria bacterium
GTCTGACAGAGCAGTTTTTCCATATATCTCGGGCTCTTTGTAAAAGGGCATCTGATCTCCTCTTGTTTCCTAAATCCAAGAATAACCGCTAGACTAATTTAATTCCAGCCTTTCCGGTAATGCAGGCAGAGTGTTGAGCTTTAAGGTTTGGGCCCTGAGTGTTATCATTCGTCACTTCCCGGCATCCCTTTGTCTTTGGACAGAAACTCGCAGGCCGCCGATGATGCGGGAAATTCTTCAGCCTAAAGAATATCATGGCATAGAAAGATAAATGGCATGGATTTTTCTTGATGAATGACCGCAATATCCATTCTAGTCAAGTATCCTATAAGATCATCTAATGTATATAACCCATAATTCTTCACAAATGGTGAAAGTATTCTTTTGAGAAAAGGCGTGTAGCAAAAATCAGAAAAAACAAAGATGCCTTTCGGTTTTAGAACCCTGTTGACCTCATTCAATACGGTTTCCCATTTGCTAATGTGATGTAGGACCTTAAAAGATAAGACCATATCAAAGGCTGAATTATCAAAAGGGAGATCAGTGGCTGATTCGACTGCGAATGAAAGCTTATTATTGCCTGTGAGGAATTTTATCCCTATCTCAATTTGCTCAGCATCTACATCTATGTCAACAACCTTCATATCATAGCTTCTGGAAAGATAATCAGAGAGCATTCCAATCCCGCATCCAATCTCCAAGACATTATTAATTCCTTTCAGATCAAGGTAGGGAAACAAGCGTTCTATGACTTTCACATTTGCTTGTGCATGTCTTTTTGAATTGACAAATCTTTTTTCAAGGTTTCCCATTTTCATTTAAGAGTATCCTCCAACACACGAATTATGTAGGAAAGTCCTGGCTCATCGGGCCTTTCCTCTACCCGGGATTTCCCGCCCTCAATGCTTCTCATCAAGACAACCAAAACCCAAGAAAGACTGTCCCGGCAGGAAATTGAACGACTCGTACAAGACGTATCCTGCGGATTCCATGGTTTCTCGGATCTTCTCGACAGGGGTGAAGTGCCTGAACATCTTCACGAAAGACAAGCCGCGCTCAGGCGTGTGATCTATGATTGCAACCCTCCCTCCGGGCTTCAGTGCAGCCCTAAGGTTGCCGAAGTATCTTGCGGGCTCGGGTAAGTGATGAAACACGTTCCTTGCGAAGATAAGATCCACAGAAGATGCCGGCAACCTGACTCCGCCGCTCTCAGCCAGTATGAACTCTATATTGTCCAGGCCCGCCCGTTCCGATTGACGCCTGATGAAATCCAGATACTTTCGTTTGCTGTCCACGGCAAATACTCGGCCGCTCACCCCGACCCGCCGCGCGAACTCCAGAGTGAAGTAACCCCCTCCTGACCCTATGTCCGCTATGGTCTGGCCCTCTGTTATTCGAAGGCTGTCTAAGATCCGCACGGCCCCTCGTCCTGGGGACGATGCTTCACGGTTGAGCATCTTGAGAAAAAAATCGGTGAGCATCTTGTATCTCCTTATTTCAGGCCTTCACCAGCGCTCCTGTCCCGCAAAACCTGAAGGAAGCAATCTCTGAGTTCCCGCAGCACCGACAAGGCGAGCAGCAACTCCTTCCCACTTGCAACCCTCTTCATAACCACTCTCCACCGCCAGCATATCACCTAACTCGTTGATACACAACACACCTGCCTGTGCCGCTGCCGCAGGCGCGGCGGCAGGTGTGTTGATGCGGATTCCCCCTATAGTTCCAACCTTTCCGCCACATCTTCATAATCAGGGACCTCGGCGTAGACCCGCCTGCCGCGGGCAGGGCTTTTCAAGCTCAGAGCGGGCACGTTTGTGCTGGCCCATTTCCTCGTGGACCAGGAGCTCTTCTTCATCCGGTGTGATGAGCCTCTTGAAAAAGCCCAAGGTTAGGCGATCTTCGGGCCGAACGGTCGGCACATAATCGCTAGAATTTCTTTTTCTAGGCTTTGTCCGTTTCTTGGATGGAAATGTGGAGGTATAGAAAAGCCCTGTGCCTGGCAAACCAATTGTCGCCCTCTTTCCTCGGGATCCTATGGTGAATTTGGCTCCTCGTGGACCGAACGAGAGAGAACCGCCAGACTTGCTCAGGTTCAGAGTTATCCCTGGTGCAATCTTGATTCGTCTCCAAAAGCGGAAGCTCATTTCCCGCCCCTTCAATTGCCCAGGATGTTGTGGTAATCAATGATTATTAATGCCCATTCAGCTATAATACTGTAGCAATATTTCATAACACTTGTTACTCAAAATTTATCCTGAATAAACTTGACCATTTATGTAGCAAGATTCTTTTCAATTGCCTCTAAAAATTTTTTGACATTTGTTATGCAAAGTTCCGCCCCCTTCTTCCACTTTTCTAGTGACCAATCTTCTCTTCTCGGAAAATATCCCTCAAGCTCACATTCAAGGAAAGTTGCCCTTGATAGGATCCGCATTGCATCTTGAGACAAAGCTTTTGGGGCAATTTCAAAAAATTGCAATTTCATAGAATTCCAGCCGTTGCCGAAGTTTGGCTTAATCCCCCGCTGCAGTAACCAGCCCTCCATTGCCCATAAAACCGAGGTTGCTATCTCATCAGGAATCCAATTTATCGCCTCTTCGGTCTCCAGCCAGCGCCTAGCATTGCTCAAGGACCTTTTAGATGACTCTTTCTTTCTAAGCCACTCCCTTTGATCCATATTCGATAATCGATTCTTCAGACCGACTCCTTGCCTTTTATTTCCCTGAATATGATACAATATACAAAACTTAGGGGATTTAT
>JAFDHO010000344.1 GCA_019308745.1 Deltaproteobacteria bacterium
CGCTGGGTTACTACGTTGATGACAATGGGGTCTTACAGATCTTGAACCGCTAATACCGCGCCCATGGCGCTATTGAGAGGCCTGAGCCATTTTATCTCTGAAACTCCTGTCAAAGTCTTCGAGGCGGATCTTTCTCCCCGGAGGAACCACAAGGAATTCCTCGTCCCAGGGGCCGTCACACATCTTCTGGAGCAGTTCGGTCGTCCCTGGTATTTCATCGTAGCGGAGGTTGAATTTCTTTGCCGCATCGCGAGAGAAGGCCAGGTAACGGTCCTGATCCTGGTGACCCATGTTGATGAAGGCCAGGCGTACATAGTGCTTCAGCATTTGCTGCATGACCTTTTCGGCGATTTCCCTATTGTGGCGCTTGACCGTTTCGTTGAACTCGTCAACGAGTGTGATCTTGGCGTCAATCCATCCCCTGGATAGGAAATAGGTCCCGGGCTCCTTCTTGAGTTCCTCCTTGTAACGGCTCCTGGATCCGAGGAAGATCCCGATACAGTCATCCTGGCGGGGGATTACAAGGGTGCTGTTTTCAGCGCTCAAACCTATGACCGCCATGGAGCAGAGGCCAAAGCCGAGAATGATGGTATGGGCTTGGTGAGTGGTTTCATCGATGATGCGCTGGAGCTCTGCCTTGAGCTTTTCCCGTCTCAGGTGGAGCCCCGATTCTACGGTTCGGAAAGACGTGCCAGGGGGCATGAAGGAGAGCATCTCTTTGATGACCGTATCGCATGCGATGATCTGTACCTTCTTGCGGCCCATTCTTTTGAGACTTCTTTTTTGCTGGTCAAAAATGGCGGATCTCAAGGCTCGCTTCTTCCGTCATTTGTATGGATCTGGGTCCAGTCGGCCGGCGATTTCGGGGGAATCAGCCCCGTAACGATAGGCTCGAAATACGTAATTGCCTCCGGTATAAGGGGGATCGTCCTGGAAATAGGGAGACACGTAATCCCAGACGATATCCCCCTCCGGGGTGATCTCGAAGATCCTTCCCCATCGCCCTTCACAGATCAGGGTATTACCGGAAGCCAATCGCTGGACACCGCTGATGAAGGAGCTGTCGAAGGTATAGGGAGGATTGCCCACATATTGCCAGACGATCTTATTGTCTTTCGGATCGATTTCAAAGATGCGTGAACCTTCCTGGGGGCCGTGCCAGGGCGCGTGACAGCCGTTTGCAAATACAAGGACGTGGCCGTTTTCCAGCATTTGGACATCGTGCTGGTGGCCCAGTATCCAGTCGCACATCTCCCATTTGAAGGCCTTGGTCGTGCGGTCTATGGTCGCAATCAGGTGGTTCTGCCGCCAGCTCATCATGACATCGCCGTTGGGTAGCGGGAACACGGTGTTGGCGTGGGCGAATTCCCGCCGATCACACAGGGGGCATATGGGATACTTTTCTATCTCCTGGTCCGTGGCCGCATGCCATTCCCAGACGGTATTCCCCTGTGGATCCACCTCCCGGAGGAAGTCGCCATAGATCCCGTCTTCATGCTCTGTCCCCTTGACTCCTCCCCTGACCCTCCGTGCGGCTTCTTCGGGCAGGAGTTCCCAACCGATGTAGATCGTGTTTCCATTCGGACGGCGTCTAAAATCGTGGTGTTGCCAATGATCGATGTACTCCCACAGAACTTCTCCGTCCCAGTCCAGCTCCTGCAAGAGCCCCCCCTTTGCGGCAAGCCCCTTTGCGCATTCTTTTGTCCTTATGGCGGCCAGCAAGTTGCCATTCGGCAGTAGATAGGCATAGTTGCCTGGCGGACCAGACATGTGCCATTCGTGTACCACCACACCGCGCATGTTGATAATATGGACAGTCGTGGAACCCAATGGCCAGAATATTGTGTAGCCGGGTGTAGCGCGGGATTCATCGCAGGTTATGAGTCCGGTCTTGTAGTGTAGCATGGCTTTGTCTTCAGTCTCCTTCCCTCGTGTATTTCCAAGGATGGCTCCAATCATTCCAGAGTCCATCGCCTTTGCGAAGATCATTACTTAGCAAATTTCCCAGAATTATGCCATGGAAAATTGTCAAGCATCCTTAGTTTTTTTGTGTTATAAATCAAGGCCACTTGTCCCGGCTCGGGAGTAAAGGGGGTCAGGTGAAATCTGAGAGATCAGCCTAAGAGGGGATCTTCAAGGGATTAGCCGGGTTGGGATCAGGGGGAAGAGATCGTGAACGATAAAGTCGGAAATGAAATCACTGAAAAGGCGAGGAAGGTGAGACTCCTTCTCCTGGATGTGGACGGGGTGCTGACAGACGGCAGGATTATTTATGATTCAGAGGGTAGGGAGCTGAAATTCTTTAATGTGCAGGACGGGTTGGGTGTCCGCCTCCTGGAGATCTCTGGGATAAAGACCGTCCTGGTGACTACAAGGCCTTCAGAGGTCCTGGAAAGAAGGGCCAAGGACATGAAGATTGACAGGGTGTATGATGGAGTCCTGCATAAGACGATGATTCTGGATGAGATAGTGGATGCCTACGGGGTTGAGAGTGAAGAAATCTGCTATGTAGGGGATGACCTGGTGGACCTCGGGATAATGAGGCGCGTAGGATTTCCCGTAGCCGTAAGGAACGCGTGCCGGGAAGTAAAGGAGGCGGCATCCTATATCACAGGAAAGGCGGAGAGGGCGCCGTGCGGGAGGTATCGGAGCTTATCATGAAGGCCAAAGGGACGTGGGACGGGGCCCTCAAGTCAGGGTTGGGCCTGTGAAAGCACCGCGAATGGGGGAGGGGGTTCCTATACATGGATTCGGCCGGGGACCCTGCCGAAGGGCCGGCGGAAGCGCACAGGGATAACATCATTGCGAGGGGTCCTCTAATTCACCACTCTGTGTCCCTTTTTCCAGGGTGAGGGTCTCAGGCATTCCAATAAGCAGAGGGAGCCTGATGAAGAGGTCGAGTGCTATGATCGTCAAGAACACGAAGGGCGGCCCGACGAAGTCCCAGATGAGCCCGCCCAGGAAGATCGCCGTGGCACCGAATATGCCCCTGAAGAACCTCAATGTCCCCATCCAGCGCCCCATTTGGTTCTTGGGGACCAACTCATAACCGATAGCCCCTGAGGTAACGGCGATGATATGAAAGAATCCCCCCAGGGATCCTGCAGCTATGAGAACGGTATGGTTGGGTGCCCAGATCAGCATGAGCTGGGCCACCCAGAAGATGGGCATAGCAATGTAGAGGACCTTTTTCCTGCCTATCCGATCAGCCAGCCGCCCCATTACTATACCAAATACGAGGGGTATGAGCGCCATGCCGGTGACCATGGCGCCAAGGACATATTCATCGGCCCCCTTGTATTCTCTGGCCCAGACCTGGGTGAAGGGAAGCACCATGCCGACAGGCAATGAGTTGATGGAACTTATCATGATCCAGCGTTTCAAGTACCGCCCCTGCTTGAAGACCTGGGACATGTCCTTGAGGAAGTTCGGCCTCGTATTGTCGGGTTGGCCCCACCTCGTATCAGGGAGAGCAAGGAGGATAAAAAGGAAGGTCAAGAAGGTTCCGGCAAAGGCGATAAAGAAAAGGGGCCTTATGCCTTGTACGGTGATCCCCCCAAAACCGGAAACCAGCACTGCACCCACCATAGGGCCGATCATCCCAAGGAGTCCAGCCGCAAATGTCTCACAGCAGCTCATGGCCGTGACGCGATCTTCATTGACCAGAGAATTCCCGCATATGACGGAGCAGCTCTGCATGCTGGCAGTCATGCCCAGCCAGTACCCAATCATGGCGATAATGATCACCTTCCAGCTACCCGCCACGCCATAAATCAGGTATGAGATACCAAGCAAGGCAATTCCGCCCAGGTAGATCCTTTTGACCCCAGTACGATCAACAATCCATCCCAGGAAAGGTCCCAGCAAACCGGCAACAGCCATTCCAATCGAGTTTACAAGTCCCAGTTCCGTACCCTCTGCTCCGAGGGCGAAGATGTAGACTGACAGGTAGGGCACGATCATCTGGTAAAAAAACCGGTTGGTGGAGGTCCTTGTTACGGTTATCTTCCATTCGCGGGGTTGTCTCCTGATGAATGAGACTCCGTCCGCTAAGATTTTTTGCATTTTATCACCTGTTAACCATAATTCATTTTCATAACTGAACCCAAGCCCTCACTAGGGCCGCGTGTTCGTATGCCCTGATTATGGAGAGAACCCTGTTTTAATAACACACTTTGTTATGTGGTCAAACAAAAACCTCCCGCGCAGTGCTCATCCTGGTCGGCCGACTTAAGGCAAAAGCCCCTTTTCGTTTGACTCCAGGGGGTCTACAAGGTACCTTTACCGGGCAGAGAAGAACGGGAAAAACCTATGGACTTGTACATCTACCCCCTTGTCATTGCAGCTGGTTTTGGCTGCGGATTCATAAATACCCTGGCCGGCAGCGGCTCCCTCATCAGCCTTCCGGTACTCATCTTTTTGGGTCTTCCTGCCAATGTGGCAAACGGCACCAACAGGATCGGGATTCTGTTGCAGGCAGTGGTTTCGGCGAGAAGCTATCAAAAGGGGCGGGTCCTCGACATGCGCGGCGCAGCCACACTGGCTGTTCCTGCTATGATGGGGTCCGTGATAGGCGCACAGATTGCCGTGAATCTGGATGAGCAGCTCATGAGGAGGGTCATAGGGGGTTTGATCATCATTCTCCTTGCCCTGATCATTTTCAAGCCGGGGCGTTGGCTCAAAGGACAAAAGGAGGTTATGGAACAAAGGCCCGGTCCCAAAATACTCGGGGTCTTTTTTCTGATTGGTTTTTACGGTGGTTTCATCCATGCGGGGGTGGGTATTTTTCTCCTCTCGGGGTTGGTGCTGGGTGTAGGCTACAACCTGGTCAGGGCCAATGCGGTCAAGGTTACCATTGTCTTTTGTTTTACTGCCGTGGCCATCGGCGTCTTCTTCCTCAATGATCAGATTGACTGGAAGCTGGGAATATTGTTGGCGATTGGCAATGCGATCGGTGGATGGACGGCGGCAAAGCTGGCGTTAAAGCGCGGGACCGCCTTTGTGCGTCTTGTGCTGATAGGGGTCGCCTCTGTGTCTGCTATCAAATTGTTGGGCCTGTTTGATCTTGCAGTGAAGTTGTTTTAGGGACAAGGCAGAAGGGGTCTTGAGGTCCTAGGCCCATCCGAGAGAAGAATCGGCCCCAAAAACCCGTAACCCCAACTCCAGCTTCCCATGACTCCGTCGCAGGCGAAATCAGGAAAGAGTTAGGGATTAATGAGACCGAGGGCCAAGATCGGCGGGCAGGTTGACACGGGTTCCCATTGAGCTTAGTAGAAACCAAACCTTCTCGTGGCATTTTCTATGGCTGGTATGTGTTGGGTGCTTCTTTTCTCATCCTTTTTGTGAGCTCGGGCGCAGTCTTTTCCTTTGGTATAATGTTAAAACCCATGGTTAGGGACCTCGGATGGACCTGAACATGAGTGTCTATGCCTTTTCCCTCATTGTGACTGGAAAACTCTACGACCGCTATGGACCCAAATGGGTGATCGTCATATCCACATTATGCTTTTCCCTGGGGTATGTCCTCATATCCACCGTTGAGTCCCTCTCACAGTTCTTGCTTTACTATGGGGTTATTTCCGCCATGGGCCTCGGCGGGACCACCATACCCATTTTTGCTGCCCTGGTTAGCAAGTGGTTTGAAAAGCGTCGCGGCCTTGCAATAAGCCTCGCTCTTTCGGGTGCCTGCCTGGGGCAGTTTGTGCTGGTTCCGGTTTTCACCTCCTTTGTGCTTCATTACGGGTGGAGGACCTCATATGTTTGGATTGGCCTGATTACGCTCGTGGTTAATATCGTCCTGGCCTTGACGGTTTTGAGGGGAGACCCGGAAGACTTGGGCGTAAATCCCTATGGCTGGGAGGACACTGGCGGACAAGCTGATGAGGCCGAAGCAGGATCGACACACAAAGAACCGGCAGATCTTGATCTTTCCCAGGCCATAAGAACAGGGTCTTTCTGGTTGTTCCTGGTGGTCATGTTTATCTGCGGAGGCGGCGATTTCCTGGTTACGACCCATCTTGTGCCAATGGTGACGGATTACGGGATTTCCCCTTCAACAGGCGGGCATATGCTGGCATGGTTAGGCTTGACCGCATTGGCGGGGATTCTCATCTCCGGACCTGTTTCCGATCTTATCGGGACAAAGATACCCATAGCAATTACCTTCGCCCTACGGGTGGTGCTTTTCTTGATGGTGTTGAAATACCATGGTGTCGTTCCCTTTTATGTTTTTTCGCTCTTTTTCGGGTTGACCATTCTTGTTACGGCACCGCTTACGCCGGTGTTGGTCGGGAAACTCTACGGCTTATCCTACGTAGGCATCCTTTCGGGTTTTATTACAACCGTTCACCACCTTGGGGGCGGATTCTGGGCATACATGGGCGGGATCATTTTTGACAGGACCGGGAGCTATTCGCTTGCCTTCTTCATCTCCGCAATCATGTCCTTCGTGGCCGTGATCGGCATGCTCCTTGTCAGGGAAGAAAGACTCGGGGACGTTGATTTGTAATTCAGTATCTTGCCCCCCTTTGCCCCTCCCTACCCCCGATGAGAGGCAAGATGCTTGTATGAAACTTCATGCCGGCACTGTTCTTATAGGCTGCAACGTGTCAAGACAACCGGGTAGCACGTCAACTGTTCGGAAAGCAATTCCTGAGGTCCCGGGATGGCTCGATGTGGGAAATGATGCCTTTTCTTGCGTTCCGAGCCTCCCGGGCTGGTCTTTTCTGTGACTTATCTGCGGGGGACTTTTGCCCCCTC
>JAFDHO010000102.1 GCA_019308745.1 Deltaproteobacteria bacterium
GGTCACTACCGTTGTTTCACCTTCACCGGTTAATGCATTTTCAATGGATGCAAGGCTTTTTCGGGTCGTCTCTGCTTCTTCCTTCTGTGATTCATAGATTTTCCACAGAGAAGCTGCGAGATCATCGATGGTTGCTCCAGTGGGTGCCCTTTCACCTGCTTTCTCAGCTTTACGAGCAACATAGGCGGCCCGAAATTTCAGGATAACTGAGAGAAAAATTCCAAAAATAGATGTAACAAAAGCTATTTTCAGGCCAGCCAAAAGATTAGGAATGCTAATCTCTATTTCTGCTGGATTAAATTCATAGAGTCCGTAGGCGATCCCAACAAACGTTCCAAGGATTCCTATCACCGTCACTATTGATGCTGCTGATTGAGTTAGGCTAAACGCTCTCCAGAAGTAAGCGAACACAAAAAGCATCACAGCAAAGGCGATAATAATGATTCCTGTCTCTGTTCCTATCTGCATTTCCACACCTCCGTGTCTAAATAAAAAACCCAACCTCTCATAGTGAGAAATTGGGCCTTAGCGCTCAGTCCATAACCCCCCTCTTGATTTAAGGGTTGACGGTCATCTCTATCTCCTGGCGAATATTAGATAAGGTCAAGATTGTTGTCAAGAAAAGAAGAGTTCTCACACATATTGCTGAACATGTTGTACGGCTGTACCTGCTAAGCTTGCTAAGCAGTTCCCTGAAAAATGGTCCGCGTATTTAAGAGGGTCTTCACACACTTCCGCGAGGCCCTGTGGGGGGCTATCCGGGGGTCGGAGATTGGCACAATATGTTGCAGTAGAAATCCGCCTGACCACAACATCTTGCGTATCCATAGCAAGACAGATCCTGTTGGAGCTATTTCTCGGCTGACTCTTGCCCCTCGCCCTTCTCCCTCCAGTTAATGCCCTTGGATTTGAGCTGTTCGTCAAGGAGTTGAAGGATCACACTGTTGAGGGAGCGGAACTCACTGGCAGCGATTTCGTCCAGCGCCTTTTTCATCCCTTCCGGCATTCTGATATTGACGGCCACTTTCATGCCTCCAGATAATAAAATTTCTTACCCCCGGAATGCAACTTTTATGTTGATATTGTAAATGGAATGGTATGAAATGTAAACATATCGTTTATGGATTTTGTTTCTCCAAAGCATAGCCAATGACAACCATCCAACAATCAGAGCGCTTGAAGACACCCATAATCGTGAGGTTATGGGCGGTTTGGCTATGACCGGGAGTAAGTCTTCGAGCGCTTTTCTTTTTCGGTGTCCTGTTTGGGCGCGTCTTATGCCGATTAAGGCCCTTGCAGGAATGGGCCTGCAAGTGAGGAGCTACACTGATCGGCGGACATTTGGCCAATCTAGGAAGGAGGAGAGTATGAGATTGAAGGACCTCGGGCCACAGCCTAACTTAGAGGATGTCGTTGTTTGGGGAATATGGCCAATGAAGGAGTTGGTCCAGATATTGAATGAGCACATTCAAGAAGACGATGATGATGACAAGAGGGAGCTTTTCATTATGTACGAATTGCGAAACAAGCTCGAAGACTTGGAAGAGACGCTTTATAGGATCGTAGATAACCGAAGGCACCTTCGCGTAGTAAACAGATAGCTAAACCTGAAACCAAGGTCCCTTAAGCGGGGCCTTCAAAGTGGGCCTGGGGTTCCAAAATTGGACAACTTTTTGGATCGGGAAATGGAAGGCACCGTATCTTGGCCTCCTGTAACCCGCCTTACCTCTAGCAGACATCCTATCCCCGATCCGGTAGGGTTTCTGCTAGGCGCAAGGAGGGGATAGCTTAAAGAAATGCCCCGGCTAAACCATGCCCGGACACCCGTTTCCGCGGCGCTGGTAGCCAGGGGCATGAACAGGAAAAGGCCAGCGCAGTCCTGTATTGGTGGGTATTATAAGGCGGGGAGTGGAAGGATTTCAAGAGGGAGAACTCAGGGATCGCGCTAGGGGCCTGCTAAAGGAGTAAAAGCAAAGGAGTGATAACTATGGCATGTATTAGCAAAAGACGAGGCCGTTGGGTCATAGACTTCTATGACCAATACGGCAAGAGAAGGTGGGAGACTCTCAAGAAAGGCACTACCAAGCAGAGGGCAAAAGAAAGGCTCCGGGAGATAGAAGAAAATGTCTCCAGAGGCATTTACATGCCCCCGGATAAGGTCCCGCTGTTTTCGCAAGTTGCCGAGGAGTGGCTCGAATACAAAAAGCCAAAAATCAGGATAGGCACTTGGATAGACTATGCGAGGCAGGTCAAAATACACCTTGGGGAATTCGAGAGGGTAAGGATCAATCGGATCACTATCGCCAACGTGGAAAGATTCATTACCAAGCGCCAGAGACAAGGGATGAATATCAATACTCTCAGGAGAGCCCTCGTGACGCTTAATCAGATAATGAACTATGCCGTGCGGCATAGATACATAGACTTCAACCCCGTTAGAGAAGCTGAAAGTCCAAAGAGCACAGGCAACGATGCGGATAATGGGAAAGATATTAAGATCTTAACCCCTGAGCAGATAAATGCACTTCTGGAGGCCGTAGAGGACCCCAAATATAGGACGCTGATTAGGCTCGCAGTGTTCAGTGGGGCAAGGCAAGGAGAGATACTAGGGCTCAAATGGAGCGACGTAGATTGGGAGAATAACCAGATTCACATCCAGCGTACCTACAACCATGGGCGCTTTTTCTCTCCGAAGAGCAAGAATTCCAATCGCAGGATTGACTTGGGTCCTGCAACGATGAGGGAGCTAAAAAAGTGGAAGCTGACCTGCCCCGGGAACGAGCTTGACTTGGTTTTTCCTAGTAAGGCGGGAACGCCGATTGATCACCATCATATGGTCTCGCGGGTATTTGAACCAGCCCTAAAGGCCGCAGGACTGCCCAAGATACGGTTTCACGACTTGAGGCATACCCTATGCAAGCATGTTGATAGCCCAGGGGGAGAATATCAAATACATTCAGAATCAGCTTGGGCACTCGTCACCGACGGTTACGTTGGATGTCTGTGCTCACTTGATGAAAAAGAAGAATCCAGAGGCGGCATTGAAACTGGAAAAGACAATTTTTGAGACAAGTGGTAGCAAAATGGTAGCAATGGTGGATGAAGGGAGCGAGAACGTATAGTCGAAGGCCCGGCAAGTTGCTGATATCAGGTAAAAAACAAAAGTGCCCCCGGCAAGACTCGAACTTGCGGCACCCAGATTAGGAATCTGGTGCTCTATCCACCTGAGCTACGGGGGCATATAGTAAAACCAGTAAGTTAGCTAATGCCTGTTTTCGCTGAATTCAAGCATGTAGTATTTTGTCACATATCAAATTTGATTGCTTTGGTCAATTCAGAATTTGCCCGATACTTTCCCTGCCCAACCTATGACTCACCCAGAGGGATTATGTATGAGGGGCTCGCGCTGTTGGAAAACGACAAATGGAAGTTGGCTTCCCAAATTCAGCCTCAGGAAGAAGGAATTCCGACAGGCATCAAAGGCCTATTTGCGGTACTTCATTCCCACAGAGGCCGGGGCTTGTGCCCTACCCACAACCCCATTTATCGCAATGAGCCCGCATATATAAGGAAGCATCACCAAGAACCAAGAACTGATAGGGAATTCTCACATCAAAGGCCTGAATCCGCAACTGCAGCGCGTCCATGACTGACCTCAACTATTCTTTCCCCCAGCGACAATTAAAATTCCCGGTTTCCCATTGCCCCCAAAGTTAGCTATTTCCGGGAGAAGGTGATACAGAGGGAGCCCGTAGGGCGACCGTAGTTAGCCCAGAAACCTTGCTTCCACCTAAACCAAGAAATGGAATACAGATTCAGGAACATTATACGAATATTAGACGTTGAAAAATGGCGGAGTTTGCTGTAAATTCATAGGCTCTGTGGGGATGTAGCTCAGTTGGGAGAGCGGTGCGTTCGCAACGCACAGGTCGCCGGTTCGAATCCGGTCATCTCCACCATTGAGCCCTTGAGGGCTGTTGTCCGAGGCTTAATCCGCGATGGAAAAGACCGATGTCTTGGGCATTGGACCGGGACCTTTAGCAGTTTATCCTCAATCAAATTCTGAGGCATCGCCCCCTTCACTTGACCCCATTTTTGTCGTTCCATTCCCTTCGTCAAGGGGCTATCTGGAAAGGGAAATCGAAGTATGGAAAGAAAGGCATTGATAGAAAGGAAGACAAAGGAGACCGAAATCACTTTGAGGCTTGACATTGACGGGAAGGGAATTTCCAAGGTAGATACGGGGATTCCCTTCATGGATCATATGTTGAGTTTGATGTCGGCCCACGGATTCACGGACCTGGAGGTGACGGCCAGGGGAGACACGGAAATTGACTATCATCACACAATAGAGGATTTGGGCATTTGCCTCGGCAAGGCCATCGCCGAGGCATTGGGGGGAAAAGAGGGAATAAGGCGCTATGGCGAAGCAACCGTCCCTATGGATGAGGCCTTGGCCAGGGTTGTCCTCGATTTGTCCAACAGGCCTTTCTTGGCTTACAGGGTCCCCTTGAAAAGGAGGAAGGCGGGGACCTTCGATATTAGCCTAATCAAGGAGTTTTTTCGTTCCATCACCGTTCATTCAGGTATGACATTGCACATCGATCTCTTTTCAGGGGAAGACGCCCATCATGTCGCGGAGGCCATATTCAAGGCCTTTGGCAGGGCCCTTGACCGGGCGACGAATGTAGAGACCAGGCTGGGTGGCTCGGTGCCATCGACAAAAGGCGTTCTTTAAGGCCAAGGGAAGGTGCGGTAAAGGGAAATTGTTGATCATCCCTGCCATAGATCTCAAGGACGGGCGTTGTGTCAGGCTGAGGCAAGGGGTCTTTTCAAAGGAGACGGTTTATTCGGAACGGCCTGAAGAGATTGCCCAGGAGTGGATCCAGAAAGGAGCTGAAAGGCTCCACATAGTGGACCTGGACGGGGCCCTTGAAGGGAGACCCTTGAATGAGAGGGTCATTCAGAACATAGTCGGCTCCACAGGTGTGCCTATCCAGCTTGGCGGAGGGATAAGGGACCTGAAGACCATGGAAAACTATCTCTCCCTGGGAATCAGCTTCCTTATCCTGGGTACCGTCGCCTATAGAGACCCGGAGCTCTTCAGAGCGGCCTGTCAAAGATATCCCGGCAAGATAATTCTGGGCATAGACGCCGAAAGTGATCAGGTGGCCGTCCAGGGATGGACGGAGCAGACTCCTTTGACACCGGCCGAAATGGCCAAGGAGTATGAAGGGCTGGATATCTCGGCTATCATCTATACGGACATCAAAAGGGACGGAACCGGATCCGGGCCCAACGTGGAGGCCACCCGGAAACTGGCCACTGCCGTCCGTACCCCGGTCATCGCTTCCGGAGGGATTTCCGGACTGGATGATGTAAAAAAGATTCTGCCCCTTGCCCCAGTGGGCGTCATAGGAATGATTACAGGGAGGGCCCTGTACGAAGGTGAACTCGATCTGGAGGAGGCCGTTCGACTTGCCAAGGCCCTTTGAGACCGAGTAAATATCCGGGCCCAGAGGACAGGGTTTCTCAGGACAAAACCCTGAGGAACATTGAAAAAATGGAGATTTTGGAATTTTTGGGGTTGACAAGGATGCTGTCTGTTGTATACTTAGAGTTTAACCTTTCTTAATACTACTCCCAGAGATGCCATTAGAACAGCAAATAGTAGAGGATCTGAAAGAGGCCATGCGGGCAAAGGATGAATTGCGCACCTCCTGCCTGAGAATGGTCAAAACGGCCATAAAGAACAAGCAGGTTGAGAAGGGCGATAGCCTGGATGATCAGGAGATTCAGTCGGTTATCTCTTCCTTGGTCAAGAAGGGCAAGCAATCAATCCAGGAGTTCCGAAAGGGCGGTCGTGAAGATCTTGCCGCTAAAGAGGAAAAGGAATTGAATATCCTCTACCGGTATCTCCCCGAGCAACTGGATAGGGGAGAGATAGAGAAGGTTCTGCGGGACATAATAGCCGAGTTGTCCATCACGAGTCCAAAGGACCTAGGGAAGGTCATGAAAGTTGCCATGAGTCGTATGGCAGGAAAGGCCCAGGGTAAAGAGGTCAACGAGATTGCCAAAAGGATCCTGGAGAAGGCCCCTGTTTGATTCGGTATCCACGGGCTTTTCCCCCAAATCTCTCAAGGGATGAAACTTTGATAATGATCCACCCCTGTATGACAACAGGAAACTCCTTCTTCGGTGGAAGGGGTTTTTTTAGTGGTGAAGTGGACTCATCCGCCCCATAGAGAGACATGACTCCTTGAAGAGGCTCTAGCACCATATATTGTAATTTTCTTTTGTCTATGGTACAAGATATGGAGACTTTCTTTTGGCTTACACCCTGGGCTGATGTTCCAGCGATCCCATTCCTCAACTACCTGTTACGATCTCTGTCCTATGGGGCGTTATAGAGGATTCACCTGGATATCTTGATCGCACGTTTTCACCGGAGAGATTTTTCCCTCCCGGGACCATTGTCTGGTTGAGAATTGACTATTTCCAAGGGTCTTGGCTCGTGTCGGACCCGAAATCGAGGCCCCGACCGGGGGTATTCAAAACAATCAAGGGACGTTTCTTCTTGTCTTCATGGAAACTTACCAGTCAGCCAAGGAAAAGATAAAGAGGGCAGTTGACATAGTTGAGCTCATTGGTCAGTTTGTCCAGCTAAAGAAGGCCGGGCAGAACTACGTGGGCCTTTGTCCTTTCCACTCCGAAAAGGACCCCTCCTTTACGGTGAGCCGCTCCAAGGCAATGTTTCACTGTTTTGGATGCAAAAAGGGGGGAGACGTCTTTGCCTTCTGGATGGAATACTACAAGGTATCTTTTATTGAGGCCATGAAGGACCTGGCTGAGAAGTACCATGTGGCCCTCCCCAAGGGTTCGCCCGTCGGCCTTGACAGGGAAAAGGCCGGTCTAAGGGGGGACCTTTACAGGTTGAACGGATTGGCAGTGGAGTATTTCCACCGGGTGCTCTTGAAATCAAGAGAAGGGATCCCTTGCAGGGAATACCTCAGGAAAAGGGCAATATCCGATGAGATTGTCCAGGGGTTCAAGATAGGCTTTTCCCCTAACAAGTGGGACGGGTTGACCCGTTATCTCTCCTCCAAGAAGGAAGATATGGAAAAGGCTGTACTGGCGGGACTCCTAATCCGGGGAAAGAACGGCGGATATTATGATCGATTTCGGGGAAGGGTCATTTTCCCTATTTTTGACCAGAAAGAACGAATCGCGGGTTTTGGGGCCAGGGTGCTAGACAACTCCTTGCCCAAGTACATCAATACCCCTGATACGCCTATCTTTCACAAAGGTGAACTGCTCTATGGCCTCCATGCGGCCCACAAGGCAATAAGGGAAGCCGGCAGGGTCGTAATCGTGGAAGGATATACCGACGTCCTGGCATTGAAGATGCACGGTTTCGATGGGGCCGTAGCAACCCTGGGCACTGCCCTTACCGGCAACCATATCAGGGTTCTCAAGGGTTATGCGAGCGAGGCGGTGGTCATCTTTGATTCCGACACTGCTGGAAAATCAGCGGCCATCAAAAGCCTGTCTCATTTCCTGCAGGAAGGGATGACCCCCAGGGTCATAATCCTGCCTGAAAATGAGGACCCTGACAGTTTTGTTAACAAGAAGGGGCTCCGGGGCTTCCTGGAACTGCTGAACCAGGCCGTGCCCATGTTCGACTACTATCTGGAGTCCAAACTGGAAGGACGCAAGGACCAGATTGAGGGGAGTCTTGAGAACCTGAAGGAAATCCTCGCCCTTTTGGCTGATCTCAAGAATGAGACGCAGCGTTCTTTCTATGTCAGGCGTATAGCCGGGAAGCTGAATGTTTCAGAGGCCTCGATATCGAAGGAGCTCCACAAATCCAGAGCCGGAGACTCATCCGCGCGAGCAGGATCGATCACGCGAGGGAAGCATGGCGTTACCAAGGCCAAGAGCCTGGATGATCTCTATCTGCTCAATATCCTGGTCCACCACCCCGGAGTGATCGAAAGGCTATTGAACCGGGATATCAGATTTCTCCTTTCTGATCCGCTGATACTGGAAATTTTCCAAACCGTGGTTAGAGTTTATGAGACGGAGGGCACAATCTCACCTGAAAAACTCCTTGAAGCCTTGGAAACAGAGGAAGCCAGAGGGAAGATCAGGGAAGCCTTGGTGGCGCCCTCCATGTTTTCCAGGGACATGGCCGCCCAGGCAATCGGCGGGTTTGAAGACAAGATCCAGAGGAAAAAGATGGCAGAAGAGTTCAGCGAGGCCAGGGACAAAGGTGACCTTGAAGTCTCCAACAGGATCCTGGAATACAAAAGAATCAGGGAAATCAAAAGCTTATGAAAGTATCAAACCTTTGGGAGGAGTAAATGGGTAATAACAATTCCGAGACCGATATGGTCAACTTGAAACGACTGATCGATATCGGTAAAGACAAGGGGTACATTACCTACGAAGAGCTGAATGACGATCTTCCCGATGATGTCGTCTCTTCGGATTACATCGATGACCTCATGATGATGTTTGAAGAACTGGACATCATGGTCATCGATGAGGCGTCCAGGGAGGAGATCGAGAAGTCCAGGAGGCTCAAGAAGAAACAGAAAAAGGCCCTGGAGAGGGAAAACTTTCGTGCCGAAGTGCCCGAAGGGGCCGCCCGCGTCTCTGACCCGGTGAAGATGTACCTGAAGGAGATGGGCTGTATATCCCTCCTGACCAGGGAGGGAGAGGTAGAGATAGCCAAGAGGATTGAGGCTGGAGAAAAGGAGGCCTTGAGCGATCTTCTGGACTGTTGTGTCGGGATAGAATACATTATTGAGCTTGGCGAAAAGCTCAAGGAAGGCGAAATCAAACTGAAGGATGTCATCAACGACTTAGAAGATGAAGACAGTTACACCCATGTTGGTGAGAAGAAGGACTCCATCATAGACCTCATCGAGCAGATTGAAAAGCTTTACGAAGAGTGCCATGCTGCCCGCCAAGAGATGTCCAAGAAAAGGTGCTCTGCTGCCAAGAAGAAGAAGCTCGCCGCAAAGATAGATGAAAACAATCAAAAGATAACGGAGTTGATCAATTCCTTCAAGCTGGAGAAGACCCAGCTCGATCGAATGGTTGAAAGGCTCAAAGAGCTGGTCCATCGTATTGAAGAGGCCGAAAAGGATATCGCTGAATGCATGTTGGCCGTAGGTGGCAAGCCCATCTCCTATATCAAGAAATGCTACTCCAAGATGCCCAAGACGGCCAAAGATAACCAGGTGGTGACACCCCTCAAGATGAAGAAGGCCGAACTTAAGGCCTTGAAGGCAAAGATAGACAATGCTGAGAAATGCATCAAAGAGATCAAAGAGCGCACCAGCATGAGTGGCAGGGAGCTAAGGGATACCCTATATAAGGTGGAGGAAAAGCTGGACAAGTCCAAGCACGCGAAACGGGAACTGATAGAGGCCAACTTGAGGCTGGTGGTCAGTATAGCAAAGAAGTACACGAATCGGGGTCTTCAATTCCTGGACCTCATCCAGGAGGGGAACATCGGCCTCATGAAGGCAGTGGACAAATTTGAGTATCAAAGGGGTTACAAATTCAGCACCTACGCCACCTGGTGGATAAGACAGGCCATTACCAGGGCAATCGCTGACCAGGCCAGGACGATCCGTATCCCGGTCCACATGATAGAGACCATCAATAAGCTCATAAGGACGTCACGCTATCTCGTCCAGGAGCACGGCCGCGAACCCACACCCGAAGAGATAGCAGAAAAAATGGAGTTCCCCCTGGAAAAGGTGAGAAAAGTCCTAAAGATCGCAAAGGAGCCCATCTCCCTTGAGACCCCGATCGGGGAAGAGGAAGACAGCCATCTGGGGGATTTCATCGAGGATAAGAAGATAATCTCTCCGGGTGATGCGGTTGTCAACCATAACCTGGGAGAGCAGACGCGAAAAGTCCTTACCACCTTGACCCCCAGAGAGGAAAAGGTGTTGCGTATGAGATTCGGCATAGGGGAAAAATCCGATCATACCCTGGAAGAGGTTGGGCGTGATTTTAGCGTAACGAGGGAGCGGATCAGGCAGATAGAAGCCAAGGCGCTCAGGAAATTACGACACCCCAGCAGGAGCAAGAAGCTGAAGAGCTTTGTGGAGAGGTAGGATAGGGCTGGTACACTATCCCGCTAATTTCCCTTGACAAACGAAAATTCAATTTGCATTCTAAATGTAACGTCTTTGGTACTAAGGAGGGCCTATAGCTCAGCTGGCAGAGCCACCGGCTCATAACCGGTAGGTCCCTGGTTCGAATCCAGGTGGGCCCATCAACAGAGTTATCATTCATGTTTCTAAAGATTCTTCTGATACCGCATCGATTCAAACGTTATCCTTGAGCAAGGAAAGGGCGCACCACTCAAGAGTGCGCCCTTTCCTTTTGAGGGAAGTTCTCCCGAACCAGGGGCGGGAGTGGAAGTTCCAGCCAGGGGACCGGGGGGAACCCGGAAAGGATCGAGGTCGGGATAAGGGGGTCAGGAATTGCCAACAGTCAAAGAGGTCATTGGAGTTATTGAAGAAATCGCCCCTGCCTGCTGGGCTGAAGAATGGGACAATCCCGGCCTTCAGGTGGGCTCCCTGGGTGGAGAGGTGAAAAAGATCCTCATGTCCTTGGACCCAACCATGGGTGCCTTGAAGGAAGCAGTGGATATTGACGCCCAAATGCTGCTCACTCATCACCCCTTGATTTTGAAGCCCCTGGCCAATATTGACCGGGATGTTTTCCCTGGCAACGTTATCCATGGAGCCTTACTGAACGGTATCTGCGTCTTCTCTGCGCATACAAACCTCGATGTGGCAGAGGGCGGGATAAATGCTATCCTGGCCTCTCTCTTCCAACTCCGGGATGTCACGGTGTTAAAGCCCCTTGATCAGGACAGGGGGGCCAAGGTGGGTCTTGGCAGAATCGGGGAGCTGATCCGGCCGATGTCACTGTCAGAAATGACCCGAAGGGCACGAGAGGTCCTGGGCACAGGAAAGGTGGAAACCGTTGGGAGAATGGAGGTGGAAATAAGGAGGGTGGCAGTCGTGGGAGGCTCAGGGGGGAGTATGATCCCTGCCGCATCTGAGAACGGCGCGGACGTCCTCATCACCGGCGATATAAGTTATCATAACGCCCAGGAGGCCTTGAACAGGGGACTTGCAGTCATCGATGCGGGGCACTTCTCTACCGAAAAGGTCCCTTTCGACAGGTTTTCCGAACGCCTCGGGGCGGCTTTCAAAGATCATGGTCTTGATGTGGCCCTTGAAATCTGTCATACTGAGAAAGATCCCCTAGACCCGGTAATGACGGAGTAGGATTTTGCAGACACAGGCAACTGCCCGAGGCCCGTCCGCGGCTGTGAGGCCCCTTCGGCCTTTCGGAATCCCGAGGGGATATCAATGCCATTGAATGCGCGTGTAGCAGGAATGCACAATCGCAGTGGGAGAGGATAAAAGTGAAAGAAAAAATAGATCTACTCGTCCAGCTACAAGAATGTGACAACGAGATAGGGTTGATCCTGAACAGAAAGAAGGAAGGGCCCCTGAAGATACGGGAATTGCAGGAGAGATTGAATACCCTAAAAGAGAAATTCCAGGAAGACAACTCCAGGCTCCAGGCACTAAAGAAGGAGCGGCTTAACCTGGAACAGGATGTTCAGGACTTTGAGAACAAACTAGAAAAGAGCAACATCAAACTATCCAATATCAAGTCCAACAAGGAATACCAGGCAGCATTGAACGAGATCGAAGAATTGAAGAAGGCAAAGTTCCAGACCGAAGATAGAGTCCTGCAGGTCATGGAGTCCGTCGAAGAGATGGAAAGCATTTGCCGCGGCAACAAAGACAAAGAGAGGGAGCTTGAGGGTACATTCGAGAGCACAAAGGCGGAAGTCGAGGAAGAATTGGCCAAAATGGATAGGAAATTGGAAGAAGTCGAGGCCACAAGGGCCCGACTGTCCCAGGTGATCGATGGCGAACTCTTGAGCAGGTATGCCTTTCTGAAGGAGAGGAAGAACGGCCACGCCATCAGTGCCGTCATAGACGGTGTCTGCCAGGCCTGCCACATGAATATTCCACCCCAGAGGTATAACGATCTGATCAGAGGAAACGCCCTTTTGACCTGTCCCAATTGCAGCAGGATGATCTACTGGGGTGAAGAAAGCTCTTTTAAAAAAGCAACCATGTAATGCGGGTATGCTAGAGTAGGACAAATGACCGCTGCTTTGCCTTCGGGCAGAGGGGAGGAAAGTCCGGGCTCCGTAGGACAGGGTGCTGGGTAACGCCCAGTCCTGGCGACAGGAAGGAAAGTGCCACAGAAAGGAGACCGCCCAAGTGAATACCCATTCACCTGGGTAAGGGTGAAAGGGTGAGGTAAGAGCTCACCAGTCCCATCGGTGACGATGGGAGCTCGGCAAACCCCACCTGGAGCAAGGCCAAATAGGGGGACGTCCGAGGGTTGTCCGCCCGAGTCCCCGGGTAGGTCGCTTGATCTCGATGGCAACATCGAGACTAGATGAATGGTCATTGCCCCCCAGCCCTTACCATGTGAGGTCCGGGGGGAACAGAACCCGGCTTATGGACTGCTCTAACATACCCTCCATTTCATAGGGAAACACGGGAGTTGAGTCTATTAGGGCTGACCATCCTTTCCATCATGGAGATATCCCAAAGGACGCGGTTCTTATTGCTGGTGCGGGGCGCTTCGGGAAGAGGGCGATCGAGACACTTTCCAAGCCTTCAGGCCGACACCTGTTTCTAGTGGACACAGACGAAACCCGTCTCAAGGAGTTCGAAGGGGGAAACGTCGTCGGGATAAAGGATGATGCCGCCCGCTTCCTCTCCGAGAACTTTCATATGCTTGCCCCTTCCTGTATCATCATTCCTGCCGTGCCTCTCCATCTCGCCTTTGAATGGATAAAAAGGCGCCTCGCTGGCACATTTTCCATAAGGGGGATACCGATTCCTCATGGAGGCGCACGCTCGCTGCCACACACATGGGAGAGAGGCGAGGACTCCCTGCTTGTCAGTTATGCGGACTTCCTGTGTCCTGAGGACTGCCCCGAGCCGGTCGACCGTTGCACTGTTACAGGGAAGAAAAGGGGAAGGGCCCTGTTCGAGTTGCTTAACGGTCTAGAGATCCCGGAGTACCATATTCACGTGGTCAGGAGTCGACAAATGGGCCCCGGAATCGGAGGTTACAACGCAGGTGATCTAAGGGAACTCCAAGATCATATCCTGTCCGTTGGGAAGGGGAAATGGATCGTGGGCACCGCCTGCAGGTGCCACGGAGTGTTGTCTGCCGCGGAGCTGAAGCCCCGGGAAAACCAGCAAGATAGAAAACTATTTGGAACTCCGTCCCAGTTATAGTATACTTGCTTCTCAACAAAAACCCCTTGCAGGAGATCTTGAACCATAATGTTCGTCTTTTCTAACTTCCTTGTCGCCACTGCCAAGATCCTTAATATCGCGCTGACCCTATACATGTGGATAATCATTGCCAGAGCGGTTATCTCCTGGGTCAACCCGGATCCCTTTAACCCCATCGTAAGGTTCCTCAACAACATCACGGAGCCCGTCCTCTATCCCATTCGGAGAAGGATGCCGGTCTTCTTTGGGGGCATAGATTTTTCCCCCATCTTGATTATCCTTGCCATCATATTTCTTCAGACCTTCCTCGTTCAGAGCCTCTACCAGTTGGCCTCACGCATAGGGTGATCCAAGAAGAAGGGGCCGGACTCTTGCAGGTAGATATGCAGGCCGACATCAAGATCAAAGTCGTACCCCGATCTTCCAGGAATCAGATCCAGGGACTGGAAGAAGGGGTCTTGAAGGTAAAGGTGACCAGCCCTCCCATAGAGGGAAAGGCTAACAGGGACCTACTTGCCTTGCTCTCAAGGG
>JAFDHO010000345.1 GCA_019308745.1 Deltaproteobacteria bacterium
AGGTGAAAGTGAGAGATGAAGGAGTCATGGTAGTAAAGTGTCATGTATGCCATATTTTCAATGTTGTTTCCTGCGTGGCATATCCCGTGGGCGCTTACCTGGAGAGGGTCTTTTTCTATCAGATAATCCAGGATGGATAAATCATGTGGCGCAAGGTCCCAAACCACGTTGATGTCCTGCTGAAACAGGCCGAGGTTGATCCGTACGGAATCATAGTACAGGAGTTCCCCAAGGAGACCGGATTCGATTATCTCTTTGATTTTCAGGACCGCACCGGTATAACAAAAGGTGTGGTCGCACATGAGGACAAGGCCTGTTTCATCTGCAAGGTCCACCAGGGCCTCCCCCTCGGCCACGCTGTCCGCCAGTGGCTTTTCTACAAGCACGTGTTTGCCCGCTTTCAGGCAGTCTCCGGCAATTGGGAAGTGCGTATGGACCGGGGTGGCAATCGCCACGGCATCCACATGGTCATCTGCCAGGATTTCCTGGTAGTCGGCGGTTTGTTTTATATCCGGGTAGGGAGCCAATACCTCTGCAAGTCGAATCCTGTCCAGGTCGCAGACCCAGGTGACCCTTGTCTTCGGGCATGTGACGAAGTTCCTGATGAGATTCGGACCCCAGTATCCCGCACCGATAACGGCTATGTTGATCATTTTGCCAATCCCTCTCCGTGGAATCTCTGTGGAGACAGTTTCAAGCCCTTCTCCTTGTAGAATCTCCCCTGGATCTTGTCTCCCAGGCGCAGGTATAATTCTCCGAGCGCGATGTTGACCTCGGGGTTCAAGGGCTCAATGTCGAGGAGCCTTTTCATCTCCCTCACAGCGGCCTTTTCCCTTCCCAGGCGTATATAGGAAGAGGCGAGCAGGTATATGGCGTTAGAGAAATCCGGATCCATTTCTATGGCCTGCTCGAGCATTTCCGCGGCCTTTTCCCACCGCTCAAGGTCATGGTAGATTTTCCCTCTCTCATAAAAGGATTGGGCGTATTGGGGCGAGGTCACAGGCTCAAGGGCCTTGTACAGCTCATTCAAAGACTTGGTTTCCTTTCCAAACTTGTCCCTTGCAACCCCGTAACCGGGCCCATCGAGTTTAGGGGCATACAATGAGAAATCAACGTGTTGCAATAGGGCCTGGATGGCCTTCTTTGCGGAAAAATTATCCCTCACAAAGAGATATCCGGCCCGGGCGATCTCTTCACGCTCTCCTTCGTTGACCAGGTAATATTCAATTTTGTCCATGAGATCATCGATATCATTG
Source organism: Deltaproteobacteria bacterium (assembly GCA_019308745.1). Taxonomy (GTDB): domain Bacteria; phylum Desulfobacterota; class DSM-4660; order Desulfatiglandales; family HGW-15; genus JAFDHO01. Next base: position 1,257 of record JAFDHO010000345.1, read on the forward strand.
AAACGCCAGTAGACAAGGTGACGTCCGTGCTCCAACTGCCCGGGAAATACCACATCCTCATGGAGCATAAAGCTCCCTGACCCTACAACGTCAAAGGTTCTCATGTTCAAGTAAGCAGCGGTAATGAAAGGGGCGAAATTGATGTGAAGCACTATTTTCGATTGGTTGAAAAACCGTACCTGGTCTTCGACGTCCCAGATATTCCTGAATTCCACCTTAAACCGCTTTGCCAATATCTCCAGGATCGCCTTTCTCCTGGGCGTAAGGGTCCCGACAAAGGAGACATCGTAAATCTTGGGTAAATCCAGGTTCCTGTAGATTGTAGGGTCAAAACGGCACGGATAGGCGTATCCGACACGGTTACACCCAATGTCCCGCAACACCTGGATCGCATCCGTGTCATTGTCCCCAAACCATATGACATAGTCAAATGCCTCGTTGTTGAACTTGATTTCACGCAACCGCATCACTGCCGCATCATCTTTGCCGGCGATATGCTCTCCGTACCAGAGCAGGGTGGGGCATGGCAAATTCCGTATAAGGTTCGGTGGGATGCCCTCCCCGCGTCCTACGATAACCAGGTCTGAATTAATGCTTCCCAACACTTCCGGCAGTTTGTCCCTCAGTTCGCGGTAATCGATCATATCCACCACGAAACCCATCTCTATGAGGGCCCGGTAAATGACGTGGGAGTAATGGTGGTTCTCCTTGTGGGGCCAAAGCAGTGTAATCCGCTTATGGACGGATGGCCCTGTTTGTAACTCTGTGGCCCTGGACTGCTTCACGGCTGACTTTCTCAAAACGCCTCCTTTCCCTTATGGTATTCGATCTGAGTTCCAAGACAAACTCAGGGTCCTTTCCCAGGAAAAACATCTTTGCCGCCAGGTCGTTGACTTCAACAACGGGCTTACATTCGTCTCCCCCTTGAAAGTGCGTGCTACGGATGATAAGGCCGTTGTATCCATCTCTTATGATACCCCGGCCCAAAAAGGCAGTGGTGATGACAGGCATACCCAGGGAGAGCACATAACGAAGCTTATCCCGGTATTGTTCAAAGCATGCAGGGTAAACAAAGACTGCCTTCCTGTGCCTCTCAATGGGTTTTTGGCCCAAGGTTCGAAACACTATTTGTCGATTGCTGCGAACCATATCAATGACTTCCCATGGATAATCCTGGAGTCTCGTGCGAGAGCAAATCAGGAAGGACAGCTCCGGATTTGCCCTGGACACGGCATTGAATGCGGTAATGACCGCCGGGGTCATTTCAGGAAAGGACGCATTTCCCTCTTCCCATGCGGCATGGACAAAGGTAAAGTTTGCCCGGGGTGATTTCTTTTCGACCCTGTCACCAATGGATTCAATCAACAGCCTCTTCAGGAGAACCATGGCAGGATCAAAGCAAGGATCAACGGTCATGCATTTCTTGAGGGCGGTTATGGCTTCTTGCCTCCTGCCCCTTTTCAGAAAGGCGGTTATGGCTTCTTGCCTCCTGCCCCTTTTCAGAAATACTCTTGCCAGACCATAGGCCGCAGGGACTGAAAAGGCGTCTTGCATCAGCACCCTTTCAAAGCGATCCTGTGCTTGGGCCAACAGATCTCTGGCCAGGTATCGTTCCCCTTCTTCCGTCAAGGAGACTCTGTTTCTTGAATCAGGCTCAACGACTTTCACTTGCCCTGTCGTCTTCATGGAGGATGCCCGATCCAGATCCTCCAGGATCTTTCCTGCCATCCTTCTGAATGTGAAATCCCGGACAATCTTTTGCCCCCTCTCAATGATTTTTCTCCTTTCCTCGGGGTGCGAAATGTAGTATTCCACCAGCTCCTTGAGATCCCGGGCGTCCTTGTATCTCACCAAGGTTTCGCCGAAAATTCCTTCGATACCCTGAATATCATCGGATATGACAAACCCGCCGCTCGCAAACACATCCAGTATCCTCGGGTTCAAAAAGCCCTCCCTGCGCATATCTTCGTGATGATCGTTCAGCACGATCCTGGAAGCTGCATAAAGCTCGGCGAGGCGCTCGTTTTCATAGTAAAGGCCGCCATAGTGTTCGGGTGGAAGGATATTCTCCCAGCCTTCTCCCCACACCTTGAGGTCATATGCTGTCTTTCCCAGGTCGTTGATGATTTTTCTGCCGTAAGGGCCCTTAGTATTTCCCACAAAGACGATATCATGGCGGATTTCAGTACGCACCGGGACCTTGGCCGTGGCCCCTACAAGAAGATCCGCCTGGAACCCCCACGACCTGATCTTGTCCAGGAATGGTATGGAAAGAGAGTAGATCCTGTCATATCGGGCGAGGATATCAGGGCACAGGAGGTCCGGGTGGCTGTGTATCCACAAGATCTTGTAAGGATCTTTGGGCAAGTCGTCGGAGGGAATACCAAAGAGGTGAATCAGTACGTCCGGATCGCTACGGGTTATCCTGTGTCCCATTTCCTCGAAGGCCCTCTGCAGTTCATGCTTTATCCAGTAGTCGCCCCATCTCAACCTGCGTTCTTCATCCCTTTCAGTGTCGGAAAAGGATAGGATACAAATCCTGTAAGCCCCCTTCTTGAAGAGATTTCCTGATTTTTGATATGGGGCGGTCGATAGGGACCCAGTCATCACCTCCTTTTTCGGCCCCTTTGTCTTCTTGGTCCTTCCAATGGCCTCCATCTCCTTCAAAATAGATTTTATCAGGGGTTGATCCTCTTGGATCTCAAGCGATTCGCTGTATGCCTTGTAAGCTGAATCCAGTTGGCCGGTCTGTACCAGGCAGTTCCCCAGCGAGTTTAGAATTTCCGTGCTGGATTCCCCAAGATCGATTCTCTTCCTATACAGTGCGGCGGCTTCAGAGAACTCCCCCTTGACTTCCAGGCATTTTGCAAGATTCTCGACGGCATCCAAGTAATCCCGATTCGATCCCAGGGCCTTGCGAAGGTAAGAGACCGCTTCTTCCAGTGCCCCCCTGTGGAATGCTATGACTCCCAGGTTGTTGAGGGCTTCGATCTGGTGAGGATCGATCTTAAGCGCCTCTTCAAAGCGGGCGGCGGCCTTGTCTATATCACCCCGGGAAAAGAGGTCCTCGCCCTTTTCTAAGATGTCTTCCAGGAATCCTTTACCCATATTATGATCTCTCGTGATTCATGATATTGTGCAGGCCTTTGGTCGACCCCGTGACAAGGGGTCATCGAATGAGAAAAGCACCCTCTCACTTGCCACGTATTTCGCAGGTATAAGCAATAAACATGCCATCCCTATTATGCCTTTGGTCCTCTCTGAACCGGTCGCACCTGAATTGCTTGTTGCTACACCTTCAATGCGTTGATTAAGCGGAGAAGGGACTATACAGGTAACGAGCAATTTGGACCCTTCAAGAAGAAGACAAACGGGATATGTTCACCGGAATTGTGAGAGAGAAGATAGAAGAGTCAAAATTATGACACCTGGGACTGAAAAATTTGCCGCGCTTGTGGATAATTTGTCCCAGAGGAGGCACTGCAGGACCCTGGGGAGCATTACCCAAAAATTTTCCTAAAGATTTCTCCGTGCCTGCCGATATATCAATTGAAACATTTGGGGGAAACCATGGTTATATCCGCATATCAGGTCGATAACATCTTGAGGGTTTACGGGGATCAGCTCCGCCAGAGCATTGCATCCAGAAGGCCGAGGAGTTCTCCTGACAGAACACCTGATACGGTTAGTATATCCGCAAGTGCCAGGAGGAAGGCGGTTATCGACAGGATCGCGGCCGGCATAGTCGAGAGGATTGCAAGAGATAATGCGCAGGAGACGATGGAAGCAGAAGCCTTTAGAGATATCGAAAAGGAGTTTGGCGTGCAACTCGACGTTACTGAAAGGGGGCCTGCGGATCTGATATTCAAGGTTATTGACGAGCAGGGCGAAACAGTAAACCAGCTTTCCATTGAGGACTCCAAGTTTCTGCGGTATAAACTGGAAGAAATCAGCAAGGAGGAAATAGAACAGAGCCCGATATGAGAAAGGGAGGACTTAATC
>JAFDHO010000346.1 GCA_019308745.1 Deltaproteobacteria bacterium
CCAGTCTTACTCCTATATCAAATCAGCGGCCCGGGAGCAAATCCGAAGGCCGCGTCCGTTCGGGGAGGCGGAAAGAGCGGCTTCTTCCATTTCAAAGACCTTTTCCCGGAGATTTTTTTGGAATCCTGCGCTGGCCCAAGGCCGCAGCCGGCCGAATTGGTCTGTGCGAACGTACTGGCAATGGAGAGAAGAAATTGGAAGGCCCGTTTACAAGAAGTCAGGTCGCGATAATACTCACTGGCATCATGCTGGAGGTCTTCATAGGGTCTATAAGCCAGATGATCGTCGCCACTGCTATGCCAAGGATCATCACTGACCTGGGAGGCTTTGAAAAATACACCTGGGTCATCACCATATACATGATTACCTCCGCCACTGTCATGCCGATAGCCGGAAAACTCAGTGATATGTTTGGCAGAAAATGGCTCTATGTTTCAGGAATCACAATTTACATTACTTTTTCCACCCTCTGCGGCCTCAGCAACTCCATGGCCCAGCTGATAACTTTCCGGGGTTTCCAGGGGCTTGGTTTCGGTACCATGATGACACTTGGCATGATAATCATGGCTGACGTGTTCTCTCCCGCAGAAAGGGGAAAGTACCTGGGGTTCATTTCTGCCGTGTTCGGGATATCATCTATAATAGGGCCTACCCTTGGCGGCTACTTGACAGATTTTTTTTCATGGAGGTACTGCTTCTTTTTTAACATCCCCTTTGGTGTGATCATCATTGTCCTCTTCGTCATCTTCTTTCCGCAAATAAAGAGCCGGGGGACACATCACAGGGTTGATTACCCGGGCATAGTAACTTTGACCCTCCTGATATTGTCCCTCATGCTTTCCCTTTCATGGGGAGGAAGGACCTTTGAGTGGAAGTCATTTACCATCATAAGCATGATGATCTTCGCCGTAATCATGCTCCTGCTCTTTATCAAGTTTGAAGCCGCAAGCAAAGACCCGGTCATACCACTGGATATCTTCAAGAATGACATAGTGGCAGTGTCTCTAGTTTGTGTATTCATCCATGGCGTTTCCTTCTTTACTTGCTTGACCTTCACTCCTCTGTTTTTACAGGGCGTCATGGGGATGTCTGCGATGAAGAGTGGGAACCTGCTCTCACCCATGTTGCTTGGCAGCGTCACGGGGAGTCTCTTGTCAGGTCAGGCACTTTCCAGGGCCGGGGGACATTATAAGATCCAGGCCTGGGCGGGCTTCCTGCTAATAGGTATCGGATTTTTTCTCCTTTCAAGGATGAACCCCGACACGCCCGGTTCGATTGCAGTGAGAAATATGGTCATAGTCGGACTGGGCAACGGCATCATAATGCCCCTTCACATGATAGCAGTCCAAAACTCCGTACCCTATTCCATCTTGGGTTCGGTAACTGCTTCCATCAACCTTGTAAGGTCCCTTGGAGGAATCTTTGCACTGGCAGTGTATGGATCAATGATGAGCAATGTATTCTTCTCAAGGTTTTACGGCAACCTCCTCCCGGAAGCCAGATCTGCCCTCGGGGAGGAAAAGATCACCAGCATTGCCAGGAATCCGCAGGCACTTGTGAACCCTGAGGCCCAGCAGAGTTTGAGAGAGATGTTTTCGGCCATTGACAACCAGGGCATGATCCTCTTTAATAAGATGGTGGACGTATTGCAGGATTCCCTGAGTTCTGCAATTACCAGGATATTCCTGTTCAGCCTTTTTGCTGTCTCCTTTGCCCTGGTGCTAAACTTCTTCCTGAGGGAGATCCCCTTGAGGAAGACGGTCAAAGAAAACCCGTCTTTCTAATCCTTTGATCCCATTTTGAGGTGACTACCGGAGATTGGTTTTATTCTTAGTCGTCCGCGCCATCCAATCCTTACCGTTCCTCTATGAAATGATCGTTGTCAGCAGAGACGAAGAAACTCGGTTAGATCACGCCGTCTCACCAGGAAATGACTTCTGGATTCAAACTGGACAGGAAAGCAATATTCCCCTTTACCTCCGCCCGGATCGTCCTTATATTTGTGAAGCGAGGATGACATGAGAATATTGAGACAGATCTTGATGACAATCATCATTATCCTGCCCCCTTCACCCTTAGAAGGGATTATGGCACAAGGTGACAAGCATCCAGATGACAGTCCCCCTTCTGTTTTTGTGCTTGACGCCACCTTTTTCCCTCTGATATCTATACCTCGTTTTTCCTTATTCTAGAGGAAAAATACCCCTAAAAACTTATTCAAAAATACTCAGTCTTAGCGATTATTCAAAGGAATATGCGTTTTTTATTCTTTGTTAGGGCCTTTCAGGTCTTTTGGCATATTCTTAGCAAGGAATCGCTTTAGGAAAAAGCGGGATCCCTTGAAGACCTCCTGGTCCTCTATCCAAGAACGCCTTGCGATTTGTGGGGCCGTGTGTTGTCCGTAGTCATGGGGCCGATTGTCTTCTTTGGTGATACTGGCACGCTGCCCGTGGGTTGAGGGGTATCATGGAAGCGACTCGCAGTAGACGCCTGGTTTTCATCTGGATGCTTTTCCCGGTTCTCCTGTTTTCCCATCCAGCCTGGGGCAAGGAGGCCATTGACATCCTTTCTCCTAAAGGGCCCCATCTGGCGGGACAATCCATCATATTCCATATCCAAGCAAGAGAGTTCACACAGCCTGTAAAGGCAAGTTTATTTTACCGCACCATTGGAATAACAATATACCGCAAGGTTCCCATGAAACAGGAAT
>JAFDHO010000103.1 GCA_019308745.1 Deltaproteobacteria bacterium
CGAGATGGACATAGATATCCTTGTGGATGTCTGCCACTTTTGCCACGAGACATTCTGCGGCCAGCAACCCAAATACCCTTACTCGGTGGTTAATTATGTCAATCTGGCAGCCCAGGCCATCGGGCTCCGAAGGGAGGACAAATTCAAAGGGTTTATGCGATGTGTGAACCCCGACAAGATTTTGAAGGCCGCTGAAGAAAACATCAAAGGGTCTCCCTATTCCCCCGGAGAGATTGTTGCTGCGGTAAGAAAGAGGTTTGGAAGAGGTGAAGAACAGTTCTCTTCCTGACAGGCTGTTGCATATGGAGGATAGAAAAAGATGAAAGCCGATAATTTTCAAAAGAACTTGATATCTCGTCACGGCCCACCGCGAGCTAAAGTTATGGGCATAGGAGGCAGCCCTCGAAAGAACGGGAACTCCGATGTCTTGCTGCGCCAGGTGCTCAAGGGGGTAAGCCAGGCCAAGCTGCCGGTGAGTTCCGTCCACCTGAGGGAGCTCCAATTTCAACCATGCATAGGGTGTGAGAGATGCCGAAAAGACAAGATCTGTACCGGGCTAAAGGATGGGATGTCCATTATCTATCCGGAGATATTGGAATCCCGGGGCATGGTTCTCGTATCGCCCACCCATAATTACAATGTGACGGCTTGGATCAAGGCCTTTATCGACCGACTTTATTGCTTCTACGAGTTCGACGATAATCGCCCGAGGGGATGGTCCAGCAGACTGGCAGGCCAAAATCGCAGGGCGGTCCTGGTGGCAATATGCGAGCAGGAAGTAAAAGAGGATATGGGGTATACCCTCGGTGCGATGCGCCGCCCCTTGAAGGCATTGGGATATGATATTATCGGCGAGCTTCCCGTCTACGGGATTTTCGACAGGGGCAAGGCCAGGGAGAAACGCGAAGTGTTGGCCGAGGCCTTCAGGCTCGGCAAGGAGCTTGCCGGTTCATTAACCTCTTAGAGCTTCCCGGGAACTATCTCGTGGTCACCCGGGGGCCCCTGTTCTCCTTTGGAAAAGGGATGTGGGCCACGGCTTCCCTGCATATCTCATCCATGGCCCTCGTCATGTTGATGGCCCTCAGCGAAAATCCCGCCTGAAAGAGACCGACAGCAAGGGAGATCGGATCTAAGGCGACCCTGACAGTATGATCTCGCCGCGCGTCTTGGAACCGCCAGAGGAGTTCCCCCGTCCTGGTGGAAATCATCTCGATTCGAATGCCCGCCGCAAGCTGGGTATAAAGAAATGCGTAGTAATAATCGAAGTGGGTTACTTCACCAAAGACAAGGGCATCCACATTGAAAAGTTCTTTCATCTCATCCGGTTTCAGGGCCCTCAGCTCATCCCATGAACCCAACCTCTTTTCCCGGAGCAGTTTATCTACCCTGGTCGGGTGAATCAATTCGAAGGGTAGCTGGGCCAATTGCCCGTAGAAGGTCATGCGCATCTCCTGCGCCAAGTCCCCGGGGGTTGCCTCTTCCTTTCCCCTCATTTCCAGCAGGAGTTTCTCGCTCCCCTCTACCCTTCCCTCACCCACGAGACTGCGGAAGGGCATGACCGCCAGAGATCGAGGGGGGGTCTTCATGTATTCGGGACTAACATAGAGCCTCCCTGATGGATCGAGCTCGTAGACCCTGTCCAGGGTTGTTTTGGTCTTGCGCGGAGCACACGCGGACATACCCAGCGAAATGAACAGGAAGACATGAAGAATGAGGAGAGGCTTTGAATATGTTTTCATAGAGAATGCTACTTTCTAAGGCGAATAGGGTCCTGCGTCAAATCCTACTCCAACCTTATGCTAGGTCGATACGCTCCCCTCCTTATTTACAAAGCGTCTGTCAACAAGCTCGCCCCACAGGTCACCGAAAAAGATCACGTCCTTGATGGTTCCCTTTACGGGAACGGCCTCTGAAGACAGCCACCCCTCTATATCACCGGTCTTTGAAGACACATCTTCCCTGTTTACGCGAAAGCGGAGAAAGAGATCTTTGCCATCTTTGATTTTCTCCTGCCGTCTCTTCTCTTCTTCAACTGCGCTGGGGGCTATTTTCACTTCCAGGGATTTCATCCCCTTGTGAACATGGATTGGCAGCCGATAGGTCGCGCCCCTCTTGAAAGGACCATAGCATCCGTTCCGGAAGTTATAAAAGAGAGTCATATAATCTTCATAGATCGTTCCACGGTCCATGGGCTGGACTTCCTCTTTGCTCCTGCCGTCCTTGAAGGTCCGCTTGAAGCGAATCTCTCCTTTGTCGTAATCAAAAGTGGCAGTGGTATGCCTCTCTTTGCCGAGATGTCCGACGGAGAGGTCAAAATGATGGGGTCTGAACCGGTCTCCGGTCCTGGAAACAGTGACAAAGGAGGTGTAGGAGAATCGGTATTGGCCTACCAGCACGTCCACGACACCCAAGGTTTTGCCTTCAAGGCTTGCCCTAAGTATATAAGGATATTCGGTTCTTGTCAGCAGGGTCCTTGCTTCACCGCATTTCTGCAAAAGCCAGAATCCCAGTTGATAATGAAGCTCCTCTCCCAGGAATCTCTCCAGAATTGAATGGGAGGCCCAGTGATGGGTTGCAAGAATCTTTTGGCGGGGTGCGGCAATCCACAGTCCAATGCTGCCGAAGAAGATGCGAAACCATTCTCGCCTCGTAAAAGACGACGAAATAAAATCAACCCGGGATCTCTCCGGCCTTTTGCTCATGGGATACCAAACTCTTAGCCACCACGTTGAGGCTTCCCAAGGCCAGTCCATATCGAATCTTTACGGGGAAACGGTTATCATCCCTCGTAACCCACAGGGTAAAAGCGTTGGCCTTGGCATCTTCTGACCGCTCATTTCTACCCTCTTTTGAATCGTTTTTCCAGAATTTAAGTGTACATTCAAAACGAAAGGTCCTGAATCGGCCAGCCGAGACCTTTATTTCGTCTTCCCCGACAACCCTTCCGCTCATCAGGAAACGCCTGGTTCCCGTGATGCCCTGCAGCTCCAAGAATGGGCTCTCCAGGCTCAGGCGTTTTCTCATGTAGTAAAAGGCGGAAAGGGGGTCCATGCTCCTGGAACTGATAGCTATGCTATCTATAGTCTCCGTACCCTTCTCCTTGTCCTGCTTTATGTACATTGCCTTGCCCAAAGGCCTCTGGAAGATGATTCTTTCCTTCCGCTTCCCCTTCTTGTCCTTGATAATGGTCTCCATCTGCTCGGGAAGCAAGGTGTCGGGGTCTACCAGCGATTCCATCCGGTCATTCCAGAAGGTATTGGAGGCTGCTTGATGGGTGAGGAGGTAGAAGACAGAGCCTTCGCTGTCCTTAAACTGGAAGGTCTCCATGTATGTGGTTACAAGGGGAATAAAAGACCATTTTACATCGAATTCTATTCTTTCTCTCAGGTTCTCGCGCGCTGTCTTTCTCGGGCCTATCGCCAAAGTCCCATAGGGCCATAAGAAGCTCAAGGCCAGGTACATGCACATCGAGGCTATAGGGGCCCTAAGACGCTTGGATTCTAGAAAAAACACAAGAAAATCACCTCCGTATTCCCAATACGGTCACAAAGGAGCTTCCGGGTATTCTCTGGAGATTGTTGGAAGTTGAGAGCAGCCGTCAGGCCAGCTGGCGGGGGTTAAAGGCTAAGACCTTGAAACACCCTTCCCGAAAAACGTGCCTCTGTTTTCATTGAACTTATTTTGACAAAATAACTCTTTTCGGACCAAATTCAATTTCAAAACCGATTTTTCTCTAATTATCACAAATTGCCCGCCAGATGTCCAGACCCAAATACATGTTTTTGCCGAGACAGGACTCCGCAAGGAATCAGGCGCCGCCTGGAAGATCAGAGGGAGCCCTTTTGGCAAGAGATGCCCCTGTCTCCCCTTGAATTACCTTTCAGGCAAGAACCTAACGTCTGCGTCTGGTTTTCCTTTGGATATAGGCCACCAAAGATCCTGTTGAAGTTTTCGTTTGTCACGAGACGAATCATCCACATGGCCGTCTTTGCCCAGATGGGGACCTTGTACTTCCAGTAGTGGGACAAAGGACGTATCATTCCCTTCTCCAACCGGAGAAGGACGCGATCCGTCCATCGTCTTTTCCCAGGGAGGTACTCCGGGTAATAGCAAAAGAAATCTCCCATAGCCTCCAAAAGACGCTTGAAAATGCTTTCACGGTACCCCGGGACGAATTCCATCTCCTCTTTGGAATGATTCATATGCGAATGCAGGGAGACAGCAGAGCAAAACCCGCATTTTCTCCATTGCCTATCCTTGTGAAATGATATCAACGCAATCTGTGTGCCCATCAGCTGTTACCTGCTCGCATATCAACCGCGTCGGGGCTTCCGCCGTTCTCTCTGTACTCCCTTTCCCACACCGGTTCAATGACCTCTTCCAATCTCTTATCGTACTCAATGAGGCCACGGTGATACTCGACATCGTCGAGGGACTCCCGTGCATAATCATCTGAGGGCTTGATCTTAAAAGAGTCCTTGAGAATGTCGTAAATGACCGTGTGATGGTCCCTCATGGGGCAGGGCAGAATGAGGTTCCTTTTCTCCACACTCTGCCTGCCATAGGCGTAGTCGCACTGCCACGCTCGTATCTTTTTGAAATACGGGGAGTATAGCACATCCCGGAGAGTTCCGCCCCTTTCATAGACCTCCATGATGTTGTCGCGATAGTAGGGGATGAAGACGCAGGGCATCACGTTGCCGTTCCAGTCTATGTAAAGATAGCCGCCTTTCCTTCCTGCTGCCAGGCAGCCGTCCGTCATTACCCCCTGGTTCCAAAAATCAATATAGTTATACCCTCCTTCCTTTATTGCCCACACATTCCTTTTGAACATCTCAAGGCGCTCTTCAGGTGTAACCACGCTCTTCAGGGTATAGCTTCGGCCTATGGGCATGTACTGGAAGAGCCAGCCATAAAAGACACCTTCTTCATCAAAGTAGAATTTCAAGAATTCCTTGCTCGTAACTTCGTGCCAGTTGTCTCGATCGGCATCAACAGAGATCCCAAAAGGCACGCCTGCTTCCCTCAAATTCTTGAATGCCCGTAGGACCTTCTTGAAAGTCCCCTGACCCCTCCTCTGATCCGTCTTTTCCTCAAAGCCCTCCACTGAGATAGCTGGGGTTATGTTGCCTGCCTCTGCCATCTTCTCTGCCAAGGCCGCGTCAATGAGGGTCCCGTTTGTATAGATCATGAAGAAGTTGTCATTGTTTTCCATCGCGAGGTCTATAACGCCTTTCCCATTATCACGCCAGAGAAAAGGCTCTCCTCCGGAAATCACGGTAAATCTCGAGTGCCACAGGGCCACCTTTTCCTTTATTATCCTTTGGGCAATCCCGTAGGGCAAAGATACCTTGGTATTGGCCAGGCTACCAGCATAACAGCCGGGACAGTGTAGATTGCACTGCTGGGTTGGGCTAAGGACGATGAAGCTGGGGTAAACCTCATCCTTCCTTACCTCCTCGTTTATCTCCCTCTGGGAGATGTCCTCCACAAACACATTTTTCACAAAGACCTTCACCATCTTTCGGAAGACTTCCTTGCTCATGATACCTTTACGGAGCCGGTCTTCTGTGGTCCTGAGCAGGTTTCTCACGAAATAGTACTTGAGTTCCTGGGCAGGCCTGAGGCTATCCTTTTCCTCCTCGACGATTGCCTCCCACAGCCTGCCCTCCGCCTTTCGGATCAGAAAACCCATGACCGGCTCTTTGTCTGCTATCCAGACGACGGCATCGATAAACTTACCCCATCCATGCTTCTTAAGTTCTTTCCCAATCATGGTTCACCTCCCTTTTCTCAACCTTTTCTCCTTGAAGGACAGGTCCCTGGCGTACAAGGCAGCGCCCAGGGCCCCTATGATCTGGGGTTCATCAGGGACATTTACGGGCATTCCGATTAGTCTCTTTAGAGAAGCAACAATCCCGGGGTTCTTGGCTACCCCTCCGCTGAACGTGACCTCCTCTCTGACTTTCAATCTTCTTGCCAGGCCGAACACTCTCCTTGCGATGGCCTCATGAAGCCCCCTGATAATCTCCTCCGGTCTATGGCCTTCCGCTACACGGGATATCACTTCCGACTCGGCGAATACCGTGCACATGCTGCTGATGGGAGTCGCCCTTTTGGCTTCCATTGACTTCAATCCCATCTCTTCAAGGTCCATTTCCAGTGCCGAAGCCATGACCTCCAGGAATCTCCCAGTCCCGGCGGCGCACTTGTCATTCATGGCAAAGTCGGTCACATTTCCCCTCTTATCAATCGTGATAATCTTGCTGTCCTGGCCCCCGATATCGATAACGGTCCTGGTCCCCGGGCAAAGATGATGGGCCCCCCTTGCGTGGCACGTTATTTCCGTAATTTCCCGATCGGCAAAGGGTATGCTGATCCGACCATACCCGGTAGCAACCATCATTCGGATGTCCTTCTCTCTCAGCATATTTCTTTCAAGGGTCTCCTTGAGGCACTGTTGAGCCGTCCTGCGCGGATTTGACCCTGTTTTCATTATGCTGTAGCCCAGGATGCCGTCCTCCCCCAATAGTACCGCCTCCGACGATAGGGATCCGATATCTATGCCGGCATAAACAATGTCGCCCATCATTCACCTCAGCATCTCCAACAAGGCCTCCAGCCTTGTCCTTGTCTGTCCTGGCGAGTAATTCTCCGGGTCAGCACCATCACCATGAAGGATTGCATAGGGGATTCCCCTGTCCCTGAGCCTATCACCGATAATGGACGCGCCTCCACATGACTGCCTGCATCCCCAGTGTGAGAAATGGATCACGCCATCAATGTCATAGTCTTCCACCATCTTTTCTATGGCGCGCAACCTCTTCTCCAGGGGTCCTGCCCAGACGTTTGACATTATCTTGTCGGCGATACTCTCCAGGGGGCGAGCTGGATCAGGTTCCGGCCAGTAGAGATAATTGCCCTCTTCGAAAGAGACTGCAGCATCGTGCTTTTCCAAAACCTGAAAAATGTCATTCCTGTAGTAAGGCCGGATATGATGCAGCCACAGGAGCCGATATCTCTCCTGGGGAAGGTATCCCTCGCCTTGGGCCACCTTTCGTTCCAACTGGCTGCACAGGGACTGAAAAAACCGAACGCCCCATAATGAACCGGGCGAATAAAAGCCCATCCCTGCGAGATAACTCAGTCCTTCGCCGCCTGGAAAAGGAGACGGGCTTGATTTCCGCAAGGCGTTTACCTTGAGCATATTGACCCACACAAGCCTGGACAGGAGGAGCGTCCTGGACAGCATTTCTTCGTCATAGGTCAGGCTCAACAGGCGACAACACTCATTAACCAGATGTCTGAGTTGACCCACGAGGTACCTTCGCGCATAATCATCAGCATCATATGGTGGATCTAACATGAGATGGGGGCACCCATACACCTGGCTCAGAAAATGAAAGAATTTATTTGCCCCGTCACATACCTGAGAGGAGGAGAGGATCAGGTTTGGCTCAGGCAAATATCCCTCTTGGACCAGCCCTGCTGCACACCTGAAAAAGGAACAGATGTCGCTGGAAACGACTGAAGTACTCAGGGCAAGAGGACGGCGGCTTTGCCCCAAGTAAGTGACCAGAGAGGCAAATATCTCCGGAATAATTGGAATAGCGCCGATTGCATAGGCGATCTCTACGGGCGTGAATGCGCTTATCCATATCACGGGGCGCTTTCTTGAATAGGCACTTCCCGTGATATGCAAGAGAAACCGTACCCAGACCCTAAAGGCCCTGTTATCTTGGCCTCCGGTCAAAAGATCCAGAGGGGGTCGGATGACTCTGTAGGTTATTGGGTTCCTGACGAGTCCCTTCAATACCCTGTGTCCTGCTCGTCTATGCTGCATTTTTCTCAAGCATCTCCATAAAGGCTTGAATCCTTGTCCTCATTCCCCCGCTGATGCGATCCGTGTACTCTCCCTCCAAAAACAGAATCGGCACCCCCTTTGACTCCATAGCGGATCGAATGGCAGGGGCTTCGTAGAGGTAAGGATCGCAGAACTTGAGAGAGAAATAGACAAAGCCCTGGGCCCCACTCTTTTCCATCTCTCTCTGGATAAACTCAAGTCTTTGTTCGGTATTGACCATTCGAGCACAAGGGGGTTTTCCCAGATACGCCTCGCTCAATGATACCATCGGGTCGCCTGAAACGGGCACCTCATCCATGATTCTTCCGCCGGTACACAGGTCTGATGCCACAACTTCACCGCCAAGTTCCTCGATTACCCGTGCAATGCTGCTCCCGTAAAGGAGTGACCCCGAAAGCATGATCTTCCTATTGTTTGGAGGCCTCCTCGCCTCTTTGCCGAAACGGCCTATGATGTTTCTCAGCGCACCGTTATAATCTTTTCGAGGAATTCGCCACCCCATGGAAAGGATGTCCAATATATCACTGTGGCCCACTGCCGGGTCCCCGCGTCCTTGCATAGCAAAGAGCTCTCTCAAGAGCGCCCGTGTCTTGTTGGCCTCTTGGATTGCCCCTGTTAATTTATCCTCCGTAATTCTTGTCTGGAAGCAAGCCTCTATCTCCGCCAGCAAGTTGCCCAACCTTTGGCTGAAATAGGATACAGAGGCCTGTGATATGGTCCTGGGAAGGTCGAGGAGAAATGAAAAGGGTATCGGAGAGTAATAGTGCCATGCGTCATAGAGCCGGCGCATACCATCGCAGGTATTTACAAGGATCAGTCCCGATAGAAAGGAATATGCCCCGTGAATTGCAGCCCCGAGAGATGTCTTTATCATGGGACAAAAATTGGGGTCCAGAAATGCGTCAGCAGGCTCGCGAGAAGGCGCCGGAAGAACCCGATAAGGAAGCAATCCCCCCGCCTCCAAGATCTCCAGGGGCACATAGATGCATGTCCACCCCACAGCCGGCCTGCCATCAAGGTTCAGGCGCTTACGCCCGACTTCGGAAAGGAACTCTTGGAGAAATGCCATTCTATGAAGATCTCTCACCTGATTGGCTTTTAGATCGTGGCTTAAAGACCTTTGCTCCGGGTTCAAGGACATATTACCATGGCCGGGGATCTTCACCCTGTGCCATCCAGTATCCGAGCCCCTGGCCTTCCATTGGCCAGTCCGTTATTGGCCAGCTTCATGATCCGCCGGAGGACGGAAGCGCCAAACTCCGGGATCAAGAGCCTCCGGTGGGTTAGGACCATGGAATAAAACGGCAGGATACATCCGCAGCGGCTGCAGTCTGCCTCAGGACCCAACTGGCATGGCACCTTGGGCCTTCCCATGGGGTCGTAGCTGAAGCCTATCATAGGAAAAGGGCAGTCTTGAGTCACTTTCCTTGCTGTCTCGGACTTCATGAGGCGATAGATTCTATCACTCACCCCTATGAATTCCCCGTACGTCTTCTTCAGTTGCCGTATCCGGTCTAGGACCCTGTCCCTCTCGGACCAGCTCAGCCAAAGGCCATCCCCCTCACCTTTCATGGGGGTATAGAATTCAAAGATAATTCCACTAATTCTGGTTTTTGACCATTCCTCGATCATCTCTTCAATGCACGTGTAATTGAAGCGAGTGATGCAAAATGCTATGAAGACCCTTAACCCGGGGCTGTCCACGTTCTCTTTGATCTGCTGATAGGTCCCCTTTTTGGCCCCGGTCATCCTGTAGTAGTACTCTTCCGTCCCGTGGACCGAAACAGAGAAGGTGACGTCCCGCCACGGTGGAAGATCGATGGTACCGTTGGTAAATATCACGTTGCTCTTGAAGTATTTACGGCCTTGACCTACAAGGTCCTTTCGAAGGAGGGGTTCCCCGCCGATCCAGCCACATATCATAAAGGGGAACCCTTCTTTCTTCCACTGCTCGAACAGCACCAGCCACTGCTCCGTGGACAGCTCCTCCCGGTGGTTTTGTTTGATAAAATAACAATGCCTGCACCTCAAATTACACCGATAGGTGACATCAATACCCCCTAGTGATCCCGGGGGCATCCCCCTGACTCCCACCCTGATATAATCCAGAACGCTCCACCTGTTTGAACCTGCATCCATCTCGAGCCCCATTCACTCAAGCATGAATTCCAGTGTTCGATCAAGAAGCTATTCCGTTAACATAGCTCCTGACAGGCATCTTACCCGTTTCATATTCCTCGGTTTGGATTTCCTATGGACATACCTTTATGCATTAGCAATATTAGTGCCATAAACTGCCTTGTTCCACGATCATTTATCTAGTTGTTTTAGCATGTTATATTCCAATTTGAACTCGAAAGCCGCCCTTGCCCCTCGCATCGTTTCAGAGTTTGAAACCGTTTCATACATGGTTTCAATTTATTCGCCCGCCATTCATCCTGGTAGCCCGAAAACGGGACTTCGGCTTCACCACAACCGGCTGCAAGGTATTCTGGCGAAGGCGAATAAGAATTGTTCAGGGTCTGATAAGGCCTGGGCACGATACAATAACAGTCACTTTGTTAGAGCCTGCTATCGAGAAAAGGATGTGAAGCAAGGACAAGATGGAACAAAAGAAGAATCATGATGTAGAAAAAGGTCTTATCTTTTTCCTCCACTCGATGGATGAAATCCAATGCCTGGCACTGGCTAGTTGTAGCTTCCCCTTAGGACAATCAGGGACCGTGTAGTGATATCCGATATTCTTACCGACTTGCGCTGATTTTCCTGACCCGTTCTAATCTCACTTTGACGCTTCTCTGCGGCAAAAGGACTTTCCCTTGCTATTTTGCCCTATCTTGCCTATCCTTGATATGCGTAATGGATTTCCATCTTGCGTTAATTCTTCTTTTCCAGTGGAAGCCCAGTGAACATAAGGAATGTAAAAAGGAAGCTTGCTGCTCTTGTCAGCGCAGATGTGGTCGGATACAGCCGGTTGATGGCCAATGATGAGATGGCGACCATACAGACACTCACGGCCTATCGAGAATTGATGTCCAGTTGCATCGAACAATACGGCGGTCGGGTTGTTGACTCACCAGGAGATAATCTCTTGGCTGAATTCGTCAGTGTGGTTGATGCAATCGAGTGTGCGGCGGACATTCAGAAAAAGCTCAAGTCCCGAAACCAAGAATTGCCTGAAACGCGCCGCATGGTGTTCCGCATTGGCGTCAACCTCGGGGATGTCATCCAGGATGGGGACAGCCTTTTTGGTGATGGGGTCAATATTGCTGCACGCATGGAGGGTTTGGCAGAGGCAGGTGGCATTTGCATCTCTGGAACGGCATATGATCATGTGAAAAACAAGTCCCATTTTGGATACGAGTTCCTGGGAAAGCAAAAAGTCAAAAATGTTTCCGACCCGGTCCGGGCCTATCGCGTTTTGACACGACCTGAAGATGCGGGAGCCCTGAAATACAAAAGAAAAAGGGATGACCCAAAACATCGGCGGCGGGTACGTCTGGTGACCATTGCCATCGTGGTCACGGTCATCGTCGCTATGGCGGTTTGGAAACATCAGATGGACAAAAAGGGGCGGAAACCACCCGTTGTCAGGCTTCTTGAAAAACGCGGGTCACTCAAACTGCCCGACAAACCTTCCATCGCTGTTTTGCCCTTTACCAATATGAGTGGGAATATCGAGCAGGACTACTTCAGCGACGGCATGACCGAGGATCTGATAACCGACCTTTCACAGATCTCCGGATTGTTTGTCATCTCTCGAAACTCGGTATTCACCTATAAGGGCAAGGCAGTCAAAGTTGAACAAGTGGCCAAGGATTTGGGTGTACAATATGTGCTGGAAGGAAGTGTAAGGAGGGTCGGTGATCAGGTCCGAATTACGGCACAGCTCATAGATTCCAAAACGGGTCATCACGTCTGGGCGGAGCGATACGATCGTGATATCAAAGACATTTTCGCCCTGCAGGATGAAGTTACGGGGAAAATTGTTGAGGCCCTGGCAGTAAAACTTGTTGGGGATGAACACGCACGCCTATCAAGAAAGAGTACGGACAACCTTGGCGCCTACGACCTCGCATTGCGAGGCTCAGCCCATTTCAGGCGTCATACCAAGGAAAGCAATGAGCTGGCCCGGGAGATGTTTGAGCAGGCCATCCAGCTTGACCCGAACTATATGAAAGCCCATACGGGACTGGTATGGACCCGATTGATGGCCTGGATTTATGGATGGAGTCATGATCCAGAACTCCTTGAAGATGCACTGGAGCTTGGCAAGAAAGCAGTCAGCTTGGATAAATGGTCTTCTCAGGGACATGTCATCCTGGGTAATGTGTACTTGTGGAAGAAACAGCACGAGGAAGCTATCGCAGAGTTTGAGAGAGCCGTGTCTCTCAATCCCAATGATTCAGATGCGCTTTCATCGCTGGGAGGAGCGCTGGCGTTTTCAGGTCAGCCCGAAAAAGCGCTCGGATACCTTGAGAAGGCTATTCGTTTAAACCCAAACTACCCAGAGTACTATATCTTTAACCTAGGCCAGGCCTTTTTCCAGCTTAAAATGTATGAGGACGCCGTGACAGCTTTGCGGAAGTCCATCATAAAAAACCCAAATTTTATGCCAGCCCACTACGTACTAGCTGCCAGTTACGGTCATTTGGGCAAACAAGAATTTGCCCGGGCCCAGGCAGAAGAAGTGAAAAGGATGATTCCCGATTTTTCCATAAAAGCGTCTTCAGAGATATTACCTTTTAAAGATGATGACGATTTTGAGCATTTTGCCCAAGGCTTAAGAAAAGCCGGGCTCAATTGAAAGGGCGCGGCCTGTTGATGATCGGTGACATCACCTTCCTCGCCCCGGCAATTTCCAGGCAGCACTCCTTAAACTTCTCGTAATCCCGACCGGATTTGGTATCCGGAAAAGGTGACAGAACTTGCTTTTGGCGCTCCAGACCACACTGAGTTTTGGCTTGTGAGTTAAGGGAAAAGGGGGCTCAACACCTATGGCATCAGGCCGGAAAGAGCTAAGGTTTTTCAGAAAAGGTGCGATGGTATAGGATGCGTGGGTCCGGGACGGGACCGGGAATAGGGTTTCATCCTGAGTTTCATCCTGAGTGTTTTGCACATTCTTAAAGGCTGAATCCGGCACTGGCAAGCTGACCAATCCTAGAAAAGCTCATGTCTGACCATATTTAAATCATATTTTTTTAGTATAGTACTTCAAGAATGAAAAAGAATGGTTATGTTCAAATATAAGAGGCAGGCATGATGCAGACGAGGTGCCTCTAAGAAATTAGGGCAAAAACGAGGCATGCCATGAATATAAGAGGATATACATATCTTGTAATAATGGGTTCAGTGTTGGTGTTCTTTTACGGGTGCGCGGGCTATGGAAAGATAACCGCCAGGCCCTGGGGTGAGACCGTTACAGTTGGTGAATTGGCCAAGACCTCTGAAAAGTACGATATCTCATATTCCGATCAATGGCCTACAACTTATCCCGCCTGTTTCATATTTGATCCGAAAGGCGACGGTCGAACATTGATCGGAGACACGTGGATTAGGATTGAAGACCCCGAACGTATACCCGAGATGATCTCATGGATCAGTTCTTTCAGCAGGTCATATCCTACTGTCCAGCGGGTCTTTGGACCGGACGATCAATTCTACGGCTTTTTGTATTGCGATGGCGATTATCGAACGGTTGCCAAGGTTGTAGATCAAAATACCATATATGTATTTAGGCCGTTCAAGGCATGGAGTGATCGCTAATGAAGCTCCCCGCAGCAAGCTGCGGGGTATTCTGGCGAAGGCGAATAAAGGTATTGTGCGCGTCAACGAAGGTGATGTTTTTCTCAAACAGGAGTTTCCGGGATAATCCTTGGCAATAGCGGGAAACCTGCGCCAAACGAGCGTTTCAGACAATCCGCACTGTAAGACCCCCCTATATGGAGTATAAGACATAGCTA
>JAFDHO010000104.1 GCA_019308745.1 Deltaproteobacteria bacterium
GATGGAGGTTGCGTTGATAACGCCGATAGCGATGGAGAAGGAGTTGCGGTTTGCGATACGTGAAGGTGGAAGGACTGTGGGGGCCGGAGTAATCAGCGAAATCATCGAATAGGAAGTTCGGCGAAGAAAGTATCCTTGGAGCCCAGGCATTCCAGAGGGCAGGAGAACTGGACCTCGGATGCAGTGAAAAAGGAGAGTGGTTTCGGAAAACGAGGAGCATATGTATGCGGGATATTATTACCCTGGCCTGTGAGAAATGTAAGAATCGCAACTACACGAGTACCAAGAACAAGCGGAAGACGCCGGATAAGTTAGCATTCAAGAAATATTGCCCCTTCTGCAGATCGCACACGCTTCACAGGGAAACAAAATAGGAAGACTTTGTGGTGCAGGCCAGTAGCTCTAACGGCTAGAGCACCGGACTCCAAATCCGGGTGTTGGGGGTTCGAATCCCTCCTGGCCTGCCAATTTATGGGTGTAGGAGCCAGGTTCTTGGGTATCCATGTGGTCCACCTCAGAAGGGATTGAAGGAATAATCGAGACTGTATGAAGAAATCTACCCAGAAGAAGAGGAAGAGGGGTTCAAGGAAGAAGCAGCAAGCCACACCCAAGCAGAACCAGATTGAAGTACAAGACGGAGGGAGTAGTGCTGTTGCGGAAAGGGAGACCCTGAAGAAGGTCTATCCGACTGTTTCTCGAAAGGAACCGGAGAGGAAGACCAACCAAAGGACATCGATATTGAGATACATCGATGTTTCGGTCCAATTCTTGAGGGAGGCCAAGATCGAGTTGAAGAAGGTGAAGTGGCCCACGCGAAAGGAACTGCTAGCATCGACTGCGATGGTTATTATCCTTGTGTTGATCGTGGCATTGTTCCTGGGACTCATTGATTTCGGCTTGATTAAGGCAATCAAGAATGTGGTCGGGTAGTCTTTCCGGGCCGGGCTGTTGCGTCGTTCATCAAGGCATTTTGAGCAGGGAATGGACAAAGAAGAAAAAAAAGGCACGCCGGATCTGAAGTGGTACATCGTCCATACCTATTCCGGTTTTGAGCATAAGGTTAAGGCGAGCCTCGAGGAAAGGATAAAGGCCCTCGGGCAGGAGGAGTATTTCGGCCAAGTAATCGTCCCGACCGAGCATGTTATTGAATTGAAAAAGGGGCAAAAGAAGACCTCTTCGCGGAAGTTTTACCCAGGCTATGTTATGGTGCAAATGATTGTAAACGAGGAGACCTGGCACACCGTCCGAAATACGGCAAAGGTCACGGGTTTTGTTGGCGGGGGGGTGACGCCCTCACCGATTCCGGATGAAGAGGCGGAAAGAATAATCCGGCAGATGGAGGAGGGGATAAGCAAACCAAAGCCGAAATATCACTTCGAAGAAGGGGATGAAGTCAGGGTTATAGATGGCCCGTTCAGTAATTTCCAGGGTGTGGTTGAAGAAGTTAAACCGGACAAGGAGAAATTGAGGGTCCTTATTACTATCTTTGGTCGTTCCACACCCGTCGAATTGGACTTTATACAGGTGAACAAGATCTGAAGAGGAAGAGTATGGCGAAAAAGATCATAGCGACTGTGAAGTTACAGGTGAAGGGAGGGCAAGCAAACCCTTCTCCGCCCATTGGTCCCGCGCTGGGGCAGCACGGCGTCAACATCGCGGAATTCTGCAAGGCCTTCAACGCAAAAACCCAGGACCAGGTTGGAACGGTAATACCCGTCGTCATTACCATATACGCTGATCGTACTTTTTCATTTATCACCAAGACCCCGCCGGCCGCTGTCCTTCTCAAACAGGCCACGAAGATCGCAAAAGGATCAAGCGAGCCCAACAGGGATAAGGTTGGCAGCGTGACCAGAAAGCAAGTGGAAGAGATCGCCAAGCTCAAATTTGAAGACTTGAACGCGTACGATCTGGAGAGTGCCGTGAAGATCATTGAGGGGACGGCACGAAGCATGGGTATTTCGGTGTCAAGATAGGATAGGGAAGGGGTTTCGTTAAGATGTCTAAGAGGGGAAAAAAATACAGGGCGTCTTTGGACAGGGTTGAAAGGCAAAATAAATACAGCTTTCAAGAGGCGCTGCAACTGGTGCTGGACTGTGCCTACGCTAAGTTTGACGAGACGGTCGACATAGCCGTAAGGCTCGGCGTGGACCCAAGGCATGCGGACCAAATGGTGAGGGGTACGGTCGTGTTGCCCAACGGTGTCGGTAAAGAGGTGAGGGTGCTCGTCTTTGCAAAAGGAGAGAAGGAGAAAGAGGCCGTAGAAGCGGGTGCGGACTATGCAGGATCAGACGAATATGTCAAGAAGATCCAGGAGGGATGGCTGGAATTCGATAAGGCCATCGCCACGCCGGATATGATGAGTTCGGTGAGCAGGTTGGGAAGAATATTGGGCCCGAGGGGAATGATGCCCAATGTCAAGCTAGGCACAGTCACCTTTGATGTGGCAAAGGTCGTCAAGGAGATAAAGGCGGGCAAAATCGATTTTCGCGTGGAAAAGGCCGGCATCGTACATGCGCCCATGGGAAAGGCATCTTTTGGTTTGGAGAGAATGATAGGGAACATTGCGGCCTTTATGGATACCCTGCTGAGGTTGAAACCGACTGCCAGCAAGGGAACCTATTTGAGGAGCATAGCCATTTCAACCACGATGGGCCCCGGTATCAAGGTGGATCCCGGTTTTGTGAAGGATCTCCTTATTGCAAGTACGTAAGAACGATGATGAGAGTTGGGTCTGACCATCCAATCCAATCCAGATAGCAGACCGGGGGCAACGGGAGTCCCGGAGGGAGGAATCTCCTGAGCTGATGAATCCTGATCCCTTCTCACAGGGGTCCGGAGAACACTCGGAGACAGTGATCATCGAGGGGCCATCTTCTCGGGATATACCGCTTCCCTTTTATGGTCGCAATCTTCCCCAGGACGGGGTGGTAGACTTTTAGGATCCGGAGGAAACTCTGTTCGGTCAAAGACAGTGGGTGCCAATGACCCTTTGGAGTGAGCGGAAGGGCGATGCAGGGCTTAATCACATGTCCAGGCCTACCGAGACCGGAAATGGATAACAAAAGCACTGGAAAATGCACCCCACGAACCTTTGATGATCCTAGACTAAATTGAAAAGGGGGTGATCCATTCTTGAAAAGAGAAGAAAAAGAGCACCTTGTGAGGGATGTTCACGGCCGGCTCCAAAAGGCGGAAGCCACCTTTTTGGTCGATTACAAGGGACTCAATGTGGAAGCCATTAACGCGATTAGGCGAGAACTCAAGAAGCACGATACTGATTTTCGGGTCGTAAAGAATCGCCTCTTACGGCTCGCAAGCCGTGACACGCACAACGCGGTATTGGAGGATTTCTTTTTCGGGCCTTGCGCCCTGGCAATTGCCTATGATGGCGTCGTGGCACCTGCCAAGGCGCTGGTCGAGGGAATGAAAGGGAATAAGCACTTAGAGATCAAGGCGGGCCAGATCGGGGGCAAGGTTCTTGACGGAGAGGCAATAAAGAGGCTGGCGGAATTACCAAGCCAGGATGTGCTGCTGGCTCAAGTACTATCAGCCATGCACGCCGTCCCAACATCCCTGGTAACGGTTTTGAATGGCGTAATAGCCAAGTTCATGAACGTACTGAAGGCCCTCGAAGGACGTAAGGCACAGGGTGCCGGATGAGACGAGCCTGAATGCACAAGGGTGACAGGGGTTCAGGCTTCGATGGTTTCATAGATTTCAAGGAACACTCAGCCCAGGATATTTAGGAAGTTTCATTCACTATGGCTAATAGACAAAAGGAGGATACAAGAAAGCTATGGCTGCAAATATTACCAAAGAGGACGTGATAGATTTCATTTCAAACATGACCGTACTGGAACTTTCGGAATTCGTAAAAGAATTAGAAGAGAAGTTCGGGGTCTCTGCTGCGGCACCCGTCGCAATGGCCGGCCCGGCACCTGCGGCCCAGGCCCAAGAGGAAGCCCCTGAGAAGACCGAATTTGACGTCGTCCTGACGGGAGTGGGAGACAAGAAGATTCAGGTCATCAAAGTGGTCCGGGCCATCACGGGTCTGGGGCTTAAGGAAGCTAAGGCCTTGGTCGATGGTGTGCCAGGGAACGTAAAGGAAGGCGTCTCAAAGGAAGAGGCGGAAGACATAAAGGGCCAATTAGAGGAAGCCGGTGCGACG
This sequence comes from Deltaproteobacteria bacterium, assembly GCA_019308745.1. Lineage (GTDB taxonomy): Bacteria > Desulfobacterota > DSM-4660 > Desulfatiglandales > HGW-15 > JAFDHO01. Next base: position 4,172 of record JAFDHO010000104.1, read on the forward strand.
GTTGAAATCAAATAGACCCTCTACGGCTCCCCGTAGCTTTGGAATGGCCCCGTCACAGGAGAGGACAAAAACAAGATGGATAACAGGGAGATCAGATGGAAAAGAACGAGGGTGTAAGCCACCGTATTAGGAGAAATTTCGGGAAGATCGATAAGATTATCGGTATTCCTAATCTGATCGAGATACAAAAGGAGTCCTACGAGCGTTTCTTGCAAATGGGGGTGCTCCCTGAAGAACGCGTGGAGATGGGTCTGCAGGGGGCCTTCAAGAGTGTATTCCCCATCCACGATTTCAGCGGAACGTCGTCTCTGGAATTCATAAGGTATACCTTTGAAGAACCCAAGTATGGAGAGGATGAATGCATCAACAAGGGAATGACCTATGAGGCTCCGCTCAGATTAACCGTGAGGCTCGTGGTGTTTGACACGGATGTGACCGATGGCACAAAGAGCATCAGGGACATCAAGGAGCAAGAGATCTATTTCGGGACCCTGCCGATGATGACAGATAGGGGGACTTTCATCATAAACGGGACGGAGAGGGTTGTCGTGAGCCAGCTGCACCGGTCTCCCGGGGTCTTTTTCGACCATGACAAGGGCAAGACCCATTCCAGCGGCAAGCTTCTCTATTCAGCCCGAATTATTCCCTTGAGAGGGTCCTGGCTGGATTTTGAGTTCGACCCCAAGGATCTTCTCTTCGCACGTATTGACAGAAGGAGAAAATTCCCGGTTACGACTTTCTTGAAGGCCCTGGGCTATTCACCGAGGGATGTCCTTGCGGAGTTCTATGATAGGGAAAGGATCCTCATAGAGAAAAGGAATTTCTACAGGCCAGTGGTATTTGAGAACCTTTACCGCTCAAAGATAGCAAAGGATGTGGTTCACCCCAAGACGAAGAAAGTCGTAGCGAAAGAAGGGGAGAAGTACACCAAGAGGGTACATAGGATTATCGAGTCGGCGGGGATAACCCACATACCGGTGGGTCAGAAGGATGTTTTAGGACGTGTCGTAGCTGACGATATCATTGACCCTTCTACCGGAGAGATACTTCTCCACGGGAACCAACCACTTACGGAGGAGGTCCTTGAGGCCATTCTGGATGCGGGGATCAAGGAGATCGAATGCCTCGTATTGGAGGCCCCTGGTGTCAGTACGGCGATCAGGGATACCATGACGCTGGATAGGATTGAAGAGCCCGACGAGGCTATTCTTGAGATCTACAGGAAGATGAGGCCCAGCAGCCCTCCGACGCAGGAGGTTGCGAACAACTTCTTCCACAACCTCTTCTTCAACGTTTCCTCCTATGACCTGTCTCCCGTGGGCAGGCTTAAGCTTAACTACAGGCTCGACCAGGATGTTCCCCTTGACCAGAGGACACTGAGAAGGGAAGACATCATCGCTACTGTGAAGGAGTTGATCAGACTCAAGAACTCCGAGGCCATGGTGGATGACATAGACAACCTCGGAAATCGAAGGGTGCGTGCAGTAGGGGAACTCTTGGAAAACCAGTACAGGATCGGGCTGGTGAGGATGGAAAGAGCAATCAAGGAAAGGATGAGTCTACAGGAAGTTGAAACCCTCATGCCCCATGATCTGATCAACTCGAAGCCGGTTTCAGCCGTGGTCAAGGAATTCTTCGGTACCAGCCAGCTGTCACAATTCATGGATCAGACGAATCCCCTATCGGAGATTACCCACAAACGCAGATTAAGCGCCCTTGGGCCGGGGGGGTTGACCAGGGAGCGGGCCGGGTTCGAGGTCAGGGACGTCCACCCCACCCATTACGGGAGGATCTGTCCCATCGAGACCCCCGAGGGTCCCAATATCGGCCTCATCGTATCCTTGAGTACCTATGCCAGGGTCAACGAATTCGGCTTTGTTGAAACGCCTTACAGGGAAGCGGAAAACGGGCGGGTCACAAAGAACATACAGTACCTCTCGGCCCTGGATGAGAAAGATTATCCAATCGCCCAGGCCAACGCCCCCATCGACAAGAAAGGGCATTTTATCAGGGATGAAGCTGCCGTTCGTATAGAAGGGGAGGCCAGCAGGGCCCCGGTCCAAAGCGTTAAGTACATGGACGTATCCCCGGACCAGCTCGTGAGTGTTTCCGCTTCACTCATACCCTTTCTGGAGCACGATGACGCCAACCGGGCCCTGATGGGTTCCAACATGCAACGGCAGGCCGTGCCCCTTTTGAAGGCAAGTGCGCCCCTAATAGGCACGGGGATAGAGGGGGTCGTGGCCCGGGACTCAGGGGTTACGATCATAGCACGAAGGGATGGCGTCGTAGAGGATGTGGATGCATCCAGGATACTTGTGAGGTCAAGGGGCGGATCGGATGACGGTGACGAGGTGGAAATCTATAAACTGCTCAAATACAAAAAATCCAATCAGAACACCTGTTACAACCAAAAGCCGATCGTGAAAAAGGGCGATGCCGTAAGAAAAGGACAGATCATAGCGGACGGGCCCGCGACGGAACTTGGTGAATTGGCCCTCGGACAGAATGTCATGGTGGCCTTCATGTCCTGGGGCGGATACAACTTCGAGGATTCCATCATCATCAGTGAGAGGGTCGTCAAAGACGACATCTATACCTCCATTCATATCGAAGAATTCGAGGTGGTCTCCCGGGATACGAAGCTGGGCAAGGAGGAAATCACAAGGGATATCCCGAACGTGGGGGAGGAGGCTCTGAAGAATCTCGATGAGAGCGGGATCATCAAGATAGGGGCCGAGGTCAGGGCGGGGGATATCCTGGTGGGAAAAATAACCCCCAAGGGAGAAACCCAACTGTCGCCTGAAGAAAAGCTGCTCAGGGCCATATTTGGGGATAAGGCAGGGGACGTAAAAGATTCGTCCCTCAGGGTCCCCCCCGGAGTAGAAGGAATTGTCATCGATACCAAGATCTTCTCCAGGAGAGGGGTCGAGAAAGACCCGAGGAGTCTGGCCATAGAGGCGGAGGCCAAGGCCAAGCTGGAGAAGGACAGAAAAGACGAAATTGAAGTCATACAAAGGAACGCCCGGGCCAGATTGAGGGACCTGTTGATTGGCCAAAAACTCAAGCGTGCCCTTAAGGACAAGAGGACCAACAAGTCCCTGCTGGGCACCAAGAACGCGATAACCGAAAAAGATATCGATCGCATTCCGGTAGAGGCTTGGGCCGGCGCGGATCTCAAGGCCTCCATGGACTTGATCGAGAAGATGGAGTCCGTTGTTGAGAGGTACGGTCAGAAAGTCGGGAAGATCAACGAGTTCTTTGATGAGAGAATTGAAAGACTGAGCATGGGTGACGAGCTTGCCCCCGGCGTCATAAAGATGGTCAAGGTATACGTAGCCGTGAAGCGAAAGCTGTCTGTGGGAGACAAGATGGCGGGCCGCCACGGTAACAAGGGCGTCTTGTCGAGGATCCTCCCCGTGGAGGATATGCCCTATTTTGTGGACGGGACGCCGGTTGATATCATACTGAACCCCCTGGGTGTCCCATCGAGAATGAACGTGGGACAGGTCCTGGAGGCCCACCTTGGTTGGGCGTCCCACGAGTTGGGTAAGCAGATTGGAGATCTGGTCGATAGGATTCAGGATGCGGCCAGGGTAAGGAAAAAACTGCGCGAAGTATTTTCCAGGGAGGAATACAACCGTTTGTTTAGGGACCTGTCCGATGAAGAGGTCATAGAAAGGGTAGAGTCCCTCAACGGTGGAATACCGATGGCCTCTCCTGTTTTCGACGGGGCGTCCGAGGAGGAGGTTAAGGCTTGTCTGGAGAAGGCAGGGCTCCCCGTAGCAGGGAAGACGACCCTGTACGACGGGCGGACAGGCGAGCCGTTTGACCAAAAGGTTACGGTGGGCATTATGTACATGATGAAACTCCATCACCTGGTGGATGATAAATTGCATGCCCGGTCCATAGGCCCTTACTCCCTCGTGACACAACAGCCGCTTGGAGGAAAGGCCCAATTCGGTGGACAAAGACTGGGAGAGATGGAGGTGTGGGCCATGGAAGCATATGGAGCCGCCTATTCCCTCCAGGAGTTCTTGACCGTGAAATCGGACGATGTGGCAGGGAGAACCCGGATGTATGAAAGGATTGTCAAGGGCAACAATATTCTGGAGGCGGGACTCCCGGAATCCTTCAAGGTCCTGGTCAAAGAACTCCTGAGCCTCGGCCTGGAGGTGCAACTCTTTGAAGATACGCAGCTCTAAGTCGAGGGCCGTTGTACAGGGCTTAGGTTGCCAGGTGGGCACCTTCAGCTTTTCAATAATTCGTTAAAAGGAGCGGAAAGTGGAGGAATTATATAATTTCTTTACGAAGCCAAAGGACCCGTCAAGTTACAACGCGGTCAAGATCTCTTTGTCTTCGCCGGAGAAGATCAGGGAAAGATCTCACGGTGAAGTAAAGAAGCCTGAAACCATAAACTACAGGACCTTCAAACCGGAGCGGGACGGGCTGTTTTGTTCCAAGATCTTTGGTCCCATAAAGGATTATGAATGTAATTGCGGCAAATACAAAAGGATGAAACATCGCGGCATTGTCTGCGAAAAATGCGGGGTGGAGGTCATCCAGTCAAAAGTTAGGCGGGAGCGCATGGGACACATTGAGCTGGCTTCCCCCGTGGCTCATATTTGGTTTTTGAAGTGCCTTCCCTCTAAGATCGGAAACCTCGTTGATCTAACGCTGAAGGATCTGGAAAGGGTTCTCTATTTCGAAAATTATATCGTCATTGATCCAAAGGACACACCCCTGGGCAACGGCACCCTGCTTACCGATGAACAACTGATGAGGGCGAGAGAGGAATACGGGGACAGGTTCGAAGTAGGAATCGGGGCAGAGGCCATTCAGAAGATATTGAAGTCCCTGGATCTTGAAGAACTCTCCGGCAGCCTGAGGGCCGAGATGATGCAGACCCGGTCCGACGCCAAGCGGAAGAAACTGGCCAAGAGACTGAAGGTCATAGACGCCTTCAAGGAGTCCAAGAATCGTCCCGAGTGGACCATCATGGACGTCATCCCTGTTCTGCCCCCGGACCTCAGACCCCTTGTCCCTTTGGACGGGGGTAGGTTTGCCACGTCCGACCTGAATGACCTCTACAGGCGGGTCATCAACAGAAACAACCGGCTGAAGAGGCTGCTTGAGCTCAATGCCCCGGAGATCATTGTCCGGAACGAGAAGAGGATGCTTCAGGAGGCGGTGGACGTCTTGTTTGACAACGGGAGGCGAGGGAAGGTCGTCACCGGGGCAAACAAACGGCCCTTTAAGTCCCTGAGCGATATGCTTAAGGGCAAGCAGGGAAGGTTCAGGCAGAACCTCCTGGGAAAACGCGTTGACTATTCAGGCAGGTCTGTGATCGTGGTAGGCCCTGACCTGAGATTGCACCAGTGTGGCCTCCCCAAGAAGATGGCCCTTGAGCTTTTCAAGCCCTTTATCTACAACAAGCTGGATGAAAAGGGTCTTGCGACGACCATCAAGTCGGCCAAGAGGATGGTGGAAAGAGAGACCCCGGAGGTCTGGGACGCCCTGGACGAGGTGGTCAGGGAGTACTGCATCCTCCTGAACAGGGCGCCCACCTTGCACCGGCTCGGTATCCAGGCATTCGAACCCATCTTGATAGAGGGGAAAGCCATCCAATTGCATCCCCTCGTGTGTACGGCCTTCAACGCAGATTTTGACGGGGATCAGATGGCAGTCCATGTCCCCCTGTCAATCGAGGCGCAGATAGAGGCCCGGGTATTGATGATGTCAACGAACAACATCCTTTCCCCGGCCAACGGGGATCCCATTATCGTTCCGAGTCAGGATATCGTCCTCGGGATATATTACATGACGAGAGGGAGACCCTTTTCTAAGGGGGAAGGCAAGATATTGGCGAATCCTGATGAGGTCAGAATGGCTTACGATGCAGGCGAACTCGATTTGCATGCCTCCATCAAGGTCAGGATAAACGGGAAACTGGAGGAGACCACCGCGGGCAGGGTCTTACTCTATGAAATCGTGCCGAGAAGCCTGCCCTTTTCCCTCATAAACAAGGTCATGACCAAGAAGGAGTTGAGGAACCTGGTTAATGAGTCTTACAGGCGGGAGGGAATCAAGGCAACGGTAATCCTGTCCGACAGACTCAAAGACCTGGGATACAAATACGCGACCCTTTCAGGAATATCTCTGTCCATAGATGATATGGCCATTCCCAGTAACAAAGAAGCGATTATCGAAAGGGCCGAAAAGGAAGTGAAGAAGATTGACGACCAGTACAAGGGCGGTTTGATCACGGATGGGGAGAAGTATAACAAGGTCATTGACATATGGGCACAGTCAACTGAAAACATCGCAGCGGAAATGATGAAGGAGATGGCCGTAGAAGAGATAGAAGGGCCAAAGGGAGAAAAAGTAAAGAGCACCAGCTTCAATGCTATTTATATGATGTCAGATTCAGGCTCCAGGGGGAGCAAGGACCAAATGCGACAGTTGGCCGGGATGCGAGGTTTGATGGCCAAGCCTTCCGGAGAAATCATCGAGACACCCATTACTTCGAATTTCCGCGAGGGTCTCACCGTCCTGCAATACTTCATTTCCACCCACGGTGCCAGGAAAGGGCTTGCAGACACGGCGCTGAAGACAGCCAATTCGGGCTACCTGACCCGGAGGCTCGTCGATGTCGCACAAGATACCGTAATTACTGAGGAAGATTGCGGGACTGTTGACGGTATTTGGGCTTCTGCTCTGGTAGAGGGTGGAGAGATCATTCAGCGCGTGGGAGAAAGGGTCCTTGGCAGGGTTGCGCTGGAAGACACCTATGACCCGATTACGGGAGAATTGTTGGTTGCGGCCAATGAGGAGATAGACGAGGACAAGGTTGCCAAGATACAGGACGCAGGACTTGAAAGGATAAGAATCAGGTCTGTTTTGACATGCGAGGCCAGGAGGGGCGTATGCAAGAAGTGTTACGGCCGAGACCTCGCCCACGGGCACGAGGTCAACATAGGTGAGGCCATTGGCATAATCGCCGCCCAATCCATTGGAGAGCCGGGCACACAGTTGACCATGAGAACCTTTCATATCGGAGGGACGGCGAGCAAACGGGTGGAGCAGACCACGATAGAGGCCAGGAACGGCGGGAAGGTCAGCTTCCAAAACCTGAAAACGGTCGAAAATGCGGAAGGAAGCCTGGTGGCCATGAACCGCAACGGGGAGATAGCGATCCTCGGTAAGGGCAACAAGGAGATCGAGAGATACCCCATCATTTACGGCGCTATTCTGAAAGTGAAGAACGGACAAAACATCAAGGGGAACCAGGTACTCGTCGAATGGGATCCCTTCAACATACCTATACTCACAGAAGTGGAAGGCGTCGTCAAATTCGGTGACATCATTGACGGAGTCACCATGCAGGAGAGAAGGGACAAGGTTACTGGAAAGATCAGCCGTGTCATTGTCGAATCAAAGGACATGGAGGCCAGACCGCGCATTTCCATAAAAGACGAGGAAGGCAAAACCGCCTCTGTGCCCGGGGCAAAGAGGGGGAAAGCCAGGTACCATTTGCCGATAGGGGCTATTATCATGGTCAATGAAGGGGAAGAGGTCTCGCCCGGAACGGTCCTGGCGAAGATTCCGAGGGAGACTACGAAAACAAAGGACATCACCGGGGGATTGCCAAGGGTTGCCGAGCTGTTCGAGGTTAGAAAACCTAAGGAGCATGCGATCCTGAGCGAGATAGACGGAACCGTCTCCTTTGGTCAATACACCAAGGGCAGGAGAAAGGTCACAATAACCCCCGATGTGGGTGATTCGGTGGATTATTTTATCTCCAAGGGCAAACATGTCAGTGTCCTGGAGGGTGACTACGTCAGGGCAGGGGAGCCTCTGATGGATGGCTCTGCCAATCCGCACGATATCTTGAGAATCAGAGGAGTCAAGGAGTTGGCCAAGTACCTTGTGGATGAGGTGCAAGAGGTATACAGATTGCAGGGAGTGAGCATCAACGACAAGCATATCGAGGTCATTGTAAAACAGATGTTGCGGCAGGTAACTGTTACGGATGTGGGGGATTCCAGTTTCCTGCTGGGAGAGAGCGTGGAAAAATGGAAGTTTGAAGAAGAAAATGGGAAGATTATCGAACAGGGAGGTAAGCCTGCAACCGCGGAGCCGCTCCTGCTGGGGATAACAAAGGCATCCCTCAGTACCGAGAGTTTCATTTCGGCCGCATCCTTCCAGGAAACCACCAAGGTGCTTGCTGACGCGGCCGTTGCGGGAAAAATCGACTATTTGAAAGGGCTGAAGGAGAATGTGATAATGGGCCGACTGATTCCCGCAGGGACCGGCTTGCCGGAGTACCGGAACCTGGAGATAGGGGTCAATGCCTAAATTGTTCAAAGAGCACAAAGAAAATAGCTTGACAAATTTCTGGGGAAAAAATAAAAGAGAGAATTTTGTTATTTTGATTATTCGATCCCTGCTTGGATGCGGGGGCGAAAGGGAGAGCATCCATGCCCACCATTAATCAACTGGTAAGAAAAGGACGCGAGAAGACGAAGAAGAAGGTGAAGACTCCTGCTTTGCAAAGTTGCCCCCAGAAGCGCGGGGTGTGTGTAAGGGTATATACCTCCACCCCGAAAAAACCCAATTCAGCCCTCAGAAAGGTCGCGCGGGTAAGACTGACCAACGGTATTGAGGTGACCTCCTACATTCCGGGTGTAGGCCACAATCTCCAGGAACACTCGGTTGTTCTTATCAGAGGGGGGCGTGTGAAGGACTTGCCAGGTGTGAGGTACCATATCATAAGGGGGACAATGGACACTTCGGGCGTGGATGATCGCCGTCAGGGGCGCTCAAAGTACGGCGCAAAGAAACCAAAGGGTATCTAGCAGAGGAGTTTTTATGCCCAGGAAGAGAGTCGTTGAAAAGAGGGACGTGCTTCCAGATCCCAAATACAAGTCGAAACTGGCAGCCAAGTTTATCAATTGCCTTATGATGGAAGGCAAAAAGAGTGTTGCCCAATCTACCCTTTACGGGGCCTTTGACATTATCAAATCCAGGACCAAGGAGGACCCTCTACCCCTGTTTCAGAGAGCCGTCAACAATGTCAAACCCGTGGTGGAGGTGAGGTCTCGACGCGTGGGGGGATCAACCTATCAGGTCCCAACGGAGGTAAGACCGTCACGAAGTCAGGCCTTGGGTATCAGGTGGATCATCAGTTATGCCAGAGAGAGGGGAGAGAAGAGCATGGCTGCGAAACTGGCCGGCGAATTGCTCGATGCTGCAAACAACAGGGGATCCGCCATAAAGAAGAAGGAGGATACCCATAGAATGGCCGAGGCCAACAAGGCATTTGCCCATTATCGATGGTAAGAAAGAAAAGAGCCGGCTTTCACTCCCCTTGGCCAGGATGTCCAGCGCGGAAGCGCGGAGGAGCTTTACTGATTGAGGGATCTATCTAATTGGAGACGACAGGAGAAAGAAACCAGGGTTCAGACTTAAAAGGAGGTAAGTGATGTCGAAGAAGAAGTTTGAGAGGAAGAAGCCTCATGTGAATGTGGGGACGATAGGTCATATTGATCATGGTAAGACGACGTTG
>JAFDHO010000347.1 GCA_019308745.1 Deltaproteobacteria bacterium
GTTTGACGATCAAACATAACCACACAGACGGCGCCAGCCAGCATGGTCCAGTCTTCCCAGTTGATAATTTCACGACCCAGCTTCTTTAAATACGGCCCTACCCTTTTCCCCAATCTTGATTCTATACAGAGCCGTCCAGGATAGTAAGGATGCGGAGAAAACCATCCGGGAAAATTATAACTGCCGAAACGCGGTGATTCTACTGCTTGCTGGACGTTCATGCCAAACTCAGCCACGTTTAAAAACACCTGCAGCATGGTTTGGGTTTGTTGATCAGCGCCCGGTGTGCCCAACGCCATAAAGGGTTTGCCGTTTTTCAAGACCAGCGCTGGAGCGGGGGTTATGGTAGGTCGTTTGCCTGGAGCGAGACAGGCGGCATGCCCTGGGTCCAAACGGAATTGGGTCATGCGTCTACCCAAAATAATACCGTAATCAGGCACCATGGGGGAACCGAATCCACCGTCGCTCGGGGTGAGCGAGAATATATTGCCTTGAGCGTCTGCCGCGCATACGTATGTAGTATCTGCCAGGGAAGGTTTTTTGTCTTCCACTAGCACCAGCGGGATTCGTTGATCTTCGGCCACAGCCAGCATTTGAACAGGGTCGCCATGAGGAGGCAACTCTTGAAATGCTTTGCCAGGCGAAAGTAGATCGCGCCTGGCGGCCGCATATTCTTTAGTCCAAAGACCATAAGGCACTTCGACAAAATCGGGATCGCCATAAAACCTTTCCCGGTCGGCCATACCCAGGTCTATGACGGATGAAATCAAATGGACATAATCCGCAGAATTATGGCCCAAAGGATTTAGGTCAAAACCCTCCAGCAGATTAAGAAACTGAATAAGCAACGGACCCTGGGTCCAGGTAGAAGTGGTGTAAAAAGCATACTCTTTATATTTCGCCACCAAAGGCTCTTCCCATTTTCCATGAAAAGATGCAAGGTCCTCATAAGTAATAAGACCGCCCTTATCTTGATGCAGCTTAGCAATAGCTTCGGCAATTTCTCCCTGATAAAATTCATCCCTAACTGCTTCCAATGCCTGCTCTCTCGATTTACCGGCCTGACGCGCTTTTTTTTCAGCCTCAATCATAATATCAATTGACTTGGCTGCGTCTTTTTGGGCAAACAGCTCGCCTAGAGAGGGTATGCCTCCTGTTTGGAAAAATATAGAACTGTTATATGGGTATTTTCTGATATTTTCTTCATTTTGAGAGATGATTTTGATCATCTGGCCATGGGCGGGAAATCCGTCCCAGGCCAGTTGACGCGCAGCAGCGCTGATTTCGGTAAACGACATAGTGCCCAGACGCTGAAGGATGGCTATCCAGGTGTCCACGCTTGCCGGTATTAGCTGGCTGTAGATACTAAAGCGGGGGATTTTTTTAAGGCCCTGGGAGGCAAAGAATTCTATATTGGCTTTGGCGGGAGCCACACCAACCCCGCTGTAAGCATAGACAGCGTCATATTTAGCGCTATAGCCTATGAAGGGGGCCACTCCTACAAAACCCGCATAATCTGGCATTAAAATGCTAAGGCACATGGCCGCAGCCACGCCTGCATCAAAAGCGTTTCCGCCCTTTCGCAATATCTCAGATCCAGCTAGTGAGGCCAAGCCATGGCCTGATGAGACGACTCCTTGCCTGGCCATAAAACAAGGGCGCATGGTCTTGGCGTTGTTTGGAAAGCTAATCGGCATATTTCTCCTCCATTTATTCGCCCTCACAGGGGCCTTGGGTGTTTTCTTTTTTCCCCGCAGCAATTCTAACGATTACGCAAGCCATAAAGATCGCCAGCCCGATCAAAGACGAAAGATAATGAGGCACTACCAGCAATATGGCCAGCACCAACAGAAGCACTCTGAGAGCGTTGCTAATGATTCCATAAAGATAGCCTTCCAGGGCGGAAGCTAAACTCACCACCCCGACGACAGCGGTGAAGCTATTTAAAAGTATTTGCCATCCTGGTCCCTGCATTAGCAAGGAAGGGGAGTATACAAACATGTAAGGTATGATAAATGCCACTAATCCGAACCGGACGGCACTAAAGCCCACTTGAAAAGGAGGCGCCTCGGCCACAGCGGCCGCTGCAAAACCGGCTAGCATTACTGGCGGGGTTATGGTGCCGGTAAGCGAGAAATAAAATATAAACATATGCACGCCCATCTCCGAGGCACCGAGATCTACCAAAGCCTTAGCACAGACGACCGCCAGTAGAGTGTAGCTTGCCACTGTAACAAGGCCCATGCCCAGGATCATGGCCGCAATTTGTACCAAGAACAAGGCCAATAAAAGGCTGCCGCCGGAAAGCTGGATAATAAGATAACCTAACTTGTGCCCCAGCCCCGACAAATTCAGCATGGCTATCACTATGCCAGCGGCCGCGCAGGCCGAAGTAACTTGTAACATCATCCTGGCTCCTGCATAGATTGCTTTAAGTGCCTGCGAGAGAGAGGTGCGAGTTTTCTTTCTCAGGTTAGCGCATATGAGCAGGGCTATTAAGCCATAGAAGGCAGCTAACATAGGCGTATAGCGCTCATAGAGCAAATAGACCAAAATACCAAGTGGAATCAACACGTGAAACGAATCGCTTAAGGCCCCCAAAAAGGGGGGCAGCTCTGATTTAGGCATGCCGCGCATACCGAGCTTTATGGAGCGGTTGTGCACCATTGCAAATAAGCCGGTGTAGAAA
>JAFDHO010000105.1 GCA_019308745.1 Deltaproteobacteria bacterium
TCTTTCGGAATCCGAAGAACAATTTTCCCGCAGACACAGGCTCAAGAGCCTGGGCTATGATTTCGAAAGAGCTGCTGAAAGGGTTTGCGAACTATTTCACTTGGAAAGGGAATACATAACGGGAAGAGGGAGGCAAAAGGACCGGGTGAGGGCCAGGGATTTACTTTGCTATTGGGCTGTGGTTGAATTAGGGATGTCAATGGTGGATTTGGCGAGGAGATTTGACATAACGCCTGGTGCGGTCAGTTATGCGGTTGTGCGAGGAGAGAAAATAGCAAAAGAAGGCGATTATCACCTTGATGATTGAGTTATTTGAAAATTGAAGGTCGTCCCCCCTCTCATGCATGAGATATCCATGATTGACAAAAATAAGCAGAAGTATTATTACCAGTATTACGCATTACTGGAGGTGCAATCATGAGAGTTACCGTAAAAGGACAAGTCACAATTCCACAGGAAATTCGGGAAAAATTAGGAATAACTCCTGCTGTTGAAGTTGATTTTATAGAAGAGAAAGGCCGAATTTATTTGGTGAAAAGGAAAGGCGAACCCAAAAAAACATATAAATTCAGGAAATTGAGGGGAATAGCCAACGTTAAAATGACAACTGATGAAATAATGGCCCTGACAAGAGGAGACAAATGAAAGGGGTTATCGTTGATTCGAATATTATTTTGGATGTTTTTCTGAATGATCCGAAATGGGCTGATTGGTCTGAATCAAAACTGGACGAGTATGATCAATCGGGGATCTTGTATATCAACTCGATAGTCTACTCTGAAATTTCCATTGGTTTCAGGCGGATAGAGGATCTGGAATCCGCAATAGCCAAAGCTGGTCTCCAGATGTTGGAAATCCCCAAAGAGGCACTGTTTTTAGCTGGAAAAACTTACCTTGAATACAAGAAAAGAAAGGGCACAAAAAGAACTCCACTCCCGGATTTTTTTATTGGCGCACAAGCCGCCGTCCAGAATTTGGATATAATTACGAGAGATGTCTCAAGATATCAATCGTATTTTCCAACTGTAAAATTGATAGCTCCATAAGATTTGAGAGAAGCGGGACGTCCATAAAAACATAAATAAGATTTGGTCTCCCAGAGATAAATGAAGCAGTTCAACACATTCTCGATGTTTTGAAGGGGGGACGACCTTCAATAATTCAATAACTTGACATATCTTTTGGCCGCATCAAGAGCGATCAACGAATATTAGGGGGTAGCGATTCTTCGAGTGAAGTACATTCGGAATCGGATAGGAATATATCAATGGTGGATTTGGCGAGGAGATTTGACGTAACGCCTGGCGCTGTCAGTTATGCGGTTCAGCGGGGAGAGAAAATAGCAAAAGAAGGGGATTACCAGCTTGACAATTGAGTTGTTTGAATATTGAAGGTCGTCCCCCTTCTCCACAGAGAGACCCGGAGAGGATTCTTGAATTGCCGGTGGCAAAGAGCACCTATGTCAGGACAAAGGACGTATGGAAGATCTACTGGCAGAAGCGGGACTTGAAGTGGCACCGTTACGATCCCGACCCGGAGGTCAAATCGATCGAAGAGTTCTTGGGCATTGTTGATCGTGACGAATACGGTTGTTTCTTCGGCTAGAAAAAATGGGCGCATTGAGATCATAGGTCGAACGGAGACTGACTCCTTTTCGACATACGAGGCGGAAATTTCCCACAGACCGCTCACAGGAAAGGGGCTTCCTATCGCCCATCTTGATCATCAAACAACAAAAAAAGAAAGGGGGAGCAAATGAATGCAAAACGTCTGATAGTCTGCCTGATTGGCGGTGTTGTCTGTGCAGGAATCTGAGTTGCCGGCATAAAGAGCGGTGGAGCCGCTGATATGCCGAGTCTCGTTCTGCTTTCATCGATCGGCAACAGGATTCTGATAGGTTTCGTCATAGGTATCAGTAGCTGGAGGATTCACTACATGGTGCACGGAGCATTGATGGGGTTGATAGTAACATTTTCCATGTCAGTAGGAATTTTATCACAGAGCATAACAGGCTTTGTGAGGTTTACTGTTGCGGGAATCATATTTGGCTTTTTGATCGACCTATTTGCCACAAAAGTATTTAGGGCAGGAATGGGCCAGATAGCCACGGAGAAAGTTCCCGATGAAAATGGGGAAAATTGAAAAGCTATTTGTAAATTCCAGGAGACATGCAAAGGGAAATATTCGCGTAACAGAACGGCTGTTCCTCAATTTCGATTTGAGAGGAATTGGGAGTGCTCTGGAAATCGGTTGCGGGGTTGGGATGCTATCTGATTATCTTTCCAAGAATTATGACATGAATGTCACTGGTACAGATGTAGATGTTGAGCAAATCGGAATTGCAAAAAAGAACTTCAGAGACAATGATAGGCTTTCCTTTTCTGTAGCGACTGCCACCAATCTTCCTTTTGATAATTCAACCTTTGATATGGTCTTGTCTTTCAAAGTGTTGCATCACATAAGTGACTGGGAAACGGTACTGAAGGAAGTCAACAGGGTGCTAAAACCGAAAGGCATTCTTGTCTTTTCCGATTTCTGCTGTACGTCTTTTCTCAAAAGGATTTTTGGTACATTTGGTAAGAATTACGGGGTTTACACCCTAAACGATCTCATTGAATGCCTTGCTGGACTTGATATGAAAGCCATTCATCAAGAGAAATCGAAACCATTTATCTTTGTGAGTCAAAACGTTCTCTTTCAAAAGGGTTTTGCTTAGAAAGCCCCTTCTTTCTTAGAGTATCATGATAGTTTTTGGTAAGAGAAGCCAGTTTCTCGGCTGATTCCGGCTGGGATAAGACATCGAAGGTTGTCGTCATCATGACGTTTACCATTTGGTCGAATACGGGTGCCATGGCATTCATTTGCTGCTGGACCATAGCCTGTTGTTGCTTCGGGGTCATCCCCTGATCCTGGGCATAACAGACTGATGCATGGAGCAAGAACAGCACGCACAGGAAAAGCTTTTTCGTTTCCAAGGATTTATGACAACGACAGCGGAGAATATGAGACCTTTGAAAAACCCTTTTTGGAAACGGCAACGCGGTTGCCTCACTCCAAAGCCGGACGGAACCGCCCGATTCTTCGAAGCCACTTGTGCCTGACCGAGGTGCCTCAAGAATCTTTATGAGGCCATGCAAAGGTCTCTAAGCGAAAATCAGTTGCCTAGAATCAATCGATGTGCGCTGCCGGACGTGATGAGGCTTCCCCCTGGATCATAGTCCAGGGCAGGCTCCGACTGCGATTCGCGGACATTCCGTCTTTTGTGGGTTTGTGGCCTGAACTCCGCACCCAGAGGACCCAAGATGGCCTTTCCTGGATTCCCCGGTCAAGCCGGGGAATGACAAATAGGCGTCTGACAACAGAAATTTGCTACACAGGAAGGCAAGGGCTTCGACAATCCTCGAAGGAACACTAAATCATGAGTGTGGGAACGGCTCCCCTCACTGTCTGTTTCAACAACTACAGGGGAGAGGAAGGATGTCAAGGGAAGCAAGGCCCTGTCTTCAGGTAGGCGCGGACCTTGCAGGCTCTATTGAGAACCAAAAGCCCGTTTTTCTTTGAAAGACAGGACCATCAGAGTTATGCAAGGATGCCGGGATAGACGGAAAGAAAAGCCGCGAGTCTTCCCTGTCCAAGGGGCAGGGAAGGGATCGCAGCTAGGAGCTGCTCCTAGGAGGATAGGGGGGATTGGGAGTGCAAGCGAGCCCTTTGCCCCCAATCCCGGGTATCCCCGGTTAAAGGTTTCCCGAGAGGGCGCCAACCATGTTGTTCATGTCCTTGGGATCACCGTTCGGGTGAAGCACGACCATCAACATGGACCAATTCCCGAAGGGTGATCTATCCAAGGGGGAATTGTAGACACCCGCGCCCTCCGAATCCGTTTTGAACATATAGGGTGCTGCGCCTGCCACATTTTTCTTGGGAGTCATGTTCACGAACCATACCGCGTAGACGCTATCGGGCTTGAGGCCCTGGGCCTCGATGGTGATGGCCCTGTCTCCTATCCGGTGGCATTCGGGTGTGGCTTGAGGGCCATCAACGGGACCTTTGTCCCGGTCCCGGATGCCCAGGTGAGCGTTCCGATCGCCATGATTGCGGCAACTACTGCCGTCATGATAATCCTTTTCTTGTTTCCCATATCAAGATACCTCCGATTCGATTTGTTTTGTCCATATAGTCGCTTTGCCATTCGGAACCTTACAGGCGTTCCCCGTCCCCCGCTCGAAAGAGTTATTACCTTGCTTTGGGGATTATGATAGTATAGCCATGAGCCCCAGGACCTCTTCGGCTGGCGGTTTTTTGGACGGAGCAAACAGGGAGACCTTTGAAAATCTTTCCCAGAATTGTCAGGCTGAAACGGACGGGGTGGAACCCGTCCCTCCAAGAATCGGAGGGTCGTGCTCCCGTATGACCGTATAGGGCTTTTTCTTCATGGATCCTATTGATTAAGGTGCCACAAAGTAGTAATCAAAGAATGTTCGTTCTACTGGAACGGTATGTACAGGGATTCCTTAGGGCCCCGACCCTTGGTTACAGTTACTGGGTTACCAATTCCAACACGGCTCCGGACGGAAAGTTCCTCGGAGGCTATCCGAATCCGGAGTTTGACCGGTGGGTCAAGATTATCGAAACATCCATGGACGAAGGAGAGCGGTTCAAGGCGGTCCAGGAGGCCGAGAAGGTACTTGTGAGAGATGCGGCGACCATTCCCATGTTTGCGGTTCATTTTATCTACGCCTGGAACAAGAGAGTGAAAGGGGTAAGAAATACCAATGTCGGCACGATCCACGTGACCACCGGATGGGGCGCGAACATGTGGCTTGAGGACTAGGTAGATCTCCTCGGGGATGGGTATGGGGTCTCCCGCCCCCAAAGACAGAAGGACATGCCGACGACCTCCTGGCACATGAAAGACGTCCCCATTGCTGCCTTTCAAGGGATCACGGAAGCGCACCGCCTTTTATGTTGACTTTCCCTGATTTTTGTAAAATATTTGATCCGTTAGGTTCAGGATTGCCCACAGGAAAGCCCTCCTTCGGAATAAACAGGGAGCCTACCCAGTCAACCTTAAGAAGAAAGGAGTTTGGGATGCGAAAGTATATCACCACGGCGATCTGTTGTCTCTTGGTGTTTTTCGCCATGGGAGTAAACGCTCAAATCAAGAACCCTGACACTTTTATCCTTGCAAACTACGGTAACCTGAGGACTCTGGACCCTGCTGTAGCCTACGACGTCACTTCGTCCCAGAGACTGTGGAATATCTATGAACCTTTGATCTTTTTTGACGGTCCTCACACGGATAAGTTCAAACCACTTCTGGCGGTTGAAGTCCCTTCTTTGGAGAATGGCGGCATTTCCGCTGATGGCAGGACGTATACTTTTACCATCAGGAAAGGGGTAAGGTTTCACGAAGGGGGAATTCTGACCCCCGAGGATGTCGTGTACTCCTTCAAGCGTAACATGATTGCAGACCCGGACGGGGGGCCCATGTGGATGCTCCTAGAGGCCCTTACGGGAAAAGGATCGACCAGGGACAGGGACGGCAACATCATCCCGGGCATATTCGGCGTGATCGACAAGAGCGTTGAGGCACGGGGGGACAAGGTCATTTTTCACCTCCCCAGGCCCTACCCGCCCTTTTTGGGAATCCTGGCCTATTCAGCATCGGTCATATTGGACAAGGAGTGGGCCATAGAGAAGGGGTGCTGGGACGGGAACATCAAGAATGCAGCAAAATACAATAAACCCGCACCAGGGCACGAACCCCTCTTGAAAGTGACCAACGGGACCAATGCCTATAGGATGAAGTCCTGGGAGCCCAATAAGGAGTTCGTATTTGAGAGGTTCGATGGTTATTGGGGCAAGAAACCCAGACTCAGGAGGGCCATTGTCAAATATGTCAAAGAGTGGAGTACCAGAAAGCTGATGCTTCAAAACGGCGATGCCGATCGGGTGCGCGTGGATAATCAGTACGTCCCGGAGGTCAGGGCGATGAAGGGTTTGAAACTCTACGAAGTTCCACAGCTGTCGGTGACGGCTGCCTTTTTCTGCCAGAAGATCAACCCGAAAGGCAATCCGAATATCGGTAGTGGAAAACTGGATGGGAACGGCATACCACCGGATTTCTTCTCAGACATCAACGTGCGCAAGGCCTTCTTGCACGCCTTTGATCGTGAGACCTATAAGAAGGATGTTTTCAATGATCTCGTGATCATGCCTACCAGTCCGAACATAGAGGGTTTGGCGTTTCATAAGGATGTCCCTGTCTATGAGTATGACCTGGAGAAGTCCAAGGAGTATATGAAGAAGGCCTGGGGAGGCAAGGTTTGGGAAAAAGGCTTCAAGATGGTTATTACCCATAACACGGGGAACGAGATGAGGGAAGCTGCCGCCTTGATGCTTGCCGAGAATATCATGTCACTGAACCCCAGATTTCGGATTGAAGTACGCAACGTGGAGTGGAAAGACTATCTGGTCAAGTACAGAAACTTCATGTATCCCCTGTTCATCATCGGCTGGGGGGCGGATTATGCTGATCCGCACAATTTCATGTATACCTTCATGCACTCCCAGGGGGTCTATGGGCGCTATATGGGATACAAGAACGAAGAAGTGGACAGGCTTTGCGATCTGGGCATACAAACCATCGATCCAAAAAAGCGCGAAAAGATCTACCATAGGCTCCAGGACTTATGGTATTCGGAGGCCATTGCTATTGCTCTTTATCAACAGATAGTTGTCAGGGCATATCGTGATTGGGTAAAGGGCTATGTCCCCAATCCCATGCTAACCGACGCCAATGAGATGCTCATGGACATCTGGAAAGAGTAAGGGATCTTTTGGACCAATAAAGGGACCACGTCGGGCAGACAGGGCTCCTCGACGTGGTTCCATCAATAGCGACCGCCGCAACCTGGGAGCTTAATGTCAGCATACATCATAAGAAGGTTCTTCCTTCTGATCTTTGTCCTTTTCGGTGTCTCGGTCCTGCTTTTTGGTATACTCATGACATTCAGCCCTGAACGAAGGGCCGCAGCTTTCGTAACGACACCTCAACAAGCAAAAGACATTCCAAAGATAATCAAGCAGTTCGGTCTAGATGATCCCTTCTATGTTCAGTATTTTCGATGGATCCGGGAAATCTCCAAAGGAAATCTGGGCTGGTCCTTGGTCGCAGCGAGGCCAGTGGGGGAGGCCTTTTTGCGGTATTTCCCTGTTACCTTGGAGATGAATATTTTCGCAGCCCCCATCGTCATCATTTTCGGCATCTGGCTGGGTACCATCTCGGGGATCCACAGGGATAGCTGGATAGACCATTCGACCCGTATTTTCGCGATTATTGGGTGGTCTCTTCCGACCTTCTTGTTCGCCCTCGTCCTGCTCATGGTCTTTTACGGTTACTTTCAGATATTTTCCCCTGGAATTCTCAGTGATCGTTTGAACATGCTTATCCTGGACAATCCTGACAAGTTCACGGGTTATACCGGCATGTATAGCTTCGATGGGCTTCTGAACGGTCGTTTGGATATCACTATAGATGCCTTGAGGCACCTGGTGCTCCCCGTTTTCACCTATGTAATAGTTGTGGTGGCGCTGAACATGCGGGTGATGCGTTCGGGATTGATCGAAGAGCTATCCAAGGAGTACGTCATCACGGCTATGGCCAAAGGGGTCGACAAGAAGACCATATACATAAGACATGCCCGCAGGAATGCGTTGCTCCCTGTGGTAACGGTCGCAGGGCAACTCGTGGCCTTGTCCATGGAGGGTAGTGTTTCGGTCGAGGTGGTTTTTAACCGCCAGGGTATAGGATGGTGGCTGGCCGAATCAGCCACCCAGCTTGATATGCCCGTTCTCATGTGCATATGCCTTTTTATGGGGGTGGTCTTTGTCATTACGAACCTAATACTGGATATCCTTTATGCCTATATCGATCCGAGGGTTCGTTTGAGATAACCGGGGAGTTTTCATGGAGAAAAGCCATCCAAGGTTAAGGGAGTTCAGGTTTACGCTCTACAGAATCTTTAGGAACCCCTCTGCCGTTATCGGCTTGACACTGCTCATGTTTTTCGTGACCGTGGCCATCTTTGCCCCACAGATAGCGCCCCCCAAGTATGCCCATAACCCGTATATGATGCCTCACAAGGGCTTCTCTCCCACACCAAAACCACCCAGCAGGGACAATATCTTCGGAACGACCTCAGGTCAGTATGATATCTTCTACGGGGCTGTCTGGGGAACCAGGACCGCCTTCAAGATCGGGCTTTTTGTGGTCGGGATTGCGGCCATTGTCGGGGTCACCCTGGGTGCGCTGGCAGGGTATCACGGTGGCATAATAGATGAAATCCTGATGCGGATAACCGACGTCATGTGGGCCATACCGACATTGGTTCTGGCAATGGCCATTGTTGTGGCATTCGGCAGGGGAATCGACAAGATTATGATCGCCTTGGCAATGGTCCAATGGAGATGGTACGTTCGCGTGATACGGTCAGAAATCCTTACGCTTCGTGATCAGGAGTTCGTGCAGGCAGCAAAGATCATTGGCGTATCGGATAGCAGGATCATTCTGCGGCATATATTGCCCAATGCGATCTACCCTGTCTTGATCATGGCTTCGATGGACATGGGATCGATGGTGATTACCGCCTCGTTCATGAGTTTTGTCGGTCTGGGCGCTGCAAAAGGTTACTCTGACTGGGGTCAAATGGTCGCCCTGGCAAGGAACTATATTGTCGGGCCGCCCCAGGACCCCTTGAGATTCTGGTATACCATCGTTATACCCGGTGGCTGCATCGTATTGTTTGTCCTCGCCTGGAACTTGATCGGTGATGCCCTCCGGGATGCATTTGACCCGAAGCTCAGACGGAGGTAGGAGGGGGCTTCATGGGGACTCAAGGATGTCGATTCAACACGCGGTGTCCGTTCGCCACGGACTTGTGCGTTGAAGAGGAACCAAAACTCCGGGAAGTTGCATCAGGTCACCAGGTCGCCTGCCATCGCCAGGGAGAAATGGATAAACTGGTCCAAGATAGATTCGGCGCCAACAGGAGCATCATCAGGACGCGGCCGTGATTCACCCCGGCAGCTAACATGGGGCCTCAAACCCAGCCAAATTCCCCACCTCCCAAAATTCCAAGGATTCTTGTTCCATAAAGATAATAGTTTATAGAAATTGATTAATATTTATTATAAAATAAAACAGTTTAGAGAGCCCAATATCATAATCGCATAGCGTGAGCAAGCTATCGGAGAAAAGGGAAGCCTGAAGGAAAAATGGATTTCTTCTCCATCTTTGCAAACTTGAGAATACAGGATTTTGTGGACATCGTCTTTCTCACCGTCGTCGCCTACCACCTCCACCTCTGGTTTCGGGGGACAAAGGCCTTCAAGGCACTGGTGGGGTTGCTGGTACTGGGAATCATATTCACCATGGCTCGGACGTGGGGCCTCTTTCTGACCACATGGGTGTTCCAAATCCTGTGGCAGGTCCTCATCATCTTGCTCATCATTTTGTTCCAGTCAGAGATACGGCAGGTGCTGGAGCGGGTGAATCCCCTCAAGGCAATTGGCTTTAAGAGACAGGCCTCGTCGGGGCAATGGATTCCAGGGTTTGCCAAAGGCATCTTTTCCCTTGCCGGGGGGAAGGTAGGCGCCTTGGTGATCCTGGAACGTTCGGAGCGGGTGGATGAATTGATAACCGGGGGGCAGGCCCTGTATGCGGAACCCACTCCAGAGGTCTTGCTCAGCATATTTCAAAAGGATTCCCCGCTGCACGATGGTGCGGTCCTCATCCGTGACGGACAGATTTCCCTTGTGGGCTGCTACCTCCCGCTGAGTTCATCCGAAAGGGTTCCGGTGGAGATGGGTACAAGGCATCGAGCCGCACTGGGCCTTGCGGAGAAATGCGACGCATGGGTTGTCGCAGTATCAGAAGAACGAGGCAAGGTGTCCCTTGCACGCAGGAGCGAACTGATCGGGATAGAAGAGGAAGGCACGCTGGCGCAGCTGGTGGGAGAAGCCGTCAGGCCCATCGCTCCCCAGAGGGAAAAATTGTGGAAGAGGATCCAAGCGGCCATCACCCATCAATGGCCCGTTAAGGCCGGAAGCCTGGTTTTGGTCACATTCCTCTGGCTGCTCCTGGCAGGTCAGCAAGATTTTGAGGTGACCTTTCAGGTCCCCCTTGAGATGAGAAATGTCCCGAAGGAGATGCAGGTCCTGGACCCCATAAAACCCCAAATAAGAATCACGGCCAGGGGCCTGCGCAAGGATGCCAGTACGTTGAGCGAGAGGAATGTCCACGCGACACTGGATCTATCCCTGGCGCGCTTTGGAAGGAGAGTCTTCCCGATCACCAGGGATCAGATCTTTCTTCCAAATGACAGGATTCAAGTGGTGAGAATTGAGCCTGCTCAGCTCTCCTTTAAGTTCAAAGAGAGCCCTTGAATATCAATAACGGACCCTTCTTTGCGTCGCAAGGGGCTCTTGCTCCATTCCTCCTTTTTGTCCTTCCGGCCTCTGGTGCAGATGAAAGCAGCGCGTGGCCGCCATTTTTTTCTCGCTCTTGAGACCTTGAAAAACTTTCCCAGAATTGCCAGGCTGAAACGGACGGGGTGGAACCCGTCCCTCCAAGAATTGGAGGGTCATGCTCCCGCATGACCGTATACGACTTGAAGGTTGGAAGAGGGGAGGAAAGCCTTCTCCCTATAGATTGAAGAGATCGGGAACCCTTTGGGCCATCATCATGTCTCCGCTCACCTTGAGGACACCCTTCATGAAGGCCTCGAAGGGGTTGATTTCCCTGTTGATGATCCCCAGCCAGGTTTCGGCGGACATAGTGAGGGTCACGGTGGGTTGAGAATGCTTTCCTTCGTTCACGGCGCAGGTCTTGTCGGCAATCGTAATATTCCAGTTCCCGCCCCCATTTCCTGTAATGTCAAACTGAAAAACCGCATCGATGCCTTCGGCTGATTCTTGGTTGAAGCTCTGGGGTATCTGGCCGAAGAGGTCTCTAATATCAGAGTGCATTATCTTCCTCCTCCTTTCCCTTTCTCAATCGAGATACTCCTCAACTCGCCCGGTCCTGATTCTGGCGAAACTCAAAAAGGGAAAAGGATCCGCTTGGCCCCTCCCGCCAGTCACTCCAGAAAAGGCCTCATCCCCTGTTCTGCTTTGGTGAGGGGGCATTTCAAAGGGCTAAAGTGTTACCAAAACCCGTATTTTTCAGGCAATGTATCCGATTTCACGGCATCTATCAACTGGAAAATCGACCTTCGGCAGGGGCGTTTCAAAAGACTTCAAGGGGCCGCAGAAACAAAATGGTGGCTCTCGGACTTTGACGGTACAGAAGGATTGCGCCGGCGAATAGGGGGTAGAACTCGCATAGGAACCCCCGCGGGACCCTGCAGGAGAAGTAGGGGCTGCTGATATTCTTCTTGTCAATTCAAGATTTTTTCATTAATAACCTTATGAATTCTTGGAGGTTGGCAAATGAGATGTTCGATTTGTGGAATGCTGATAAAATCATTGGAGGAGGCTATGGAAAAGTCATGGGTCCCCTATTTTCTTGAAGGAGAAGATGAACATGGGCCTTCATGCGATTCTTGCGCGGAGCAGCTGTTGGTTGAAGGACCTGACGGGGTCCACAGGCTCAAGAAGGAGTTTTGCGGTCGCATCGTCTACCTTGATGACATGCTGAACGAGCTCTTCGCCGAGGAGATAGTGCTGGGGCATATCTTGAATTGATGGATGGGTGACATGTCCTTTTTTGTTTCTCCCTTTTAGATCTGGCAGAGGAGGGTTGGATGAAGGATCTCAGGGCTGTTCTTTCGGAGTTCCAGGAGAAACTACCCAGAGAATTTGTGCGAGTGACCAGGGAGGTGGATCCGAAATACGAGATTTCGGCCATCATAAAGAAGCTGGACCGTTCATCACCCATCATGAAGGAGATACTCCGTACCTGACGAGGCCATGGAGCGCATCAAACTGGAAGACTTCATAAAGAACCTTGCGGATTATGATTAAGGGGTACCTATCTCGGATGAAAAAAAGTTACCACAGGCTCCTTACCATAGCAGGGTCCGACAGTTCGGGCGGGGCCGGCATCCAGGCGGACCTCAAGACCTTCTCGGCCCTTGGATGCTATGGAATGTCAGTTATCACGGCACTCACGGCCCAAAATACTAAAGGGGTCTCAGGTATATATCCGGTCCCGGTTGGCTTTATTGAGGCGCAACTTGAAGCGGTCCTGGGGGACATGGGGGCCGACGCGGTGAAGATAGGTGTGCTCTACGCCGCCGAATCAGTGAGCGTGGTATGCGAACAACTGCTCAAACACGATGGGCAGAACATCGTTCTGGACCCTGTCTTGGCGGCCCACGACGGGAAGAGCCTCCTGGAGGAGGACGCGCTCAGGGTATTCATGGAAGCACTCGTACCAATGGCTACTCTGATTACGCCCAATATACCTGAGACGTGCTCTCTCCTGGGTCAGGAGGTCAAGGGGCTGGAAGACATGTACGAAGCCGCTCGGACCCTTTGTTCCCTGGGCCCGAGGAACGTGCTCATCAAGGGGGGTCACCTGGGCGGGGAGAACAGCCAGGATCTCCTCTTTATGGGGCGGGAAGACCGCTTTGTGCTCCTTGAAGGGAAACGTCTCAAGACCATGAACGATCGTGGCACGGGATGTACCCTTTCTTCGGCCATTGCGGCCTTCTTGGCAAAGGGCCTTCCCGTGGAGGATGCCTGCCGATCAGCTAAAGAATACCTCGCAGGTGCCCTTGAGCAGGGTGCTGCCTATGTAATTGGGCACGGGCGCGGCCCGTTGCACCATTTCTATCGGTTCTGGAAATGACACCGCCGTCAAACACCTCCCACCAAAAGGGCCTTTAACGCGGCTCGGGTACCGAGGTAGCCGTAAGGGCACAGTGAGCTCACGCGGGAATCCCAAGGAGGCCGGAGCCCTGGCCGAGAAAGCAGGGGTTCTTGTTAGCTCAGGCTGAATTTGCCTCGAGTTACAGACCTCTCCCAACGGAGGCAGGAAAAAAAGATTGACATGAGCCATAAGATGACTACATTATATTAAATTTTCATTACCTTAATGGTCTTAGGAGGCACTAATGCTGAATGTAACCGAAAAAGCGAATGAGATGCTCACGGAGTTCTTTAAAGACAAAGAGAAGATCACTCCCATCAGGATTTTCCTATCCCAGGGCGGATGAGCCGGGCCCTCATTGGGCATGGCTCTGGATGAGCCCAAAGAAGAAGACGAAGTGATCCAAGACAACGGGTTTACTTATATCATCGACAGGAAGCTGTGGGAACAGGCAAAACCCATCAATGTGGACTTCATTGATTCGCACTACGGAGGTGGCTTTTCGATTTCCTCGAACCTCAATCTGGGCGGGGCAAGCTGTAGTAGTTCCTGCAGTTGCTGATAGAGTCAAGAGTATCACCATCCTTCCTTGTGCGCGCGGGGTGATTGCAGAAGAAAGGGTGGTGATTCTTTTTTCTGAGCCCGGCCAAATCCCCTTTCCCTGATCTTTCATCAATCAAAATACCAGGTAACACTTTAGCCGTTTGAAAAGCGATTCAGAGAACTCGGTGATGGACGAACGGGGGTGATGATGCCTTTTCTTGCGTTCCGAGCCTCCCGGGCTGGTCTTTTCTGCGACTT
>JAFDHO010000348.1 GCA_019308745.1 Deltaproteobacteria bacterium
GGCGCTTAAAGCCGCCACGATCAACGGTGAAGTGGACCGGGATATCTTCAGGGAGCAATATCACAAAAACATACATGGCCTATTTACAGGACTTGAGAAAATATCCCGGGGGAACACCGACCTTGAGTTTGGCGCAAGCTCTCTCGTAGGGGAGCCTATTAAAGTTTTCAAGAGAGCGTGGGAAAGGCACAAAGACGCGGGAAACGAGGCGGAAAGATTCAACAAGGCCCTGGAGGAATTCCGCTCAAAGGAAGGAATACCCGCCGACCTATATGATTTGACACATTAGAATGAGCAGAGGGGCTAACTACCATTTATCATCGCCAAAGGCGTTGGGGCCAGTGTGATCCCAATAAATGCCGGCTGCGTCAACTCCAGGATTTCTAACTGGGTCGTGAAAGTCCCTATCCCAAAGAGAGGGAGAAAGACAAACCGGGAAGCTGTCTTCGATCTCATAGCCGCCACGGTATGCCGCCGGTCTAAACTTCTCAGGCATCGAGGGAACTTTACTGGCCTCAACCGACACCTCGATGAATTTCCCGATCATCCAACCAAGGGGAGCCAAGGACAGTCCCAAGAACAGTCCGGCCGCTGTGCCTGTTATCAGCCACAGAAGATAGACCACTGCTCCTGCAGTCGTTAATTTTATCAAGAACCATCGCCATCGCATTGCTTTGCGCCTCCCTTCCTGCACGCCCATCGGGCAGACATGTTTTAATTTCCCCCTATTTATAATATTCGGTGCGTTATCTTAAAAGTCAAGTGGAAATGTGTCTCTGAGACCCTGAGACGGCCCAGAATGGAAGATCTTAGGCCAACCTAACTTTGTGTATTCCCCAACCAAATTCCTGTAATCTCGGCCAAGATACGGCTTCATAAGAGGAACGAGAATGGACGTTCCCGGGCTGACGTAGGAAACTATGTTAGGGGTAGACCCCGATCCCATCCCTGCCTGGGCCAGATAAGTTTCCGGACCTCTAAGGGCTTTTGTTTTTATTCTTATAGGAACGAAATCATTGGAGGGGGTCTATGGGGTGAAGAATGACGATCTTAGAGAGAAATGGCTAAATATTCCTTATGAAACTCGACTGATCGCAACTCAATTTATTTTTAGAGAATTGTGCGAACATGCGAAGAGATCTGGAACCTTTCGTTATTTAATCTACGAAAGACTCGGTTTTTATCGGGACGCGTATTCGCCGCTATATTTAGCCGGCGGATTGGATATTAGCAACGAGTTCAAATTAAAAAAAGATGGAATACCTGAAGAATAATCCATTAGGGAAGATAAAGCTTTATGACTTTTTTCATGGAGGGTGATTTTATGTGTGAACCGACGAATTTCAGAAAAGAACGAAGAACTAATGACAAACAGACATCTGCCGCTTGAGACGGCTTATTGCGCCTATTGGAAACGATTCTTTCCAGATCAAGGCCCACATAACCCGCCCGGGCTGAGGGTATGCAAGTATTGGAAGAGGACGGATTTCAAATCGCTGTATAAAAAGGACCCCCCTACCCCTCCGTCAGGGAGGGATGGGTTCATCCATGATTAGGCCGTAGGATGGGCAATAAAAGGAGAGAAAAAAGGAGGATAGCATGAAGTGTTTTTACCACTCGGCCGATTTAGATGGACATTGCTCGGGAGCGATCATTAAGTTGCATCATAGAGATGATTGCGAAATGTGGCCCATTGATTATCACTACCCTTTCCCATGGAAGCAAATAAATCCAGGTGAGGTTGTTTATATGGTAGATTTCCACCTGGAACCTTTTGATGAAATGATTCGGCTATCCGAACTATGTGATCTTGTCTGGATAGACCATCATAAATCTGCCATCGAGGAATACAATAAGCGACTGCCTAATATCCACATTCGTGGTTTAAGGGAGATTGGTATTGGTGCGGCTGCTCTGGTGTGGAAATATGTCTATTTGGAAGAGCCTTTGCCAGTGCCAGTTAGGCTGGTTGCCGAGTATGACGTATGGAATCTTTCCGACCCTAACACCCTTGCTTTTCAGTATGGGGCTAGGCTCCACTCAACTGATCCATCATGTGGGGACGGGCTTCTCTTTTGGGATAAACTCTTGTTTCCTGATCGAGCAATGGAACCAGACGGCTTTTTGGGTACGGTAGTCGACGACGGTTGGAAATGCGTTGCTTACCAGGAACGACTAGATGCTAAATATTGCAAGAATGTCTTTATTGTTACGTTTGAGGGCCTTCGCTGCGTTGCGCTTAATGCCCCATACTGCAACTCCAAAACCTTTGAGGCAGTATGGAACGCTAATCGCTACGATGCTATGCTGGCGTTTTATATGATAGGTCCGGACAGGTGGAAGGTTAGCATGTTCACAACCAAAGATGATCATGATTTGTCGCGGATAGCTAAAAAGTATGGAGGAGGCGGTCATCAGAAAGCTGCGGGTTTTATCTGTAATAAATTGCCGTTTATGGATATCTGAGGTGGAGAGAGTTTGCAAGCATTGGAATAAGATCCTCGGTGCAAGTTAAAACGGAGGTAAGAAAATGCAAATTACAATCTGTGATGTTTGCGGCACAAAAGAGAATGTCCAAAAGGTTTGGCTTCCATATGATCGGAAAACGGATGGAGCTGGGTCGATAGAAGACGTAGGGGAAACCTACGATTTGTGTTGTAGATGTCATCTCGAAGTCTTGAGGGACGTAATTAGAAAAGAGATCGATGCTAAGAAGATAATCGAGCGGCTTTTCAACAAAGAGCTAATTAGGGTTATTGAGATGAGGAAGCGAAAGAATAGACTCCTAATCCGACGGTTAGAGGATGTTTAGAGCTTATTGCAAAAGATATTGAAAGATATTTGAGTCAATATAGATAAAAACTCTCCAAAAGGAGGAACGGCGCTTCCATGAGAATAATCAACGCAAAGTGGACCCCAAAGGTAAACTTCCTAGCAATTAAATGTATCTGTGGAAACGTGTTCTGGCATAGAGCTGACAGGTGGAAGGTAAAGTGTCCTGAGTGTAATTATGGCTGGCGTCTTGGACCGATGAGGGAGCAGTGGCTGAAGCTATCAAGAGGAACGTCGACTTCGATACGGAGACAAGAAAATGGATTATCTCGCTCCTGAAGATATTATTTCTGCAATACCACACTTCCTACCACGTGACAAAAGACGGTCAAGATGCTGAGGAAATTCAAGAGAAAGATTAAGGAACCAAAGAGAGGAGGGGAAAATGGCAATCATTGTGAATAACGCTCAGACCCCCGCGCCAAAGATCGCTATTCTCTCGGACTTTATAGATTTCTACGACCATGCCTTCTACCCGAGGGGGGTGGCAGACACGGTATGGGACCGCAGATCCAGAAATGACATGAGCAAGGCCGAGCAGTTCTTATTGCTTGAAAACCTGGGCCTGAAGGTTCCCGAGCACGGCACGGTAGGTGAGGTCTACAGTAAGCTCAAGGATAAATTCTCTTATGCAGAAACCATAAGGGTTGTTGTGTATCTCGATGAGTTTGCCCACCGCGGGGAAGGAAAGATTCTCGCTATCCTGGGAGACGCTCTTAGAAAGTACCCGCATTTCTACTGCAGCCGGTTTGTGCAAAGCGAGCCTTCATTTCCTGGGATTGAATATGCCACGAGCTATCGGCATCTGCAGATCGGCAGAAGGTCCTTTTGGCTGCGCTACAGCGGTTTTGGCAGTTGGATGTCAAATCATGCCAAAGAGGTGGAGGTGGAATTTCTCTTCGAGCGTCATGAGGGACATGGCCTGCTGTCTTCCCGCGCGCCCTACCCTGTATTCGCAATCGACATGGTTCAGTCAGGGCCATGGCTGTATGCAGTTGATTTCAACACGGCCCCGGGGCTCGGCGGCACAGGCATACCGCTCAGCCCCCAGGAAATATACCAGCTTGTTGCGGAGTGGTTTGCGAGCAATGCCAGCAATATTTCCTAGAAAAATACCCGGGGCCTTAGGCTTTGGGCTTTGAGC
>JAFDHO010000106.1 GCA_019308745.1 Deltaproteobacteria bacterium
CTGGTCGTTCCCGGCGGCCTGGATTGTGCCGTGCTCGAGTTTACCCGCGAGAATATCCCAAGGGAGTACAGGAATCGAAAGATCTTCTTTTATGACTTTCGGTCCGCCATAAGGCTCACCGAGAAGGAGACCCTCTTTATCGCTGACCAGGTGGCGGAAAAACTGAACGAAGACCCTTCCCATGTGAAGGTTCTTATTCCAAAGGGGGGATGGTCCGAGGCCGATCACGCGTCGGGTCCCCTATACGATCCTCCGATCAGCCAGGCCTTCCTGGCCAAGTTGAGAGGGGCCTTGGATTCTCGGATCGAGATAAGGGAAGTTGACCATCACATAAATGAGCGAGCCTTTGCCCAGGAGGCAGCGACGCTGATGGATAGGATGGTAAGATCTATGGGACGTTGACCTTTACAGATTCGATCGCATCGAGATGGTCATCGAGAACGACTGCGTCCCTTCTATGCACGCATAACCAAACGGGAAGGAGATGGGATTATGAGAATTAAGGTGGGAGAGATTCAGCTCAATTATGAGGTGTCCGGAAACAAGGACGGCGATATCCTGGTCATGAGCCATTCCCTCGGTTGCAATCTGAGTATGTGGGAACCCCAACTGGGCGCGCTGGAGTCCCGGTTCAGGGTGCTTCGCTACGATACGCGAGGTCACGGCAAGAGCGATGTGCCGAAGGGACCCTACACTCTTGACCAGCTCGTGAGAGATGCTGCAGATCTTATGGACGCCCTCGGCATCGAGCAGGCCCACTGGGTGGGGCTCTCCATGGGGGGCATGATAGGTCAGGGGCTTGCCCTGGACTACCCGGGAAGACTCAAGAGCCTCGTCCTCTGTGATACGGCAAGCGTGATGCCTGATGAGGCCCAACCCATCTGGGACGAACGTATAGGCCAGGTGCGACGGGGGGGCATGAAGGCACGCATACCGGAGACCCTCAGGGACTGGTTCACCCCCGAGTTCGTGGAAAAGAATCCTCCGGTGCTGGAAAAGGTACGGCAGCAGCTCCTTTCCACCCCCGTGGAAGGATACGTCGGGTGTATCGAGGCCTTTCGAAAGCTAGACTATATCGGGCGCCTGCACCAGATCAAGATTCCGACACTCATTATGGTAGGGGAGAAGGACCCCGGCACGCCTGTCGAAGCATCCAGGGCAATGCACGAGCGTATCCGGGGTTCCAAACTTGTTATCCTGCCCTCGGCTGCACACCTCTCAAATGCGGAGCAACCGGAGGCCTTCACAAAGGCATTGATGGATTTCTTTTCCAAAATGTGATGTGCCCGGTGAAGCTCCCTCGGCAGGGCTGGCGAATCCGGGGCACAGCCAAGCGGAACTGCGCCGAAGCCAACCTGGCTTCACTCTGCGGCCTGCGCCGTGGTCACTTTTCGCCCCTCTTTCCCGTGCTTCCGCGCCGTGGCATCCCGGCGAAGGCGAGTGACATAGGGCCAGAGACACTCTCCTACGGTAGAGGCTCCGGCCCAATAGGAAGAAGAGGACCCCTGCCTAGATCAGTGGCGTGTAGATGGCGCTTTTCATGATACTGTAGCGCATGGTCAGATCTCCTATCAACACGCACAGGAACCTAATGAAAAGGGCGCCACCGCCAGGGCTTTCTGTTCCGCCGGACCAGAGGGCAATGGTTATGATCAATGGGATAGCAATCCCCACGACGACCACGCCAAGATAGAAGCGCAGGGCCGAATCCCCTATCAAGAGCCTCTTGACGGACTCCCTGGCAGTGTCATTGGAATGATAGGTGCCCCAAAGGTACATGACGAGGATGGCCATGTAGCCGATCAGGGACCACCTGGACCAGGCCTCTGCCAGATAGAGCTCATGTCCTGCTATCTTCATCATCAATTCTGCTGTCTGGGCACCAACCCAGATCCCCGATGCCACGGAAAGGGGGATGATCATGGATGAATTCCAGAGGGGCAAGGCCCTCACCACGTTCATGGTGAGAAAACCGTGGGTGATGATCAGGACCGTGAGGATCCCCATAATGGTCTTGAAGGCTGTGCCCTCGCCGGTCCATGACAGGCCCTTGAACACCACGGGGAGGACATGGAAAAAGCCGATTACTCCAAAGAGCGAGATCACCCAAAGGCCCCGGGACAGCTCTGATGTTGCCGGCTTGAGCAATATCCGCCAGGCGCGCATGGGATGCCCGAGGAACCCGAGGTGAATCAGCCCTCCCAGCACCAAGGTTATGAGCCAGCCGGCAAGCCATCCCCCTTTGAAGTTCAAAAAGAGTGAGATAAAGTAGATCCCTGCCCCTATCTCGGAAAAAAAGAAGGCCAGGCACAGCAGGACTCCCTGCCCCTCAATCCATTCCTTCTGAGGGGTATACTTCACCATCCACTCGTATTCCATCAATCTTGCTCTCTTCATATCCTCGCTCTCCTCTTTAAGGTTTTATCAATTTGAACCCATATAACTCAAGAGATTCTTGGGTGCATTGCCAGGCACCACCTGAATCCCGTTTCGCTATGTCCCGGGAGAGGGATGGTCCTTACTCCTCTGCCCTGTATACCTTCACTGCCACCGAGGTCTCAATGTTACCAGTGACCGGGTCGTAGTGCCTCAGGTATGTAGGAAGTATCTTGCAGAAGTTGCTCCCCTTTCCCTTGGCAATGGGCCTCATATCCGCCCACAGACCTCCCTGGCCGGCAATACCGATCGTCTTGGGGTGCTGACCCTGCATGGTCTTTATCCTTCCTTTTTCCTTTGTTCCGTAACGGTTTTCCACCCAGACCAGATCCCCGTCTTCCAGCCCCCTCCTCTTTGCCACGTCCGTATTCATCGTGACCGTATAGGTATAGGGGCACAGCTTGCTTACCTCGTCAATCATGGGGTTCTGAAAGGTGGTATTGTTGGTATGCAGCACATCCCGGTAGGAAAAGGCGATCATGTCATATTCCTCGTCCAGCTCCTTGTAGGTGGTAGGCTGAAACCAGCTCGCGTTTGGCGTATATTGCTCATAGTCCAGCTCCAAATCCACCTCCTTACAGATCCTTTCCACCTCGTTCCTGGCGTGAATCAGGAATTCCATATACAGGGGGACCCTCGAGTCGATCTCCCATCTCCAGTAAGTATCTTCAATCGGCTTGTGCCATGTCGCGTATCCCTGCTCCTTGACCTTCTCCGCATCATCACCGTATACCCACTTGAGCACCCGCTCTCCCATTTCAGCCCAGGTGGGTTGTTCTCCCGGCTTGAACTTGAGATCTTCATCCTCGATGCTATAGTACTTGTTGACGATCTCATTATACTTGTCCCTGAAACCGACCCTGTTAGCCACTTCCAGATACACATCCATGAAGAACCTGCACTCCCCAACCGGCTTTGCCACCGCCTTCTGCATATGGCAGTACCAGTCCTCGTAGGAGGGGCTTCCGCTGAAGAAATAGGCATCTATCTCACTGCTCCAGCAGTCCTTCTCCAGCCACGTGACATCGGGGAGTACTATGTCTGCAATGGCCTGGTCCGTCTCGTTGACCCACACATCCATTTGAACCACGAACAGGTCCTTGAAATAGTCCACCGTTGCCTGCCAATCGCATTGACTTATGATAAAGTTACAGGAAAGACCGAAAACCATCTCCGGTTTTGCCGTAACACCAAGTTTCTTCCATATCTCTTCCCGTTCCTTCACGTAGGGGACGTGGGACAGGGTGGCATGGGGCCAGAAGTCCACACAACCAATGTCTTTGCATGGCACCTGAGGCTTGTGCGGAGGCCAAGGAACGTGGGAGTAGAACACGCCCGGTATGACCACCCCATCGGGCCCGACAGTCGTCATTCGTTCATAATGACCACCGGGGTATTTCCGCCGTATGGACGGCCATCCCAACGTACCGCCGGGGACATCTTCTGCCCCCACCAATTCGCAGAGGAGGTCTATTGCGGCCACCTGATGGATACCATTTGAATGGCCCTGGGCACCCCTGAAGGTGACCGCGGCAACCGGCCTGTAGGGGAAGGTCTTGCCTTCGATGGTGATAGTGCTGCCTATCTGGGCATTTTCCACCCACTCTTCAGCAATGCGCCTGATCGTTTCCTCGGGAACCGTCGTGATTTCCGAGGCCCATTTCATGCCGAACTGTTTCAGGTGTTCTCTGAGGGACATGAAGGCGGGCCTGCACCTGAAACCGTTAACCTCAAATTCCCCCTCCAGGGCGTAATCCACATAATCCTGAACAGGTGCGTCATACTCTTTTATCTTCTTCTCCCGCTCATCGTATATCAATGGCTTGCCGGAGTCCTGATCCCTCACATAGGTTCCATCAGGACCGATAAGGTACGGCAGGTTTGTCTTGGCCTTAAGGTAGGCTGCGTCGTAAACATTCAACTCGTTGAGGATATAGTTGCACATGGCAAGGGCCAGTGCAGAGTCGGTGCCGGGCAGAATGGGGATCCATTCTGTTGCCTTGCCCCCGGCAAAATTGCACATGGGGTCAAAGACCACTTCTTTGATCCCCCTTTCCATGGCCTGTGCCCTCAACCTGGCATTGGTCATGGCCGAATGTCCGGACCCCGTCCCCTTGCTGGATCCGAACTTGAGCACATACTTCGTGTATCTCCAGTCGGGTGCGATGGACCAGGCCCCGTGGATCAGGCCGCCCATCATGTGGGCGGCATTTCCGCAATGGAGACTGCCCCCCCCGATGATGAAACAGCCATTGGCATGCTGTCCCATGGCAGCCCCGTAAAAATAGAGGTGGTTATGGGGGCCATCGCTGGCCCGCTGGGTTTGATTGGTGAGGAGAATCTTATGGGGATCATCCGCCATAATCTTCTTCATCCTGTCAACAATCTCATCCATTGCCTCATCCCATGAGATCTCCTTCCATTTTGGGTCAACACCGATGCCCTTCTCAGGATTCGTCCGCCTCAGGGGTTTCGTTACCCGGTTCGGGTCATGATAGTACATTATGCCCGCTGCCCCTTTTCCGCAGACACCGCCGTTCTCTCCTCCCATTGTGCTTCCCGGAATGCCCTCTATCTTTACGGGAACCCCGTTGACCCTGCGGACCCTTATTCCGCATCCACAGTAACAGCCGCCGCAGGTGGTATTGACCCACACATCTTCCCAAATCCTCTCACTTTGTGCTGGCATCTATCATTCCTCCTTGGAGATTGGTGTCTAACTGATGTAATAGACCGAAGGATCGGTGCCGAGATCCGGGTGCAACTGGTAGCCCCTCCTTACCTTGATAAGCTCCGACACCTTGCTGGAAGGGTCATCCAAGTCGCCGAAGATCCTCGCATTAACCGGACAGCCTATGACGCAGGCCGGAGTTGCTTCGTTATCCTCTCCCGGCTTTAGACCCTTCTTCAACCCATCATCTATTCTTTCGGCACAGAAATTACACTTCGTCATGGTACCCTTTTGAAGGGGATACAACACTCTCCCTATCTTTTCAAATTCGGTGAGTCCTTGCCCCGGAAACCATTCCGCCTTGTCATCCCTGTATGGTGTCCTCTGCTGGTAGGGACAGGCGATCAGACAGTACCTGCATCCTATGCATTTGTCTGCGTCCACGACAACGATGCCGTCCTCCCTCTTGTAAGTCGCACCCGTGGGGCAGACATCCACGCAGGCAGCTTCCTTGCAATGGTTACACAGGACCGGGTACATCTCTTTCTTGACCGCAGGGTACTTCCCTGACTCACTTATGAGCACCCTGTTCCAGAATACCCCTTTTGGAAGGAAGTGCTCCTCCTTGCATGAGATAGTGCACGACCAACAACCAATACACTTTTTCAAATCTATTACCATTCCGTATCTGGCCATTTCCATACCTCGCATCCTTTGGATTTAAAGACTTACCACGAACCCCGCTCCGGCTGATCAGCCAGGGTCCGCCCAACACCCCCTCGAAAAACACCCTGACCCTACGGGAAGACCGGTTCATATGGATAGATCCCCTAAATATTACAACATCTTCCCAAGGGACATAAAGGGATTTTCCCGGGCCCCTCTCCAGAATACGACCGGGGACAACCTTCCCATGATACCCGTAACAACTCGATTCCTTTATCTTTTGCCACATTCCCCTTGCTTTTGGGGAATCTGAAGGGACTCCCTCCCCTGATCAATACCTCGTGGCCGAACACTCCTCAAAGCCCCTCTTGGCGCACCTGATATTTCCCTCCAGCTTTTTTCCCTCAAAGTAGTCTTCCAGCCCCGATAGAATGGAGTCAAGCCGAATCCAGCCCGTTGCGGCTGCAAAGACCCCCAGCATGCACGTATTCGGGGCCTGTATCCCGATCTCCTCCAGGGCTATCTTGTTCGCATCCACTATGCCTATGAGACTGATATTCGGGTGCGGTTTTTCATTGAAGGGTTCCGGCCTGTTTATCAAAAGGACACCATTGGGTTTGAGCCCCTCGTAGATAAAGGAGGCGTTGCTCTGGGACGGATCAAGGACCATCAGACAATCAGGGTGGTATATCTGGGTCTTCTCCTTGATGGGCCTCTCATCGAACCGACCAAAGGCGGTGACCGGGGCGCCCCTCCTCTCAAAGCCGAACATGGGGAAGGCGCTGCCGAATTTGCCCTCCCTTACAAAGGCGTTTGCGAGTATCCGCGAGGCCATGACTGCCCCCTGTCCACCCCTTCCGTGAAATCTGACTTCGATCATCCCCTCACTCCCCAAAGTAGCAGATTAGCATTGTGAAGCACCGCTGAATTCCGTAAGATGGCACAGGAAGGCGTAATCCCTGTTGACACCTTCCTGGATCCGTGCCACATCTTCTTCTGTCAAATGGCGAAACTTCCCGATGAGACTGATGTACTCCCCTATCGGCCTGGGGTTTTTTATCTTATGGGTTAATTTGAACTGCCCCCTTTCGGCCTCCCACAGGGGGAAGTAATTGGTCCTAACTGCCCTCCGGCACACTTCGATCCCCAGGTCCATGGCAACACCCCAACCCGTCGGGCAGGGACTGAACACATGGATATATGCCAGGCCTTCCTTTCGCTTCTCCTTCGCCCGGTTGAGCTTCTTTGCAAAATCCTCAAGGTGACTCAGGGTGGCCGTGGCCGCGTAGGGGACCTTGTGCATGGCCATGATGAGGGGGAGGTTCTTGGGGGTGGTCTCCTTTCCCTTCCTCGCTGCTCCCACGGGGGTTGTCGTCGTCCTGGCACCCATGGGTGTCGTACTGCTCCGCTGGATCCCGGTATTCATGTACCCTTCATTATCGTAACATATATAGATGAAGTTTTCGTTTCTCTCTGCCGCTCCTGAGAGGGGCTGAAAGCCCACATCCGCTGCACAGCCATCACCATTGAAGCACACGACCGTTACATCCTGCCCGGACTTGCGGTAGTACCTGGAAAGGCCTGTTGCCGTAGAGGCCGCACCAGTCATGAGCGTCCCATAGGAGGCCAGTTTGTGCCAGGCGCCCATGTTCTGGCCCATCATTACCGGCGCGGAACAGGACGGAGTCCCGGTTATGACCATATCCCTCCCCAAGACCCTTGCAACGAACCTGACGACGAGTTCCAGGGGACAGCCGGCACAAAAGGCAAGGCCGCCCGCAAAGGGATCCTCATCCACAAAATAGTTAAAGACCTTGGAAAGCTTACCCTTCTTTTTCTCAGCCATAGTATCTCCTTATTCGTCCATTGAGAACCAGGTCACTTCTCTATAGGATTCACCCCTTGATGCGGCATCAACCATGTCAATCATCTTCCCCACATCATCGGGGCTGATATCCACATTGGCCAGACCATGGATAAAGCTCATCATGGGGACAAGGCCGAAATCCTGAGATAGGGCCCGCAACTCCATAAAGAAAGGGCCACAGTTCCATCCCAGGCACACGCTCCTGTCGACCACTCCGATTGCCTTGCATCCCTTGAGGGCCCCGGTCATCCTCTCCCGGGGAAAGGGCCTGAACATCTTCATCCTCACTAGGCCAACTTTGACGCCCTGTTCTCTCTTGACATCAACGATCTTCTTGACCGTCCCTGCCACACTGCCCGCGGCCACCATAATGATATCGGCATCCTCACACCTGTACACCTCGATTTGCCCGCCATATCCGCGGCCGAACTTCCCTCGAAACTCCCGATCAATGCGATCGAACTTATCCTTTGCCCTCTCAAGGGCCGAACTATGCTTATAGCGCAGCTCTACAAAACCCTCCAGGATGCCGTGAGTCCCCACGGCAATGGACTTTCCGGGCCTGAGTCTTGGTCTCTCCGGTTGCTCCTTCAGGGGTTCCAGGAACGCATCCACCTCTTCCCTGGCAGGGATTTCCACCTTCTCGGCAAGGTAGGAGAGGTAAAAGCCGTCATAGTTTACCATGACGGGCAACTGTATCTCATAGTCCTCAGCAAGCCTGTAGGCCATGATGATGGTGTCGAGGATTTCCTGGCAGTTTTCACATATCAACGAGATCCACCCCGCATCCCTCGTCATGATGAGGTCGGATTGCCCGGAGGAGACTGCCATGATCCCGGGGGCCTCCCTGTTGGCATTTGCCATGACGACGGGGGCTCTGTAGCCCGAGGCCTGGAGGACCGCATCATACATGAAGGCCAATCCCCACGAGGAGGTGGAAGTAAACACCCTCCCCCCTGCGAGGGCCGCTGCGCAAACGATGTTCATTGCAGAGTTCTCCCCCTCTACCTCCACCATCTCAGCATCAAGGAGGCCCTCGGCGTGGAACTTGGCCATTTCTTCGGCCACCTCGCTCTGAGGTGTGATCGGGTAGAGGGCCACCACCTCCGGTCTGCTCAACATGGCCCCGAATGCTGCTGCGGCGTTACCCGTAATGACCTTTACCTGGGCTTTACCGTTGTCTTCTATCTTCATATCAAAAATCTCCCTCCGGCTGCATGGTTATGGCCTTCCGGGGGCATTCCCTTGCGCATGTTCCGCAGCCCTTACAAAAATCCAAGTTTGCTTCAAAATAGTCTCCTCTGTCAATCATGCACTGGGGCGGGCAGAAAAGAGCGCAGATCCCGCAATAATTGCATTTTTCACTATCCACGACCGGTCTTTCAGCCCTCCAACTACCCGTATCCAAACAGAGGAGCAGTTCGTCGGCATCCGACCATGCCCCTTCTGTCTTGAAGTACTGCTTCTTTGTCATGTTTCTCTATTCTCCTCTCCAAAGGCTGGGATTCACATAGGGTTTGATACCCCCCAACAGATCTACCCTCCATGATTGTGCTGATCTCGTGACCCGCTGATCCTCTTCTTCTCCCCTTCCGCATGAAAGGCGTAGCGCTGGATGTCTTTTTTGGATTGGTCGAGATGCCGGTTGATGGCATCTTCAATCCCTTCTTCGTCCCTTCTCTTGATACAGTCCAGGATTCGACGATGCCCGTCTATGGCCTTCAGGGCTGTTTCTCTCAGGTAGAGACTCTCGATCCGGTACCGCAGCATGTGTCTGCGTAGGAGCTGGCAAAGCTCCAGCAGACGCTTGCTGCCGCTTGCCCGGGCCAAAATATCGTGGAACTCGGCGTCGCTTTCCACAAAGGATTTTGGCTTCCCCTTCAACACCTCCTCTTCTGCACCGGCTACGTTCTTTTCAAGGGCTTCAATTTCCCTGTCGCTGATTCGCCGCATGGCCCATCTGGCCGCCAGGGTCTCGTTTACTGCCCTGATCTGGCAGATCTCTTCCACCTCTTCCCATTCAATGGGCTTCACCCGGTAGCCCACCCGCGGTATGGATTCGAGCAGGCCCTCCATTTCCAACATGTGCAATGCCTCCCGGACGGGGGTCCTAGAGGTCTTGATTTCCTTGGCCAGCCTGGACTCCACCATGCGATACCCCGCCG
The DNA here is from genome assembly GCA_019308745.1 of Deltaproteobacteria bacterium. Taxonomy (GTDB): domain Bacteria; phylum Desulfobacterota; class DSM-4660; order Desulfatiglandales; family HGW-15; genus JAFDHO01. Next base: position 9,806 of record JAFDHO010000106.1, read on the forward strand.
GGTACACACCGTTGAGGATGCCGTCCCTGACGACATCATAGACCCTTTTCCGTATGGAAACGGGCCTTCTGATTACGAGCCTCGGACCATTTGCCTTCATGGTAGCATTGAATCCCCGGGGCGACCCCCTTTGTCTTTGCCCTCTGCCTTCACGGAAGAGCGGGGCTCACAATTGCACTTAAGAGCGAAGGTGTTGGATCGTAACTTATTGTATTTTCAGGAATTAATTTGTCAAGCGATTGCACACTGTACCCCATTATAGATAGGACAGAAAACCCATGTCAAGGGTAAATCCGAGGCTGTTATCCCTTTCTCGCTGCCTCCATGCCGAGGTCAAAGGCCCTGAGATTGGATTCCAGGAAGACCTCCTTGGTCCAAACACGGATGGTTTCCTTCATTCTCTCCGGCGGCACAGGCAAGGCACCCGAACCTATCAGGGCCCCCAGCATGACCATATTCAGGGACAGGGGGTTTCCTGCCTCTTTGGCAAGATCGTCCCCGTCCAGGGAAATGACTTGATCCACCTTTTCCTGAATCTTTTCAAGCAGTTCATCCACCGGAGGGTATTTTCCCTGGCCCAGTGACACGGTAAAGGGGGGCAGGGGATGCCTGTTCGTTATCACGATGGTCTGTTGGTTGCACTTTCCAAGGGCCCTTACTGTCTCGGCAGGTTCAAAGCCAATCAAAATATCGGCCTCCCCATCGGATACAATAGGGCTCCTGATGTCTCCCATTACCACGGACGACTCCACGACACCACCCCTTTGGGCCATACCATGGATCTCACTCACGACCACGGGTACTCCCATTGATAGCAGAGCTTCGCCAAGGAGCCTGGACGCCAGCAGGTTTCCTTGACCCCCTACTCCCACGAAAATACACCTCTTATTCTCCATCGCGCTCTCCTTAGTCATATTGCGATCCTCTCAGCATGTAGGGTGGTACCCCACAAAGGTCCCATCATTTTTTTGCGGGCAGGATGGCATTTTCCGGACATATCTGGGCGCACACGGAACACCCCGTACAGAGGTCTTCGTTAATGGTCACGTGGTAACCCTCCAAGACCATGGCCGGACATGCGAGTTCGTTGATGCACACCCGGTGCCCCTTACACTTGTCCAGGTTGATATAGAAGGGCCGAGTCCTCTTCCTCTCACCAATGGCCCTCGCAAAAAGAGGACAGTATTCCTGGGAGATGATCACCGAGAGACCGTCGTATTCAAGAGAAGCCTTGACCGCGTCGATGGTCTTCTTCACCTTGAATGGCCTTACCACATGAACATCCCTTACCCCGCACCCCTTGACCACTCCTTCGATGGAAACCTGGGTGCGTTCAACCCCCATGGGCCCCGTATTAACTCCGGGATGGGGCTGGTGCCCTGTCATCGCCGTAGTCCCGTTGTCCAGAATGACCAGGGTGAATTTGTGGTTGTTGTGGACCGCGTTGATGAGTCCGGTTATCCCTGAGTGAAAGAAGGTCGAGTCCCCTATGAATGAGACCACTTTCTGGTCGTTGGCCCATGAAAAACCGCACGAGGAACTGACCGATGACCCCATGCATATGAGGAAATCGGCCGCTGACATGGGCGGCAGAAGCCCCAGGGTGTAACAGCCTATATCGGAAGGATAGATGGTCTCATCCCCATACACCTTTTTTACGGCATAGTAGGTGGCCCTATGGGGGCAACCAGCACAAAGATTGGGTGGCCTGCCCGGCAGTTCGGGAATATCGGAGGTGTCCACCCTGCCCTGGGCCTGATAGTCTACCCCGAAATACTCTCCAATGGCCCTCCTGACCATGGCAGGGTCGTACTCGAAAATGCGGGAGAGTTCTCCAATACCCTTTCCCTGTATCGGCAACAGGAGACCCTTCTCCTGGGCCACGGCCTTGAGTTCATTTTCCATTACCGGCTCCAGTTCTTCAACCACCAGGACCTTGTCCATCCTGTTGAGAAAATCGGAGCATAACTTTTTGGGAAATGGCCACGAGAATCCCAGCTTGAGAATGCTGACCTTATCTCCTATACGGAGGTCTTCCACCGCGTCCCTCACATAGTTGAAACTTACGCCGTTAGTCACTATTCCCCATCTCCCGTTGCCGAGGATCTCGTTATATTCAGACTCCTCGGCCTTTTCCAGCGCCCGCTCAAATTTCTCCAACAGGATCTTGTGCAAATTTCTGGACACGGCCGGCACGGCTACCCAGTGGAAGGGGTTCTTTTTGAAGTCTCCCTTTATCCTCCGAGGTTCCAGCTCCCCCAGCTTCACGGGCCCCCTGATGTGATTCAATCGAGTCGTCGTCCTCAATAGGACAGGGAGTTCAAGGGCTTCTGACAGCTCGAAGGCCATTTTAGCAATATCTTTCATTTCCTGGACGTTTGTCGGCTCCAGCATGGGCAGGGAGGACAGGCGCGCATAGTACCTGTTGTCCTGTTCGTTCTGGCTGGAAAAAAGGGACGGATCATCTGCGCTGACAATCACCATCCCCCCCTTCACTCCTTCATAGGCGAGGGTCATGATTGGATCTGCGGCAACATTGAGACCTACATGTTTCATGGTCACCATGGTCCGCAAGCCGGAGACCGCTGCCCCGGCCCCCACCTCCACCGCCACCTTTTCATTGGTGGAAAACTCGAAATAAAGGTCTGTTTCCTTGCTGACTTGGAAGAATTGCTCAGGGATCTCGGATGAAGGCGTACCGGGATAACAGGTGGCAAAGGCCAGGCCCGCTTCCAGGGCACCACGAGCGATGGCCTCGTTTCCCAGCAAAAGCATCTCCCTCCCAGGCGAATCTGTGAGTAACTTGTGCATGTCTTCCTCCCCGTCTCGTTGATCGGCAATAGGGGCTCCCTCACCGGGATCCCCTTCTTCTCAGGGCCAACACTATAACAAAACTTCGCCCCCTGATCTATCAAATATTCGCGGCTCGCACCCGACAGGGCCCTGAGTTTATGTGCCTTGATTCACAAAAATATTGCATTATTTTGTTTGTAGGACTATCAATTGGATCGAGCAGTATCAGCATGGGAAAAGGCGCCCTGAGCGGTTCTTGAGACCCAACTATTCCGGGAGGGCGAGCTGGGAAAACTCAAAGAGAGGAGACACGGAATATGACAAACGAAGACCTGGTAAAAGGCAAGAAAATCCTGATCGTAGATGACGAGCCCGATGTCATCGAGACCCTTGAAGACTTACTCTCCATGTGCAAGGTGGAAAAGGCCTATAGTTATAACGAGGCAAAGGAACTGTTGGAGACCCGCTACTTCGATATTGCCATCCTGGACATCATGGGGGTTGACGGATTCAAACTCCTTGATATCGCAAAGGAAAGAGGGGTTTTGCCCGTTATGCTCACAGCCCATGCCTTGAGCCCGGAGAATACGGTGCGCTCCTACAAGAAGGGAGCTGCCTCCTATATACCTAAGGAAGAAATGGGGAATATCGTCACCTATCTCAATGACATACTGGAGGCCAAGGAAAAGGGCAAGAATTTCTGGTGGCGCTGGTTCGACCGCTTTGCCTCTTACTACGAGAAGAAGTTCGGCCCCGACTGGCAAAAAGATCACGAAGAATTCTGGAAAAGCTTCTACATATGATAGAAACCCCGAACATCTGGGATCCATTTTGAAATCAGTTGGTTTTCTACGCTCTGGCACGGACTGAGCTTTGCTGACAGAGAGGATCGTCTAAGGTACTCCAATTCCATGCCCTGTAAGATTCGGGGATATGTTCCTGGCACACAATGGATTTGAACCGGTTCTGAAACAGTTGACCATGACGTCTGTGCCGGCGGTTAAAACCAATAACGTACCCGGTAAGAAGCCTTCTCATGAGTTTGGATAA
>JAFDHO010000349.1 GCA_019308745.1 Deltaproteobacteria bacterium
AGCGATTGACCAGGGGATCAGGCCAAATATCATCATCAACAACCGGGCTGGAGGCAATGCCCCTCTTATCGCCCAGAAGATCGCCACCACTTTTATCCGTGCCCTGCCAGCACCCAAGTCTTACTTGGCGACCAAATAGTTTAATGATGCCAGAAAGCTCAACCGACTCTCTCAGCCTCTGCTGTGCCCTCATACCGGTTCAACATCGCCTCTGCTTCTGCCCTAATCTCATTTCTCAACGATTCTGGTTCAAGGACCAGAGCATGCGATCCCCAGCTCATGCCCCAGAACTCCACTCCCTTGCTCATGGCAATTTCGCGTTCAGTTGAAATTTCGAGCAATAATCCCAAGGCTTAGTTGTCTCTATTCTTGGCATGCATTCTATCCCTCTTTCGTAAAAGCCTCATATGGAAAAATTTCTTAAAAATATGCTGCCAATTTGACCGGATCTGTCAAACCTCTCTGGTACTATGCAATTTGGAATAATAGTGGAATTGATTGGAAGAGATTTCCCGAAATTTATCTCGCAAAAAACAGGGCAAATAGGGCATAAATTGAATGAGTCTGCTGTCCGACAGAGCCAGGAAATCCCTTGATCAATTCAAGCCTTATGTATTAATTATGCAAGAGTCTCTCACCTTGAATTTTCTATAGTTATTGGGGAAAGACTTTAGTTTAAATTTACCCATTTGCTGGCTGGGAACCATGAGAGAAGTCGTTTTTGCGCCAGGTTCTAGGATCGTTGTTAGGGATGCCGAGTGGCTAATTCGCCGAGTTGATAGGACATCTACAGGAGGGCAAGCATTGAGTGTGGTAGGAATATCAGAACTTGTCAAAGACAAGGAGGCGATATTCCTGACCGAGATCGAGAAGAATATCGAAATACTTGACCCTGCTGAAACCAGATTGGTCCAGGACGAGTCTAGCTCCTATCAGGCGTCACTGCTTTATATGGAAAGCCTGCTTCGGCAGACACCTCCTACAGATGAAAATCTATATATAGGTCACCTTGCAGCAATAGACGTGGTTCCCTATCAGCTCGATCCAGCCCTTCAGGCCTTAGAACAACCAAGGCAGCGCATTTTAATGGCGGATGCTGTAGGATTAGGAAAAACCATTGAAGCAGGTATCCTTCTCAGTGAACTCATACGTAGGGGCAAAGGTAAACGTATCCTTGTGGTAACGCTAAAAAGTATGCTCACGCAATTTCAAAAAGAGCTTTGGAGCCGCTTTACAATCCCTCTGGCAAGACTCGATTCCGTGGGAATCCACCGAATCCGTTCCCAGATACCTACCAACCAAAATCCTTTTTACTATTATGATAGGGCCATCATCTCCATTGATACGTTAAAACAAGATGCTGAATACCGGACATATCTGGAAAATGCCTATTGGGATATTATCGTCATCGATGAGGCCCATAACGTGGCAGAACGAGGGAAAGGATCTTCACTCCGCTCCAGGTTGGCCAAATTGTTGGCACGTCGCTCTGATACCTTGATAATGTTATCCGCAACTCCACATGACGGTAAGGCGCGGAGTTTTGCCAGCCTCATGAATATGCTCGATCCTACCGCAATTTCTGATCCCGACAATTATGGTCCAGAGGACATTAAGGGGCTGTTTATTCGGCGGTTTAAGAAGGATATCCAAAGTCAAGTGGAAACAGCATTTAAGGAAAGAGAGATTAAAGTTGCTCGATGTTTGTCATCTCCAGCCGAAGAGGCGGCATTTGATACCTTTGCGAACATAACTTTCACGCGTGTTGACCAACATAAAGGAGCAGGAGAGCTATTTAAAACCACACTTGAAAAGGCCCTGTTTTCCAGCCCTTGGGCATGCCTTGAGACAATCAGGAATCGCCTAATGCAAATGACCAAATCGGAGGATCCTACATATAACGATGATATCAATTCGCTGAAAATGCTGGAGCAGGCCGTTGAAAAAATAGGTCCAAAAGATTTTAGCAAATACCAAAAGCTGCTTGAAATTATCAAAGACCCCTTCTATGGATTTGGGTGGACCGGTAAGGACCGGAAAGACCGCTTGGTAATTTTTACGGAGCGAATTGCAACACTCAACTTTCTCAAAGATAGGCTCCCTGGTGACCTTGGATTGAATGAGAGGCAGGTCGAAATACTCCACGGAGGACTCCCGGATACCGATCAACAGCGCATTGTAGAGGATTTTGGCAAGGAAGAATCACCCATACGCCTGCTTATCGCCTCAGATGTGGCCTCTGAAGGTATAAACCTTCACTACCTGTGCCACCGGATGATTCATTTTGACATTCCCTGGTCCTTAATGGTTTTTCAACAGCGTAACGGCCGAATTGACAGATATGGGCAGGAAAGGACTCCTCAAATAATTTATCTTGTCACGGAAGCCAAAAACCCCAAGATTCGGGGAGACATACGTATCCTGGAGTTACTTATAGAGAAAGACGAGCAGGCTATAAAAAATATAGGGGACCCTTCCGCATTAATGGGTGTTTACGACATTGAAGAGGAGGAAAAGATTACAGCACGGGCCATAGAGGAGGGTAAGAGTGCGGAGGAATTCGATAAATCCCTCGAATCCCAGAAGCAAAAAACATTTGATCCCTTGGCCCTGCTCATGGGTGAAAAGGCCCCCCTTTCAGACAATAGAATTGAAGAAAAGTTAAA
>JAFDHO010000107.1:0-1427 GCA_019308745.1 Deltaproteobacteria bacterium
TTGCTTATGCAATGTTTAGGGAAAAGCGGCATGGCCATAGATTGCCTTCAAGCCAAGGTCTCACTTTTGATCGCGCTTTATCCAAGTAATCCAAAAAATGCATCAAGCCCGGAGTTCGACTATCCATAATGGAGTATTTGACTTTGTCCTTTGAGTGATATACCACTTTGGCCCCTATAAGCAGAAGTTTCAGCCTTGCAATCCTGATCAGGTTCTCCGTAAGGCCTTTCAAGGAGTCATGTGTCGGATCAGAAGTATCTGAGGTACTGCTGTGATTGCTGAGCTCTGCCATCATCTTAAAATAACGCCATATGTTATAGGCCAACATAACGATCTGAAAGTAGGCATAGTTGTTTTTGAATTTGGCTGAGGGGATGGCCTCTAAACCTTCTCGTTTGGACTCCCCGACTAGGTTCTCAACATCAGCTCTTTTGTCGTATTCAGCAATGATTTTGTGGGGCTTTCCTTTCAAGCTCGTACAGAAGATGCGATAGGTATAGCGATCGTCCTCAAAGAGCTCAAACTGCACTGGTTTTCCTGGGGGTAAATCCATCTCCTTTGGGATTCGCATGGCCACGAATCGGCAAAAAACCTTCCATCCCGTAGGCTTATAGACACAGCTATTGTACTCGTATGGCTTACTCTTCTTGGGCCTATACCATGCCTTTGGATCAAAAGGGGGACTGGCCCCTTTGTTGGCAATAATAAAATCAAAACCTTCTTCAATGCAGGCACATACACTCTGCCAACTGAAAAACTCCCCATCTCCACGAAACAGCACATTCTTGACGCAACCCGGAAGTTGGGCTTTGATCTCCTTTATGAATTTGGCTACTTCTTCACCTCCAATGGTCTCTCCCTTGCGCAGTTTCCCCAGCAAGTATTCCCTCGTCTCATCAATAAAGCAAAGAACAGGCCTATACCCCTTTTTGCCCCGCTTTCTCGTATTGTGCCCCCTACGCCCTCCCTGTTGATTTCCATAAAGGGTCGCAACTGTTGTGTCCGTGCTCAAATGAATGGTTTCGTAACTCAAGCCGCATAGCTGCCAAACCCTCTCTCTCAATACACTCATGACCCTCAAAATGGAATGCGCCTGGTTGATCCCCAGACTATCCACATAACGCCAGAAAGTACTTGCCACCGGCAACTTCGTAAGCTGAAAAAATCCACACATAATTGCATCCAAACGAATATATGTGAAATGCCATAACCGGTTAAACCCTATGAATAGTAGCATCAATATCCCCACCACCATCCGATAGTGACCCAGCTTGACTTTCCGCCGGGGCGCTATATAGAGATTGTCAAAAATCTCCTCCAATTGCACAAGGTCCAAAAACTTAATCAATCCCAGAAGCCCACCAAACGGGGTTATCTGCTCAGTACAGGTCCCAAAATCCGTGGAAGCGTTGATTTTTCTAGCTCTT
>JAFDHO010000107.1:1443-15077 GCA_019308745.1 Deltaproteobacteria bacterium
TTTTAACCATCTGGGTATCCTCCTGTTTTTTTCTTGTTTCTATTTGAAACCTTTAATAACAGGAGCCCCAGATGGTTTTTCAAGTATTTTTTACTTCATCGTGCAAAATCCAGGTAATAATTCGTTTCGATAAACAAAATCCGCCTATCGAAAAAGATTGTCAAATTCATTTTTCTTATGATATCTATAAGAATTGTTTATATATATCTTGCACGTATAAATAATTCTTAGGACCATTCAAAACACTGGCGACAAAATGAACTTCAACCAGCTCAGGATCTTTTACTATGCCGCGAAACACCAGAGCTTTACCGTGGCATCCAGGAAGCTCTTCATCACTCAGCCCGCCGTAACGGCCCAGGTGAAATCCCTGGAGGAGCACTGTGGGTTCAAGCTCTTCAAGAAACGGGGAAGGAAGATATACCTCACGGACGAGGGGAAGACCCTCCTGGATTATGCCGGAAAGATATTCCAGGTTGAAAAAGAGATTGAAGATGTAATCGAGGACATGAGGGAACTCAAGCGGGGAATCCTTCGCCTGGGGACCACAAAGACCTATGCCCGGTATTTCATGCCATTCATGATGGCAAGCTTTCACGAGTCCTTCCCCCAAGTGAAAATCTCCCTTGATGAGGGAAGTTCCCTTGACATGACCCGGAGCCTTCTTGACCTCAGAAACGAAATAGCCATCATTGCCAAGGTAGATGATCACCCGGATATATGCTTTGTCCCCTTTAGCCAGGAAGAGCTTGTGCTCATCATCGCTCCGAGCCACTCCCTCTTACAAAAAAAATCCGTCGCTATGAAGGATCTGCGCAATCAACCTATCATTATGAAAGAGACGGGATCCGGCACGAGAAAGGTGGTCAATCAACTGTTTCACAGACATGGCATCACCCCTGATATCCTCATGGAGACAAGCAATACCGAGTTCATCAAAGAGCTAGTCCAGCGGGGTGACGGTGTTTCTTTCGTAGTGAGGGAAGCCGTGGTGCCTGAGATACAAGAAGGGAGAATTGCGACCCTTCCAATTAGAAACGAAAGGATTTTCCTGGACGTAAGCATCGCCTACCTCAAGAATCAGCACCTATCCCCTCCTGCCCAGGCCTTTCTCAATATCCTCTCTAAGATTGCCCCGAAAGAAAAACAGGCTCAGGGTATCCGGGCCATTATGGCAAACATGTTGAGCCGGTGGAAATAGGGCCTTATTCTTTCTTGCTGAAGACCTTCAGCAAAAATCCCTTTCAGGGTCAGTAGCCGACAAAAGTAGTCAGCACCAGAAAGACACCCACAACGATGGATGCGGGCCTTAGGTACCCCTTGAGGGAAAAACCCAGTACGACAAGTATGATACCCAGGATGATCCTTACGACCATCTCTGCGCGGTTTGTGACATTTCTTCCCAGGGCCATGATTCTATCCTCCCTGTGCTATTCCGTCTGTCCTAGCTGATCCTTCACCAGTCTTTTGACCCTCCTGTGTTTACCAAGGGTTCTCTCGAAGACCTCGTCAAAGACCGGCGGCAGCCCCCTGTCCAGGACCCTGACACCCTCTTCGGTTATCCCTCCCTTGGTCGCCACCCTCGATATCAGATCGGCAAAACCCATTTGCCGCTCCAGTAACAACCTCGCTGTGCCCTTCAGGGTGGCAATGGTAATTTCCTGGGCGACCTCTTTGTCCAATTGACTGTGCTTCAGGGCAGACTCAACAAAATTTCGGAATATGGCTGCTATCATCCCGGGAGCGCAACTGGTCAGATCGGCTGCAAGTTCAAACTCCCTTTCCTTGATCGGTACCACCCTTCCAAGGGCGCCAAAGAGGTCTTCAACATATTCTGCATCTCCCCTCGGAACCAGGCCGTTATGACAAACGAGGGAGACACCCTCTCCCAATTCGGACGGTAGGCTGGGAATGGCCTTGGAAACCCTGCCTTGATAAAGAGCTTCAATGTCTCCGATTTCCACGCTGGCAGCAATCGAGACGAGATGGGGGCAAACTCTGTCGAGTTCCTTCTTTATATCCCGTAAGAGGGGGATCATGTCCAGGGGTTTTACGCAAAGGAACAAGGTCTTGCTCTGCCCGGCTACGGTACTATTGCTCCGGAAGACACCAACTTTCGGCCACTTCTGGACCAGGCCGGACAACTTTGCTTCAGTCCTGGTGGAGACGCAGACCTCTTCGGGCTCCAGGAGCTTCCTTGATAGAAATCCCTCCAGGAGCATGCTGCCCATGCTTCCAAAGCCGATGAAGCCTACTTTGTCCGCAGAGCTACACCCCATTTCCAAAAATCCCCAACAGCCCGGCCCTGTTCACCCTCTCCTCTATTTCGGAAATATCCGTTGAATAGAGCGACCTCTCCTTCATCCGTTCAAAGTAGACAGAACCTGAAAAGGTGTATTTAAGGCCCAACCCTTCTTCGGTCTGCATCTTCTCCCGCACGTATGTGATGGCATCGCCGATCGCAGTGGACCCCGGAAGGACCAGGAGGGGTTCTTGCCTCACGAACCTTGCGGCGTTGTACCCTGCCAGGGTACCGGTGCATATGGCCTCCGTGTGCCCGACAAGCAGACCTGCCTTTTCTCCTGCGCAGAAAAGATTGGTAACACCTTCGACCTTCAGAGCGTCGTCCCTCGGCGCCATGCCCACATAGCGGATGGAATTCCCTATTCCGCCGGCGTAGGGATCCTCGTAACGGGCATTCTCAAGGCCAGGTATTTCCCGCAAGGCATCCAAGGGAAAGAAGGGACTCATAAGCTTCGCATGACCCGTGTTCAAAAGGACAATGTTCTCCTCGAATTCCTTCAGGGCATATTGCTGACAGGCCTTTATCTCCAGCTTGCCCTTGATTCTCTTGGATTGAGGCAAAGGCACCACCGCAACCCCTGATTTGTCCAGGCGATTCCGGATCTCCGGCGAAAGGGATTCCTTCAGTATCTTGCAGGCCCCACTCATGGCCCCCACCCTGTCGCCCTTCTTCCCTATGAGTTCCTTCACGCCCGCCTTTGCAGCAACACTCACCCTCCCGCCAAAGGAATGACATCTCAGTACACACATGGCACAACCGTTTCCGTACTTATTGCAGTTAGCCGGCCCGCCTGCCGTCCCGGTGGTGTCTATGAATACATCTCCTTGGAAGCGTACCTGTTCCTTATCCTTCTTTGCCAGGACAGCCTTGATTGTTCCGCCGTCCATTTCCACGTCGGTAATCCTCGTCCCCAGGTTGATCTTTACCTCCTTTTTCAAGAGATATCCCTTGATAATCGGTTCCATGGTTGCCACATTGTAGAGGGATGCATGGTGATGCCCGGGAAACTCGATATCCCTGTGAAGCCTGTTTCCGTCGATGAGTTGAAATATCTCCCCCCCTGACATGGCGATCATTTCCTCCGCTGCCGTAAACCGGCCGTTGTTCCTCATGATACCACCGACCAACCCGGTGCCTAACAGCATGTCCGTGCGCTCAAGCATGATAGTCTCTGCCCCTTGTTTACAGGCAGAAAGGGCGGCGGCACAGCCTGACCATCCGCCTCCTACGACGATAACCTTCATTATCTTCTCCTCCTTATCCTCTCTTTAGAGCATCAATATTGAGCCTTTGGAAAGTCCCCCTGCCGCCGCAACAAGCTTCCCTGGAACAGCTTTGCAAAACCCTCACCGGTCATCAAAGGGAAAAACCGTATTTCTTTGCAAGACCAAGCTCCTGGACGATCCTGAGCCCCCTTTTCACTTGGTCCTCCGGCATAGTCCCGTAGGGTTTGCGAAGTTCTCCGGCCGGCAGGCCCAGGGCCCTGGCCAGGGACTTGACGGGAACAGGATTGACCATGGAATAATGAAACTCCAGTAGAGGCAACATCCTGAGATAGGTCTCCCTGCAGTCTGCAACATCCTCGAAGGACCTCCAGGGCCGGGATATGACGGCCATCTCCTCGGGCGCAATATTCCCCGTCATGTTCGCCGTACCATGGCCCCCGAGGGACATCACGGGCATAACCAATCCCAGGTTTGGCGAATCACAGCACATGAGGGAGATGTCTTTTGCTGCCGCTGCAATCGTGCTTATCTGCGCGGGCCTCGGCATCGCCTCTTTATCAACGACTATGTTGGGATGATCAGCCAGTTTGACGATGGCTTCTGCCGGAAGATCGGTTCCGACCCTGGAAGGGTTGTTATAGATGCCTATGGGGATCTCGCTGGAGTCTGCCACCTCCAGGTAGTATTGGACCGCGTGCTCGACGGGGGGACAAATATAGGGAGGCACGGTGATGATGGCACCGTCAGCCCCTTCCTTCGCGGCATATCGAACATTCTCGATGGTATCCCTGGTATTGGCTCCCGTGCATCCGTAGAACAGAAGCACATCCCCCTTTTTGAACTTCACGGTCTCCGAAATGATCTTCTTCCTTTCCTCCAGAGACAACATGGAAACTTCTCCTGTCGATCCCATGATCAATAGGGCACTTGTGCCATGGGATGCCTGGAAGTCAATCAAAGTCCCGAAGCCTTCAATGTCAACCCTTCCCTCCCTGTCAAAAGGGGTTATGAGAGCCACAAAGGATCCCTCAACGCGCAATTTCCCCATGACTGCTTCTCCTGTTTTGGATTCTTCTGCCTTTGAGTCCTGCAAAGGATATTCAGACTACTGATTCCAGCAGGCCGCCCAATGCCCCGGCGCCCTCTCTACCAGATAGGGCTGCTCCTTTCTACAGGGCTCGGTTGCGAGGGGGCAGCGGGTCTGGAATCTGCATCCCATAGGCGGTGCCAGGGGATTCGGGGCCTCACCGCTGTAAGCGATCCTCTTCCTCGATTTCTGCACCCTAGGATCAGGAACAGGCACTGCCGACAGGAGGGCCTTGGTATAGGGGTGGACCGAATTGTCGTAGATGGCGGCCCGCTCGGCGATTTCCACTATGTTTCCGGCATACATAATGGCAATTCGATGCGATATATGCCTGACAACCGCGAGGTCATGGGCTATGAACAGATATGTCAGCCCCAACTCTCTCTGGAGATCCTGCATCAGATTGACGACTTGCGCTCGAATTGAAACGTCAAGTGCCGAGACCGGCTCATCCGCCACAATAAATTCCGGATTCAAGGCCAAGGCCCGGGCTATGCCGATCCTTTGGCGTTGTCCCCCGCTAAAGGCATGGGGATATCTGCTGATCGCATCAGGGGGCATGCCCACGAGTTCCAGGAGCCCCCTAACCTGATCCATGGCTTCCCTTTGGTTTCTTGCCAGTCCATGCACGATCAGGGGTTCTGCCACGATATCGACCACACGCATCCTCGGATTCAAGCTGGCATAGGGATCCTGAAAGACCATTTGCATGTGCCTCCTGAGGGGCCTCACCTTATCACCTTCGAGATGGGTGATGTCCTGTCCTTTGAACAGTATTTGACCTGAAACCGTTGGCACGCGCCGAAGAATTGCCCGACCGGTCGTGCTCTTCCCTGATCCGGACTCGCCCACCAGGCCGAGGGTCTCGCCCTTGCCTATCTCGAAGGAGACGCTTTCAACCGCATGAATCACCAACCTCTTTTGTCCCCAGAAACCTCCCCTTCCCACGTCAAAATGAACGGTCAATCCTTTTACTTGAATAAGGGGCCTTTCCTCTCTGGTTCTTGTTTCCACTTCCTTTTCCAACATCTCCCGAGTAGGGGTTTTCACGCTCCTGGGATCACCCCCTATTCCAGTCACGCTGATCCGCTTTTGAAAGGCAGCCAGCACGACACCTTGCGCTGGTCACCGGTCAGCTTCAGGGGCGGCTCGTGGGAGCAGTCCTTGGAACTGGCCGGGCATCGGGGGGCAAAACCGCACCCCTCCGGCGGGGATATGAGATTGGGAGGCGTCCCTTCTATGGCCACCATTCGCTCGGTTATCTCATCCGGTCTGGGGGTAGCCCTCAGGAGTCCCCGTGTATAGGGATGCAACGGATTCTCGAAGATATCTTCCGCATCCCCCACCTCCACTATCCTCCCGGCATACATGACGGCCACCCGGTGGCACAATTGGGCAATAACACCGAGATCGTGGGTGATCAGAATGACCGAGAGATTCAACCTCTCTTGCAGATCCGCGAGGAGTTCCAGTATCTGGGCTTGAATAGTGACGTCGAGTGCCGTTGTCGGCTCGTCGGCTATCAGCAATTCCGGCTCGCAAGCGAGGGCCATTGCGATCATGACCCTCTGTCGCATACCCCCTGAAAACTCGTGAGGGTATTGTTTCAGCCTCCTTTCGGGGGCACTGATATCCACCATCTCGAGAAGACGAACGGCCCTTTCCCGGGCCTCGGACTTGCTCATTTTCATATGATGGCACAGGACCTCGGTTATCTGGGTGCCTATGGTAAAAACAGGGTTGAGTGAAGTCATGGGGTCTTGAAAGATCATGGAGATCTCCTTGCCCCTCACGCTGAGGAGATATTCCCTCCCTCCTTTCCTTAACAGGGATCTGCCCTTCCAACGAATATCTCCCCCGACGATCTCTCCCGGTGTCGTGATTAGTCCCATCACGGCCTGTGCGGTGACACTCTTTCCGGATCCTGACTCTCCGACCAGGCCAAGGGTTTCTCCGTAGCCCACATGCAGGCTTACTCCCCTTGCACCCTGCACGATTCCGCTCCGGGTCGTAAAATGGACCTTCAGGTCTTCGATATCCAGGAGTGGGGTTTCCTTTACGTCTTTCACCTGCTCGTAGCCCCCAAGGGAAAAGACAGGCCTTTTCGCCTCTTCTTGCGAGCCGCCATCTGCCTTGCAAATTGTTTTTCCCGCTCCTGAGGATCCGATATCAGCCTCATCCAACTTGCCAGTAGGTTGATGGCCAGCACCGTAATGCCTATGGCAATACCCGGCATAGTCACCAACCACCAGGCCCTGAAGAGGTAATTCTTGCCCGTTGCCACGTCAAGGCCCCAGGAGGTTGCCGGGGGTTGTATTCCGAGACCCAGGAAGGACAGGGCGGCCTCCGCGAGGACGATTCGCGCAAATTCCAATATGGCCAGGGTTAGAAGGGGAGAGGTCAAATTGGGCAATATGTGCCTGAAGATCACTCTCTCTCCTTTGCAACCGATTATCTCTGCTGCTTCAACATAGGGAGTCTGCCTTATGGAGAGAACGGCCCCCCTGGTCATTCTCCCGTAGACCATCCAACCGTTCAGGGACAGGACTATGATGACGGTGACCATGCTGGGGCCTATGACGGCCAGGATGATGAGCGCGAGAAGGAGGCCGGGAAATGCGACCTGAGTATCAATCCAGCGCATAATCATGCTGTCCGTTCTTCCTCCCCTGTATCCCCCAAGGAGGCCCATAATGACGCCGAACGTCCCCCCTATTAACACAACAGATGCCCCCACCAGGAGTGAAACGCGGGACCCGTAAATCACCCGCGAAAGGACGTCGCGTCCCAAGTGATCCGTTCCGAGCACATGCTCCCATGAGCCATCCTCAGACCATACGGGGGGCTTGAGCCTGGCGCGCAAATCCTGCTTTGTCGGGTCGTGGGGGGCGATCAAGGGGGCTGAAAGGGCCATGAGAACAAGAGCTGCTATCAGAACCGCACCCGTAAAACCCGCCTTGTCCCTCCACAGTTCTTTGCCCAGGGACACGGCACCCTTGAGCCATTCCAGTCTTCCTTCGCCAACACCTTTGGTCCTATTCAGCGACGAATCCATGCTAAGCAAGTTTCAATCTGGGGTCGATGATCGTGTAGATCACGTCCATGAGAATGTTTATCAAGACGACAGTAATTGCCACCGTAAAGACAATCGCCTGAAGGAGGATAAGGTCCTCCCTCTCAATGGCCTGAATGGCCGTCAGCCCCAGCCCGGGCCATGCAAAGACCGTTTCCACGACAACGGAGTAACCGGCAAGGGCCCTGATCACCTCCCATCCGCAAAGGGTCACAACGGGAAGGGCCGCATTCCTCATGGCGTGGATCGCCACAACTCTGAAGAAAGGGATTCCCTTGGCATATCCGGTCTTGACATATTGGGCATTGAGCTCGTCAATCATGGAAGAGCGAACCATCATGACCATACGTGCAAGGGCTGGTAATGCCATCGTAATTGCAGGCAGGATGATATGAGGAGGCGTTGCTGCCCCTGAAGTGGGGAGCCAGTGAAGCTTGACGGCAAAAACAACGATCAGGAGCAGGCCGAGCCAGAATTGGGGGATAGAAAGGCCAATCAGGCTTATGAAGACCGTTCCCCGATCAGTCATTCCTCCCGGCCGTAACGCCGCCACGATGCCCATGGGAATAGACAGGAGAAAGGCCAGCCCAATACCCACAAAGGTCAGCTTGATGGTGAGGGGCATCCTTTCGAAGACGATCTCCATCGCAGGGCGATGTTGCCACAGGGAGTTGCCGAAATCGAGACGGGCAATTTCGAAAATGAACTCAATAAACTGCACGGGGATAGGTCTGTCCAAGCCGAGTTGCCTCTCAAAGGCCGCCCTTTGCTCCAGGGTGGCCTCAAGAGGCAACATGACCTTCACGGGATCTCCGATCATCCTGGTTACAACAAAGACGATGATGGTCACCCCCAGTATGACGATTATACCGTGGACCAACCTCTTAAGGATGTATCGGCCCATTAGAGTTTCCTGTTCTCCTTTGTCCCGTCTCCCCCTTTCGCCTTCTCTACTGGACCACCCTCATCTCACTGACGAGCATTTTGGCATCAACACGGCCCTTCCAGTCCAGCCGCTTACTCAAGCCATAAATGTCTTCAATATTGAGTAGCCATACGAAATAGGCCCTGTCATAGGCAGTTTTTACGGCCTTGTGGTACATGGCCGCCCTTTTCTCTACATTTGTCTCTGTTCGTGCCCTGTTTATGAGGTCTGCAAGCTCCTGATCGGAGTTCGAGGATCCTATTCCACCGGCACGGTAATAGGCGGAAAAGCTCTTGTCTGCGTCAAGGAGCTCGTTGGAACTCACCACGAAGATGGCATCAGCCCTGGTCTTGCGGTCAAAGAGCCGGTTGAGGTACTCGTTGAATTCAAAGATTCTGACCTTGGGTTTGACACCCGCCTGTTCCCAGTAAGCTGCCACGGCCTCCACCAATTCACGATCTTTCAACCATCTTCCCGCGGTGCCTATGATTTCGACACTGACGCCAAGGGCACCCGCTTCTTTCAACAGGGCCCTTGCCTTGTCGGGATCGTAGGGATAGGGGCCTACGTCCTTGTTGAATCCGAAAAAGCTTGGACTCAAAAGTTGTCCCTGGGCCACCTGGGCAAAACCCTCAAAGAGCCCCTCGGCCAGGGCCTGCTTGTCAACGGCGTAGTTCAGGGCCTGCCTCACCCGGACATCCTTTGTGGGGCCCCCATCAGCATTCAGGATGATAATGGGATGCTCGAGTCCCAGGATATGCACGGCCTTGGGCACCCTCTTCGTGAACTCAGGCAGCAGGTTCGTGATAAGGTCGAATTCCCCAGCCATGAGTCCGGCCAGTCGCGTGCCGGGTTCGCCTATGAATCGATAGTGCACCTTCTTTATCTGTGGTTTCGGGCCCCAGTAGTCCTCGTTTCGCTCCAGTGTAATGCTTACCCCCCGCTTCCAGCTCACGAATTTGTAAGGTCCCGTCCCCTTCGGGGCCTCCGCAAATTTCGGATCGTTTGCATACCCCGGGGGCACTATCTTCATCCAGTAGAGACGGGAAGGGAGGATCGGGTCAGGGCCGTCTGTAATGATCCTGGCCCTCAGGTTGTCTACCTTTCTTGCATCCTTTATGCTAGCGAAAAAGGATATCTGTTCGGAATTGAATTTGGGGTCTATGATCCGCTTCACGCTGAAGACCACCGCATCGGCGTTGAAAGGACTTCCGTCATGGAACTTGATGCCCGGACGAAGGCGCACCTCCCAGACGGTTGGAGAGATCAACTTGGGGGGTGCCGCGGCCAAACCCGGTACGAGTGTTCCTTCGTGTGTCCTGGCCATAAGGGTTTCATAAACATTGTCATTTACCGCACGCTCACCCCCGTCTTCCCTCAGCTGGGGATCCAGGGTGGTCGGTTCCGAGCCAATAGCAATGGTGATCTCCTGTGCGTATACCGCGTTGAAGGTCACAAAGGCCCCAAGGAAAATCACGAAGACCGGTAGCAAGAATCTCAATAACCTGTTCATACTTACCCTCCTCTTCACGAAAATAGTTGGTTTGACAAAATAGATTAATTTGACTTGGAACGGCTCCTAAACGTGGTGAGGCCTTCATCTACACGGCAACTGCCGTGAGCTCCCCGAAGTATGCCGTGAGTATAGGTAAAAACCGGGCCCGTGTCAATTGTCAAGGGGCTGTTGCCCAAATCCCTTTGTCTGCTCTACCCCCGAACAGGGACTATCAAGGGAGTATTGCGCCCCTTGGGAGGTCTTTTCAAAAGGCTCAATATTCGTCCTAATCGTTTTATGCGCCCCCATAATCCTCATAGTCGTCTCCTAACAGGCACAAAAGACGGAGACTCCGGTGGAGATGATCTCTTGGGGCTATTGAGGCCTCCTATTAGATGTTTGGTGCCGTTGCCAAAGTCTTGGGAGGAATTTGATTGAGCCTTTTGAAAAGACCTCCCAAGGGGCTAACCAGCCTTATTGTTGTGCTTTGGGCAACAGCCTGTTGACAGGCTGCTGCCCAAGGCTTTCTATTCTTTTCCGCCGAATAGGGAATACCTGCGCAGCTTTTTCCCTGTTCGATATTACTGGCGTTTGTCGATAAACTTTGATAAGTAAACTTCCAACTTATGAAGGAGGGGTTTTCCCATGAACGGACCCTTGAGATTGATTAGGTCTGAGGAAATACCCGGTCTGAAGAACCTCGACGCCCTGTTTGAGTGGGCGGAAGGCCGGGCTTATCTGGCAATTGACAGGGTTGTTTTCAATGGCAACCCGGGAGCGATTCTATGCTATTACAACCCCCCGGTCCACCAGGTGGGTACCCCGGGACTCCTTGCCTATCTCGAGGGGCTGGACGCCGTCATTGATTCCCTGGACGAGATCAGATTCATTGTGTTGAGCGGTGCGAATGACCCTGTCCACAGCGGAGGAGACATAAAAGAGAGCTTGAACAAGCTTAGAGAGACCTTGAAGGCCAAGGAACAAATGGAACGGGAAGGTGCGTCCAAGAGGGAGATTGATCGGCTTTTCAGTTGGGGTGAAGAACGCATCAGAAAGGGCGTTGACCTCTACAGGAAGATTCGATCAATTTCCAGAGAAATCAGGGTTATAGGCCTCTGCGGGGGAGGGACGAGGTACGGTGGGTCCGCAGAGATCCCCCTGATGTGTGACTATCTCGTGGCAGATTCCAGGAGCGGAATATGTTTCAGCGAGGTCCTCATAGGGATTATCCCCGGGTGGGCAGGCATAGCACGAGTTTTGACCAAGGCCGGTCTCCCCGATGGCGAGTGCATGTCAAAAACCGCAAGGGAAGTGAAATCCAACGACCTCAAGAGGGTGGGGATCTATAATGAAGTCGTGAATGTCCCCTATCCTTTCCCGAAGCGAAAGCGCACTGATAATCCGGATTCCGATAAGAGGCAATACCTCGAAGCCCTGCAACACCACGAGGATTTGACAGGCAGGATTTTGTTGCCCAGGGCCTTACACGTGGCTACCTGCCCTGTAAGCGAAATCCCAAAAAGAGATCATGCCGGCACAAATGTCCTTGCGCCGAAAGAAGATGTGGATCTTGAAGTGCAAAGAAGGTCGAACCCGGATAACTATTCCCATATTTGGGGGAAGCCCCTTGGAGAAGTAAGGGGGGAGATAGACAAGCTCGGGAGACCTCTGGCACCCCAGTCTATCGAGGCCCTGAACGAGCTATTTGACTCCTATGAGGAATCCGAGTTCAATGAGGGGCTTTTCGTGGAACAGGAGATGGAAGCGGATGCGCGCCTTTACAGGGACCCGCGGTTTATGGAAGGATTGACGGCCATGCTGGAGCAAAGGGTCCCCGACTTCAGGCTCCATACGGATTGAGTTCCGCATAGGATGAAAGGAGTACTTGGATGGACAAATACAATCTCTTTGACATACATTCTTCTATGCCTTCAAAGGTCAGGTTGGGAGATATTACGGTCCGAGACGGATTCCAACACGAAGAGTGCTGGATCCCCACGGAGGCGAAGATCTATTACCTGCAAGAGCTTGCCTTCGCCGGACTCAAAAGGATCGAGGCGACCAACCTGGGAAATCCCCGGGTCATGCCCCAATTCAAGGATGCCGAAGAGGTCCTTAAAGGCATCCGTTCCGATATATTCCACAAGAGACTCCGTAAGAGAGGCATTGACCCGGAGTCCATTGAGTGGACCGCTATTACCATTCGAGAGAGTGCCGTGGACCGAGCGATTGAGTTCAGGGAGAAAGGATACGGTCCGGACAGGGTACTGATGATGGTATCCACGGACGAACAGCACCATTTTGCCAACAGCGGGACCACACTCCCCCAGTATTGGAAAGAGGCCGAACGGTGCATAAAGAAGTGTAAGGATGCGGGCATAAAGATGTGCGGTACGGTAAGCACGATTTGGGGAAGCCCTATATCGGGCCCCACCAGACTGGAAGACGCCATAGAGTTTACCAAGAGATGGTTGAGCATTGGCGCCGACGATATCGAACATGCTGATCATGATGGTTCAGCGCCTCCGGACCAGGTCTATCGCTATTTTTCCATGGTCCTGGATGAATTGCCAAACAGCGACCTTCATGTGGCCCACTTTCATGTGACCAGGGGCTGGGGTCTCGCGAACGTGATGGCGGCACTCCAGGCAGGTGTGGACATATTCGAGGGCACCCTGGGCGGAATCGGCGGGCAGCCGGCCAATTTCCTGGACAGGACGCCGGTACCCGGGACAGGCTCCTACTATTACCGTGACCCTAACATTGTGGGGCTGGTCTCCCTGGAAGACATGTGCGTCATGCTCGATGAGATGGGCATAGATCTGGGCGGTATTGACATTGACAGGGTCCTGGAACTGGGGACCCTGATGGAAAAGACCCTGGGAAGAAGGCTGCGCTCCGAATCCGTGCTCAGCGGCAGGATCCCCAAGGAGCCCAGGGAAGAATTCAAAAGGGCACGATTGGACCAACTGAAACAGAGTCTGAATGAAAGACCCGGCCAGATCATCCCTGACGACTGGCCAGAGGAGGCCTCGGTCCCCGAAGACCTCTTGAAATTCTGAAGCAGGGAAAAGCAACTCACCTTCACGTAATGCATGGGCCTCTTCAGGGTGACGACACGTGGCATAGACACTCCATCCTTCTGCCGCATACTGCCTGGCCCACTCCAAACCCAGGCCCCTATTACTACCCGTGATGAATACACTTGGCATCTATCGTTCCTTTCCTACTTATTGCCTTCAAGGGAATCCAATGCCTCCAGATGAACTCTTCAGGAGGACGAGACCGGAGTGCGGCGGTGCAAGCCACCTAAGGGCCTAAGGAGTCGTTAAAGAATAACTGTAACATCTATCATCCCCGCGGTGAAATTGTGTAGTTCCATTCACCATGGAATTTGTGGGGAGTAATCTGAAGTTTTTTCATGTCTTGATCTGTAACCTTTAGCCCTTTTGGATATTTGTTGAGATCAAGTTCACATTGAACTCTTAGCCCTGACTTTGTGCGGGTGGAGGCGATAAGGTTG